>JBBSRZ010000029.1:0-27299 GCA_038242555.1 Flavobacteriales bacterium | reverse complement strand
TTTTTTATTGAAATATGGAAAACTCAATCAAAATAACGCAAATGAGTTTCCCACATTCCAACAAAATTTCAACAACGACAACAATAAAATATTAACAAAAAACTCTACTTTTGAGTGTGCCTAAAGAGGGGAAGATTACATAAACACTGGAATACCAGGGACTGGAATCTACAATCGGCAGAGAATTGGAGGAACCCAAAATTCTAAGAATAAGCAATTTGCCTCACGGGGCACTAATTTACATGACAAAAACCAAACAAGTGCTGGTGGTATTTTCCTTATAGCTTTATGCATTTTAGTACTGATGCTATTTATTGGAAATTTTGAATTTCCTTTATTGAGTTTTGTAATAGGGTTGATTTGTATTGTGGGAATATATTTATTGCTCAATTCACTCTTCGATTCGAGTGATAAAAAGTTGGCGAAAAATATTGAAAGACAGTTTCTTTCTGAAATTAAATCCGCTAATAATGAAATAAACGTCACTAAAGACCTTGTGAAGCAAAAAATACTAAAAAGTTATATTTCTTGCTTGGAATTAAATAAGAAAGCCAATGAAAAGGAAATAATAATAAAAGCATTAAACGATAAAATTTCTAAAAGAGATCGACCAAAATATAGAGAAAGTTTAGTAAAATATAAAAAAGAACTCACTGATTTAGAAGACCAATTAAATGCTGTTCAGTTTAATGCAGATGAGGAATTAACTAACTTTGAAAAAGATTCCTTTAAAGATTTATGTGATAGTTTTGAGAATCTTATTTCTTCAGAAAAAAAGTGGCTAATTTCTAATTCATCTGCAAATCATGAAAAGAAATCTTCTGCAACGATATTAATTGGGAGAAAAGAAATTGAATTTTATACTGGAATTTTTGCGTTTATTAAATCTGATTATGAAATTCCGATTTTGAAAGATGATCATGGATATTCCTATTATTTATATCCAAAATTTGTAATCAAAGCTTCTGAACCAACAAAATTTGAAATAATCTCTCTTACCACAATTATTATTCAGGAATATAAAACCCGTTTTATTGAGGAACAGGAAGTGCCTAGTGACAGTATCGTTCTCAATTACACCTATCAGTATGTAAATAAAAACGGAAGGCCCGATAAACGATACACCTATAATCCGAGACACGCAGTACTTGCATATAGTGAGATTAATTTTCCATCACTTTATCTCAAATATCAAATTAGCAACACAGATGCAGCCAGTTCATTTGCTTCAAAATTTGAATATCACTGCAATGCATTGGAAGGTAAATTTAATAAGACAGATTCTGAAAGAAATAAAATTCAAAATATAATTTTAAATCGAAAATCTACAATATTGACGACAAACGAATTTTCACAAGAGTATTATAAACTTTTAAAAGAGTTATCACCATCTATTTATACTCTTCTTACTAAACTTCAAAATGATAAAATTATTTTGAGTTATTTTAACGCGATAGGAGTTAATGAAGACCTAAAGACTGCAATCAAATATTGGGTTATTTATGATTTAATAAAGGTTGCTCATTATGTTTCTGACGAAAACCTATTAAGTAATAATTTGATAGGAATTGGCCTGACTCTAGTAGCGGGTAGTTTATCTCAAGATGCGGCTGAGCAAACCCTCAATGCAGATTATGAAACTATAAAAAAAGCATATGATCTTGGAATATATGATGATTTTATAAAATCACTCCAAGAAATTAATTCAAAAGGCAATCCTTTGAAAGCGCTTCTTTCAAAACAATCTCAAGACGTTGGTTCAAGTGTTCAACAAGATGAGAGCTTGGCGCTACCGTCACTTTTGCAATCTATTGATGATCCTTTGTTTGGAGAATATGCTACTCTCTTATTCCGTTTTGCTAATATAATTTCGAAAGCAGACAACACCGTGACAGATCGTGAAAAAGAACTTTTGTTAAAAGTTTATGATCTAACACACAAACCAAGTACAAATTACAAAGACCTCAGACAGGATGTAAGTAGTGAGAAACCAAGCTGCGTAGAACAAAATGAAACTTTGGAAGATGTTATTAGTGAACTTAATGCTTTGATTGGACTAGATGAAGTCAAAGATCAAATTAAATCCTTCATGAATTTTATAACCGTTCAAAAAACAAGAGAAAAATCTGGTCTAAAATCCACCTCTCTTTCTTATCATGTTGTTTTTACAGGAAGTCCAGGAACTGGGAAAACAACGGTTGCTAGGATTTTAGCAAAAATCTATAAACATCTAGATATTTTAAAGACTGGACAATTAGTAGAAACAGATCGATCAGGTCTTATTGCAGAATATAGTGGACAAACTGCCATTAAAGTAAATAAAACGGTAGATTCTGCATTAGACGGTGTGTTGTTTATCGATGAAGCGTATGCTTTGGTAGGTAAAAATCATGATGATTTTGGGAAAGAAGCAGTGGCAACTTTAATAAAAAGAATGGAAAATGATCGAGATAAATTAGTATTAATTATGGCTGGATATACAGATGAAATGAACGATTTTATCGATACAAATCCGGGCATTAAATCCAGATTTAATCGATATATAAACTTTCCTGATTATCATCCAAATGATCTGTATGAAATTTTCCAAAGCTATTGTCAAAAATCAGAATACCATTTGAGCGACGACGCAACAGAAAAATTAAAAAACATTTTTGAGGAAGCATATTCGAAAAGAAATAAATCGTTTGGAAATGGCCGCTTTGCACGCAATATATTTGAAGCAACAATAGAGCGTCAAGCAAATAGGATTTCTCAAGAAACTAAATTGACGAAAGAGATCTTAACGACTATAATTGCTGACGATATACTTTGATTTTTTTAACAAAAAGTCTCCATGACGTCCACTTAAAGTTAAGTTTTCCTAACAATAACTATTCTTTTTAAAAAGCCCCTTTCGTAATTAAGAAATTAAAATTTCCCTATTTTTGCCCTTTTAAAAATTGACCCTTACTATGGAATTTCATTACCAAGAACCTTTCCCGATTCTGACAGACGATACAGACTACAAAAAATTGACTTCTGAATACGTAAAAACAGAATTATTGGGCGACCGCGAAATATTAACGGTTGATCCAAGAGGTTTAGAATTATTAGCGGAAAATGCGCTAGCAGATGTTTCGTTTATGCTTCGCTCTTCTCATTTACAAAAACTAAAGAATATCATCGACGATCCAGAAGCGACTGACAACGATCGTTTTGTCGCTTATAATCTTTTGCAAAATGCCGCTGTGGCGATTGAAGGTGCTTTGCCTTCTTGCCAGGATACAGGCACTGCAATTTGCGTGGCTAAAAAAGGAGAAGATGTTTATACTGGCGTTGAAGATGCTGCTTGGATTTCGAAAGGAATTTACAATACGTATCAAGAAAGAAACTTGCGATATTCTCAAATCGTTCCTTTAACCATGTTTGAGGAAAAGAATTCTGGTTCTAATCTTCCTGCTCAAATCGACATTTATGCCGAAAGAGGAAACGAATATCAATTCTTGTTTTTAGCCAAAGGCGGCGGTTCAGCCAACAAAACATTTCTCTACCAGAAAACCAAATCCTTACTCAATGAGAATTCTTTAGATGCATTTGTTCGAGAAAGAATTATGGATTTAGGCACAGCGGCTTGTCCGCCCTATCATTTGGCTTTGGTAATTGGGGGAACTTCTGCGGAAGCGAACTTGGCAGCCGTCAAAAAAGCGAGCGCTGGTTATTACGATCATCTTCCAACCGAAGGAAATATGGGCGGACAAGCCTTCCGTGATTTGGAGTGGGAAAAAAGAGTTCAGAAGATTTGCCAAGAAAGTTCTATCGGAGCACAGTTTGGTGGAAAATATTTAACGCATGATGTTCGTGTCATTCGACTTCCCCGCCACGCTGCAAGTTGCCCGGTTGGAATGGGCGTTTCCTGTTCTGCTGATAGAAACATTAAAGGAAAAATTACCAAAGACGGTATTTTCCTAGAACAATTAGAAGTTAATCCAAAACAATTTTTACCTTTAACTCCACCTCATTTAGAAGCGGCAGTTACCATTGATTTGAATCAACCAATGAGCGAGATTCTGGAAACACTTTCTAAATATCCAATAAAAACACGTTTGAGTTTAAACGGAACTTTAATTGTAGCGCGCGATATTGCACATGCGAAAATCAAAGAACTTTTAGACAGCGGACAACCGATGCCGGAATATTTCAAAAACCATCCGATTTATTACGCAGGTCCGGCAAAAACTCCCGAAGGAATGGCCTCTGGTAGTTTCGGTCCCACAACTGCCGGAAGAATGGATGTTTATGTCGATGAATTTCAGTCCCACGGCGGAAGCATGATTATGCTTGCGAAAGGAAACCGCAGCAAAGATGTTACAAATGCATGTCACAAATACGATGGATTTTACTTGGGATCGATCGGCGGACCTGCAGCAATTTTGGCGAAAGAAAACATCACTGCCGTAGAAGTTGTTGATTTTGAAGAACTTGGTATGGAAGCCGTTCGTAAAATAGAAATTAAGAATTTCCCGGCTTTCATCATTTCAGATGACAAAGGAAACGACTTTTTTGAATCAATCGCCAACTCTTAATATTTAAAATGACTTTAAATAACAAAAATGAACGATAAATCTTTTGTATCAACCGAAATTTATCCTATTTTTGCCTAAAATCTATTACAATGGTTCTGTTATCATCATTCTTTCCATTCTACCAATTCCTCTGGACGGTTTACTTCGTAATCATGTTCCTTATCGGATTTTGGTGTATTTTTATGTTCTTCGGATATGTCATCCCACTTTGGCTTACGGCTGGATTGGCTGAATATTTCGGAAAAACAAAACCTTTTGATCCAGAAGAAGTAAGAAGAAAAACTTTACCAGAACAAGGAGCAGAAGTGATCTTCAGCAATCCAAAAGGTCGAGGTCCATTTCTTCACACCCACAACGGTCATCACTAGTTGATGTCATTGCTCTCCCACTTTAATTCCGGGAAAAGCAATCGCAAAGCAAAAACATATATATAATCAGTTTCTATTTTTTAGAAACTGATTTTTTTGTTCAGGAGCAACACGATTATTGCTTCTCACTCGTATCCCACCCGCTGTCCGTTTCAATTCCTCGTCCCGACTGTCGGGACTGCGGGATTTTCACTTCCATCGGGGCTAGAATAACATTCATTTTTTGTTCCGATAAAATAAATTAAAAATCCAACTCCGCTGGAGAAAGGTTCAGGGTGAGGATTTTTCTTTATCTTTGCAAACTACAAAAATTCAGAAATGTCAAAGTCACTTATACCCAAGTTAGAAGCCATTAAGCAACGTTATAACGAAGTTGCCGACCTCATAATTCAGCCTGAAATTATTTCTGATCAAAAAAAGTATTCTACACTGAATAAGGAATATAGTGACTTAGGAAAAATTGTTACTGTGTTCGACCAATACATGCAGGCATTAAACACGATTGAAGAATCCGACGAAATTATCGCTGACGGTTCTGATAAAGAGTTTGTCGAAATGGCAAAGTTGGAAAAATATGAAATGCTCGACAAAATCCCACCTTTAGAAGAAGAACTAAAAGTTCTATTGATTCCAAAAGATCCGACTGATGATAAAAACGTTATCGTAGAACTTCGTGCCGGAACAGGTGGTGATGAAGCAGCAATTTTTGTAGAAGATGTTTATCGCGCTTATGCTATGTATTTCAAAACGAAAGGTTGGAAACATGAAATAACGGATTCCAGTGATGCTTCAAAAGGGTATAAAGAATTGATCATTAGAGTAGAAGGAAACGACGGCATCTACGGTATTATGAAATTTGAATCCGGAGTTCACCGAGTACAACGTGTTCCTGAAACAGAATCTCAAGGTAGAGTTCATACTTCTGCGATTACTGTTGCAGTTCTTCCTGAAGCAGAAGAAGTGGATTTCGAATTAAATCCAGCTGATATCGAAATGCAAACATCAAGATCTGGTGGTGCAGGTGGACAAAACGTAAATAAAGTAGAAACTAAAGTTCAGTTAACGCACAAACCATCAGGAATGGTAGTTGTCTGTCAGCAAGCTCGTTCTCAATTGGCTAACCGTGAATTAGCCATGGAAATGCTTCGTACCAAACTATATGACATCGAATTGCAAAAAGCAGTTGGTGATGTTGCCGCCCAGAGAAAATCAATGGTTTCTACCGGTGACCGTTCGGCTAAAATTAAGACCTATAATTATTCGCAAGGAAGAGTTACTGATCACAGGATCAATAAATCCATGTATAATCTAGATGCTTATATGAATGGTGATCTGCAGGAAATGATCGATGCCGTAATTATGGCAGAAAATGCCGAGAAAATGAAAGGAGAAGAAGATAATTATTAACGATTAAATTTATTTTAATATCTTTGAAAAAATTACAAACTTATTATATTATGAAAAAAACAATTTTTATGTTAGGAGCGGTTGCTGCTTTTGCATTAACCTCTTGTAAAAAAACTGAAAACGTTGCAATTGATTCTGACATCGACACTACTGCTGCAGTAGTTATCGTTGATAATGATTCAATGCCGATTACCAACGATTCAACCATTAATGAAATGGACAACGCTGCTGAAAACGCAAAAGATGCTACTGGAAATGCAATGAAAGATGCAACTGACGGAGATGGTGATATCGCAAACTAATTAAACTTTTTAGTTTATAATGAACCCGCAGTTTTCTGCGGGTTTTTTGTTTTCTACATTGCTAATTTTTATATATTTAACAACAGAAAAAAACAATTCATGAAAAAAATAATTATTGGAACTTTTACACTTTCACTTGTCCTTTCTTCCTGCGAAAAAAAGGTTACTACCACGATTGACAGTGATGGCAATCGAACTACCACAGAAATAACGGGTCTCGATAAACAAAGAATTGATTCTACAACGGAGAAAGTAGGAAATAAAATAGAAGTTGTTGCAAAACAAACTGGCGATGCTTTAGAAAATGCAGGAGAGAATATTAAGGAAGAAATTGATAAAGCAGACCAAAAAGTAAAGGTGCAAAGAAAAACGACTGAAACAGAATCAAAAACAAAGTAAAATAGAGCCTTGCAAATTTCATTGTAAGGCATCTTTATGCTCCAAGATTTCGGTTTTCCTAGAAGACGGAATTTTGTAACTTTACTTTCTATAAAGCCTCTATCAATGCGCCAAAAAATAAAAAACCAAAATCCAGACTTTTCTTTAAAATCAGAAGAAGTAATTCCTTACTTTTTTGAAAAAGACGGTTTGGAAATGAAATCTTCATATACCGAAAACGATTCAAAAATACTGACCGAAAAACAATATTCTGCCGGAGTCGCGCCGTTTTTGCGTGGACCGTATTCTACCATGTATGTTCAGAAACCTTGGACGATTCGTCAATATGCCGGATTTTCTACAGCTGAAGAATCGAATGCCTTTTATAGGAGAAATTTAGCAGCAGGACAAAAAGGTTTGTCGGTTGCATTTGATTTGGCAACCCACCGTGGTTACGATTCAGATCATCCGAGAGTTGAAGGTGATGTTGGAAAAGCTGGTGTTGCCATTGATTCGGTCGAGGATATGAAAATTCTTTTTAATGAAATTCCCTTAGATGAGATTTCTGTTTCAATGACCATGAACGGCGCTGTGTTGCCGGTTTTGGCTTTTTATATCGTCGCGGCAGAAGAACAAGGAGTTTCTCAGGAAAAACTTTCCGGCACTATTCAGAATGATATTTTAAAAGAATTCATGGTTCGGAACACCTATATATATCCGCCGACTCCATCCATGAAAATCATTGCTGATATTTTCGAATATGCATCTAAAAATATTCCGAAATTTAATTCCATTTCCATTTCTGGATACCACATGCAAGAAGCCGGAGCGACACCAGTTTTAGAGATGGCATATACCTTAGCCGACGGTTTAGAATACGTAAGAACTGGAATGAAAGCCGGAATGAAAATCGATGATTTTGCACCACGCTTATCTTTTTTCTGGGCGATCGGAATGAATCATTTTATGGAGATTGCTAAAATGCGTGCAGCAAGATACATTTGGGCAAAACTCTTGACGCCATTTAATCCACAAAATCCGAAATCTTTAGCCTTGAGAACTCATTCTCAAACTTCAGGTTGGAGTTTAACGGAACAAGAACCTTTTAATAATATTACGAGAACGACCATCGAAGCACTATCTTCTGCTTTGGGTGGAACGCAGTCTTTGCATACGAATGCTTTAGACGAAGCGATAGCTTTACCGACAGATTACTCGGCCAAAATTGCCCGAAATACACAAATCATTTTACAGCAAGAAAGTGGAATTTGCGACGTTGTCGATCCGATGGGAGGAAGTCATTTGGTAGAAGCGCTTACTCAACAAATGATTGATGAAGCCATGAAGTTTATTGATGAAGTGGAGAAAGAAGGCGGAATGACCAAAGCGATTGAAGCCGGAATTCCTAAAATGAGAATTGAAGAAGCAGCTGCCAAAAAACAGGCTAAAATCGATAGTGGCGAAGAATTTATTATTGGAGTTAATTCATTTAAATCGACGCAGAAACAAATGGAATTGGATATTTTAGATATCGATAATTCCGAAGTCCGACGAAAACAAATTGAAAGATTACATCAAATAAAAGAAGACAGAAACGCTGACGCAGTCACAGAAATCTTACAAACTTTAAAAGCATCTGCAAAAACTGGCGAAGGAAATCTTTTAGAAATCTGCATTGAAGCGGCTAGAAGAAGAGTGACACTTGGTGAAATGAGCGATGCGATGGAAGAAAGTTATGGACGATACAAAGCCAATATCAGAACGATACAAGGAGTTTACGCCATGAATGCGAGCAAGAATGAATATTTCCCGAAAGCACTAGCCTTAACTGAAAAGTTTGAAGAACACGAAGGAAGACGCCCAAGAATTATGGTCGTAAAAATGGGACAAGATGGTCATGACCGAGGTGCAAAAGTAGTAGCAACCGCTTTTGCCGATATGGGCTTTGATGTTGATGTCGCTCCACTATTCCAAACTCCAGAAGAAGTGGCCAAACAAGCCGTAGAAAATGATATTCATATTTTAGGAGTTTCTTCTTTAGCGGCCGGACATAAATTTTTGGTTCCGCAAGTTGTGGCAGAATTGAAAAAACTGGGTGCAGATGATATCACCATTGTTGTTGGTGGTGTTATCCCAAAACAGGATTATGATTTCCTTTATGAAAATGGGGCAGATTATATTTTCGGTCCTGGAACGAACTTACCAAAATCTGCGTGTGAGATTTTAGAAGGATTTTTAAAAACTTAAATAATGAAAGCAATTATCCAACAAGAATTATCGAATAAAATTAAAAACATCCCTGATTATCTGTTAGAAGAATTATCAGATTATATTGATTATCTCTTATTTAAAAAAGAAAAAGATTGGGCGGAAAACCTTTCAGAAGAAGAGAAAGCAAGTATTAATAAAGGATTGGAGGATATTAAAATAGGAAGAACTCATTTACACGAATCTGTAATGGAGGAAATGGAAAATTATATCAAATCGCGGAAAAATGAGTGAAATCATTTGGTCAGATGTTGCCAAAAGAAATTTTGGAAATACGGTCGATTATCTATTTGACAAATGGACTATTAAAGAGGTAGAGAACTTCAAAAATAAAACTAAAAAACTCATAGAGAATATTTCTAAAAATCCGTCTTTCTGTCCTAGATCAAACATTAATAATTTACGAAAGTGTAAAATCGACAAAAATAATTCCTTGATTTATCTTCTTGAAAATGAAGTGATTTATATTGTATCGATAGTCAGCAGTAGATCTTTTAATTCATATTAGAAGATTTAAGTAGTAGATATAAATAATTATCTTTTCTTCTACACTTAAAATAAAAAAAAGGAAATCAAATTTGATTTCCTTTTTTTATGTACAATGTTTTCTGGTGATAACAAATATATTTATAAATCCTGACCTGCGACCCGACTTGAATGAAGCTCTTTTTAATTGGTGGCTGAGCCTGTCGAAGCAAGCAACTAAAAAAGCGGGAATGGAAGGCGGAAAAGTCGTCCTAATAAATATCTTCGAAAGCCATATCTACTTCTAACTTCTCTGCTAAAAGTTTCGAAATTTTAATTCGAAGTGGTTCGATGTCAATATTCTCAATTGCATCATTGGCAAAGGCATATAATAACATCGCCTGCGCTTCTTTCTTCGAAATTCCGCGCGAACGGAAATAGAACATCGCATCTTCATTTAATTGACCAACGGTACAACCATGCGAACATTTCACATCATCAGCGAAAATTTCTAGTTGCGGTTTGGTATCAATTTTAGCGCCTTCATTTAACAAAATATTGTTGTTCTGCTGATAGGCATTGGTTTTTTGCGCCAATTTATCGACGAAAACTTTACCGTTGAAAACACCGTGAGAATTGTCTTTATAAATCCCTTTGTAGTTTTGGTAACTTTCGCAATGCGGTGTTTTATGATGAACTGCCGTATGGTGATCGACCAATTGATCGCCACCAATAATCGTGATTCCGTTCATAAATGAATTGATATTCTCACCGTTGTGAATGAAATCCAAGTTATTACGCACTAGTTTTCCACCAAAAGTAAAGGTGTTGACTGTTGTTAAACTATCCCGTTCTTGTTTCGCAAATGTGTGATCCATCATGTATGATGTATCGCTGTCGTTCTGAACTTTATGCCAATCTGCTTTTGCGTTTTGGTAAGTAAAAATCTCTGTAACAGAATTCGTGAACACGAATGTATCATCAAAATTATGATGACTTTCGATGATCTCGATTTTAGAACCTTCTTCCGCGATCAATAAATTACGGGTGTTGTAAAAAGTATTTTCTTCTTGATTTTGCGAAATGTAGAAAACGTGAATCGGTTTTTCGATCACTACGTTTTTCGGCACCTTTAAAAAGAAGCCCATTTTGCAATAAGCAGTATTCAAATTGGTGAATGCCAGATTTGGATCCGCGATCGTATTGAAATAATGATCAAAAACATCTTTGTGTTGAGGATCATTCAAAGCATAATTAAAAGAAAGCAATTCTACATTTTCGATCGAAATCTTTGATAATTCCTTGCGTAGTTTTCCATTGACAAAAACAATCCAGTCGAAGTTTTCTTCGCCTAAATGTAATTCTTCAATTTGTTCTTTAGAAATCGTATGAGATTCGGTTGGAAAAAAATTATAATTCTTTTCGGTGATTTCTTTTAAGTTCGTGTATTTATATTCCTCGTCTTGCTTAGTTGGAATCCCGAATTGATAAAATTTCTGCAGCGCAGCAATTCGAGTTTCGTCTAGAAAACGGTGTTGAAGCGTATCTAAAAAGGCGACGTGGTTGTTTTGTATATTTTCTAATAGAGCCATTTTATTGATTTGAAATTCGACATTATAAAAAGGAAATTGTTTTTTACAAATCCCCAATTAATTCAAAAGCCAATCGTATCCCTTGTCTTCTAATTCTAAAGCAAGAGATTTGTCACCCGTTTTAATGATCTTTCCATCGGCTAAAACATGTACAAAATCTGGTCGAACGTAATCTAATAGTCTTTGGTAATGCGTAATCAGTAAAACAGCATTTCCTTCATTTCTGAAAGAGTTCACACCATCAGCTACAATTCTCAAAGCATCGATATCTAAACCTGAATCGGTTTCATCTAAAATCGCCAACTTTGGATTCAACATCATCATCTGGAAAATTTCGTTTCTCTTTTTCTCACCTCCAGAAAATCCTTGGTTGAGTGACCGTGCTAAGAAATCTCTTTTAATATTCAATTTCTCAGAGTTTTCTTTCACTAAAGCCAACATTTCTTTTGCCGGCATATTTTCTAAACCTTTGGCTTTTCGGTTTTCGTTGATAGAGGCTTTTATAAAGTTAGTTACGGTAACTCCAGGAATTTCTACAGGATATTGAAAAGACATGAAAATCCCTTTGTGTGCTCTTTCTTCGGGAGCATCTTCAGAAATCTCTTTTCCTTCGAAAAGAATTTGACCTTCAGTTACTTCGTAATCTTCTTTACCAGCAACAACTGAAGCCAACGTAGATTTTCCGGCACCGTTGGGTCCCATGATCGCGTGAACTTCACCTGGATTGATTTGTAGATTAATACCTTTTAAGATTTCTGCTCCGTCTTGGATTCTTGCGTGTAAGTTGTTAATTTTTAACATAATATAAATGAGGTAATTAGATTATTAAAGTTAATTACTTCCTGTTTTTTTACTGTTATAATATATATTCTTTGAAATGTGTTGTCCGAGTTCCCCCGTGGTTATCCAACTGAACCTTCCAAAGATATTTCTAATAATTTCTGAGCTTCAATGGCAAATTCCATTGGCAATTTATTGAGGACTTCTTTACCGAAACCGTTTACAATTAAAGCAATTGCTTTCTCTGTACTGATTCCTCTTTGGTTACAATAGAAGATTTGGTCTTCTCCAATTTTAGAAGTGGTCGCCTCGTGTTCTAATTGTGCAGTGGGATTTTTAACTTCGATATAAGGGAAAGTATGTGCGCCACATTCATTACCCATTAGTAAAGAATCACATTGTGAAAAGTTACGCGCTCCTGTTGCAGAAGGCATCATTTTCACTAAACCCCGATAAGAGTTGTTTGATTTTCCGGCTGAGATTCCTTTTGATATAATGGTTGATTTGGTATTTTTTCCGATATGAATCATCTTCGTACCTGTATCAGCATACTGATGATGATTAGTTACTGCGATCGAATAAAATTCTCCAACAGAATTATCACCTTTTAAGATACAACTCGGATATTTCCAAGTAACAGCAGAACCGGTCTCAACTTGAGTCCAGGAAATTTTTGCGTTTTTCTCACAAATTCCGCGTTTTGTTACGAAATTGAAAACTCCACCCTTTCCTTCGCTATCTCCAGGGAACCAGTTTTGTACCGTAGAGTATTTAATTTCAGCATCATCCATGGCAATTAATTCTACAACAGCGGCGTGTAACTGATTCTCATCTCTTGCCGGTGCCGTACAACCTTCCAAATAAGAAACATAACTTCCTTCATCAGCGATCAACAATGTTCTTTCAAACTGTCCGCTGCCGGATTTGTTAATTCTAAAGTAGGTAGAAAGTTCCATCGGACATTTTACGCCTTTTGGAATGTAGCAGAAACTCCCGTCTGAAAACACTGCAGAGTTCAAGGCCGCGTAAAAGTTGTCACCACGTGGAACAACTTTACCGATATATTTACGAACTAATTCCGGATAATCTCTGATTGCCTCAGAAATTGGACAGAAAATAATTCCTTTTTCTTTTAAAGTTTTTTGAAAAGTTGTTTTTACAGAAACTGAATCGATGACAATATCCATCGCAACTCCTGTTAATCTTTTCTGCTCTTCGATGTTAATTCCCAGTTTAGCGAAAGTTTTCAATAACTCTGGATCAACCTCATCTAAACTGGCTAATTCTGGTTTTACCGTTGGTGCTGCGTAATAACGAATAGATTGGAAATCAACCTTCTCATATTTTACATTTGCCCAATCAGGCTCTTCCATTTTTAACCACATTCTGTAGGACTCAAGACGCCATTCGGTCATCCATTCCGGTTCTTCTTTCTTTGCGGAGATCATACGAACGATTTCTTCCGATAAGCCGATTGGAAAATCGTCATATTCAATGTCTGTCGTAAACCCGTATTCGTATTGTTTATTTTCTAGATCGACTCTAAGATCGTCTTCTGTATATTTTGTTGCCATTTTTTTAGTAAAAATTAAATGTTTTACAGTGAGAAACTCTCACCGCAACCGCAAGTTCTATTTGCATTCGGATTGTTGAATACAAAGCCTTTCCCATTCAACCCTCCTGAAAATTCTAGTATTGTTCCTGCTAGATATAGCACTGATTTTTTGTCGATAATAACTTTGATCCCATTATCCTCAAAAATTTGATCAGAATCTGTTAATTCATTGTCAAATTTCAGAACATATTCTAAACCGGAACAACCGCCGCTTTTTACACCGACTCTTATATAATCTTCAAAAGGTTCGAAGCCGTCTTCAGTCATTAACTGAATGGCTTTTTCTTTTGCTAGATCGCTAACTTTAATCATTATTTTTATTTAGAATCATTTTAGATTGCAAAATTACTAATAATATAATGAATATCAAATTTGGTCGTGTATATTTGTCTATTGGTCAGATAGATTCTCAGTTTAACTTTTAAGATATTTTCGAATCAATAACTAAATTGAAATGATGAAAAAAATAACTGTTTTGTTTTTAGGTTTAATTACACAGATCTTATTTGCGCAAGCAAACCGCTTTGTTTACCAAGTAAGTATGAAAACTGATTCTACAGATCGTACTATGATAAAAAATGAAACGGCAAATCTTGATGTTTCCCCAAACGGTTCTTTTTTCTACGCTGAAAATCGATTGAAGCGAGATTCGATAATGGGAAGAATGAGACAGACCGGGAGTTTTAATTTTGACCGAAGCCAAATGCAGAATTTGAGAAGCAATTTAGATTTCACCATAGATAAGGATTATAAAACCGGAAAGAAATTATATAAAGCAAGAATTTTACGCGATCAATATTCGTATGAAGAAGAGCGTCCGATGGATTGGAAAATTCTGCCAGAGACCGCAACCATCGGCGAATACAAAACTCAAAAGGCAGAAACTAACTTTGCCGGCCGAATTTGGACTGCTTGGTTTACCACAGAAATCCCCTTTCAAGATGGACCGTATAAATTTGCAGGCTTGCCAGGCTTAATTGTAAAAGTAGAAGATTCTAAAGGTGATTATAGTTTCGATTTAAAAGAAGCAAAAAAAATTAATGAAGTCGCCAGTTTCAAACAGAGCGGTTCCACCATTATGGTGAAAAGGGCTGCTTTTGAAAAACAACAAGATCAATTTAGAAAAGATCCAATGGCTGCTATGAATGCAGTAATGAGTAGTAACCGATTTCGAATTCAAATGGATCCCAATCAGCGCAAACAATTGGAAGAACGTCAGAAGGAAGAAATAAAGAAAAATAACAATCCGATTGAATTGAAATAACACATAAAAAATCCCGGTTAGCAAATGTTAATCGGGATTTTTATTTTTTGTTGGCTTAGATATTATTTTCGGCTTTTAACCATTTCGAACTGCTTAAATAATTCTCATCAGGATAGTAAACAAATAATACGTTTTTCCCTTTAATGGTATTAATGATCGGTTCGGCTAACGCTCGCGGAACTGCTGGACAACCCCAACTTCTACCCAATCGTTTTTGATTCTTAATAAAATCTTCACTCACATAATCAGCGCCGTGCATCACGATTGCGCGTTGCAAAGCCAAATCATTATAACCAGAATCCATTCCCAAAAGTTTTAATGAATAACCGTTTGATCCATTATAGGTCGTTTCGGTAATATAAAATCCAAGACTACTTTGTAAAGAACTTTCGGTATTAGAGAATTTTTGAGCATATTCCTCACCGGTATTTTTGCCGTGTGCTACTAAAGAATTAAATACAATTTTCTTCTCATTCACATCAATGACCCAAAGTCTTTTTTTAGCAGACGATAAAGAAAAATCGCAGATCGTTATTAAATGAGAGGATTCATCTAGTTTTCCTTCTTTTTTAAGATTATTAAAACCTAGAAAGGCTTTGTAAAAAACGTCAGGATTAAGTTGATTAATATTGGTGAATTCAAGTGAGTTATAAATATCTTCCGCAAAGTTAGTAGCGGGTGCAGGAACATCTTTCGAAACAATAGATTCAGGTTGAGGTTCTAAAGCAACCGTAGTGATTTCTTTTTCGGAATTTTCGATGGTATAAAAAGAGGTAGCGAAAAATAAAACTGGTAATAAGACTAAAAAGACTTTCTTCATTCTTTATTATGTTAAATGATTTTGAGTTCGCAAAAGTACAATTTATTAGCGGTCAGACAATTGAATGAGGATTTTTTAACTCTAATTATGAAGATTTAACGATAGTCAGGTTATTCGAATTAATTGATTAATTTTGCAAAAGCATGTCGAGAACTTTGAAAATATTTTTTATTGTTTTGGGATTAGGAATTTTTATCCTTCCCAAACAAATGATCTACGCTCAAACTGTAATCGAATGTTCTGATCAGAAATCAACTAAAGATGATTGCTGCACGAACAAAAAATCGACTTCATGTCATACCGAAACTTCTACCGATAATTCAACAAATAATAATTGTAGCGACGATTGCACTCAATGTCATTCTTGCACGGTAAATTTTGTAATGAATTATCTTTCTCCAGAAATAAGTTCCACCGACCAGAATCACTTCTTTTTACAAGAAATCAATTTCGAGTACGGGATTTCTTATTTTTCTTCGTCTTTTCAGAATATTTGGCAGCCGCCTAAAGTAGGCTAATACAATAGATACCAGCCAGAAGTATGTTCTTTTGGTTAACTTTTTTGTCATTTAACTTATTTTATAAAATGAAAACTTTATTAAAAAGTCTTTTAATATTTTCACTATTTCTATCTTCTTTTATTTCTGCCCAAACAATTACTCAAGAAACTTTTACTGTAAAAGGAGAGTGCGGAATGTGCAAAGAAAGAATTGAAACAAGCGCCAAAGAAACTGGTGCAACATCTGCAAACTGGAATGCAAAAACTCAAAAACTTCAGTTAAAATTTGACGCGGATAAAACTTCTGCTGACCAGATCTTAAAGAATATCGCTGCCGTTGGACACGATAACGAACGTTATACATCGACAGCAGACACCTATGAAAACTTACCTTCATGCTGTCATTACGAAAGAGAGCCTTCTTTGCTGAAAGAAGAAATTTCTACTCAACCTGAAAAGGGTCCGAATCAATTTTATGTTCGTGGAAACTGCAGTTCTTGTAAAGCACGAATAGAAAAAGCGGCTAAAAGCGTTGGCGCAGACGCTGCAAATTGGGATGCAGACACACAGATTGTTACTTTAAATTTTGATCCCGCAAAAACATCAGCGACTTCCATTTTGAAGAAAATTGCAGAAGTTGGACACGACAACGAACAATTTCAGGCAAAAGATGATTCTTATAAAAACCTGCCGGACTGCTGTTTATATGATCGAGTTTTACCGCTCGGTGTAAAAAGTGATTTGGTTCACCACGAGGAAGCGCCCGTAGCCAAAAAGGATTTTAGTCAAAATGCTGATCATTTCGATAAATCGCTTGAGGAAGTTCGTTTAATTAAATTGAAGGAAGCGACCGCTTTAAGTAAGAAAGAAACTGGCTTAACTTTTAATATCGGAACCAAAGAATTATTGAAAGCTGCTTGTTGTAACCTTTCGGAAAGTTTTGAAACAAATGCTACGGTAGATGTTTCATTTTCCAATGCGGTAACGGGAACCAAGCAACTTAAAATGTTGGGTCTTGATCAAAAATATACTTCTTTAACTAAAGAATTATTACCCTCGATTCGTGGATTGGCGGCTCCTTATGGATTAAATTTAATTCCAGGAAGATGGATAGGCGGAATTCAATTAACAAAAGGTGGAAGTACAGTGGTCAACGGATACGAAAGTATAACAGGACAAATCAACACCGAACTTTTGAAAGTGAATGAAACACCAGAATCTGCAGTGAACTTCTTTGCCGATGTTCACGGTAGAGTTGAAACCAATATTACGTCGACTACTCAGTTAAACGAAAAGTGGAACCAGTCGATTCTTTTACATGGAAATGCAACCTTGGCAAAAAAAGACACCAATGATGATGGTTTTTTAGACCAACCTACCGGAAATCAAATTAATGCGGCCTATCTTTTAAATTATAACGATCTAGACCAATCAGGTTTAGGAACTCATTTCGGAATTAGTTTTGTAAAAGACGAACGATTCGGTGGACAAACCGCTTTTGACAAGAAGATCGACCGTTCACAACAAAGTGCTTATGGAGTAGGAATTGATCTTTCACGTTTTGAAATCTGGAATAAAACCGGATACATGTTTAAAGATAAACCGTATCAAAGTATTGGTTGGATGAACCAGTTTACGACCCATCAACAAGACAGTTTTTTTGGAAACAGAAATTACTGGGGAAATCAGAACACGTTCTATTCCAATTTAGTATTTGAAAGTATCATTGGAAATACCAACAATAAATTCAAAACTGGGGCGAGTTTTTTGTACGATCAATATGATGAAGATTATCTGACGCAAAATTACAAACGAACAGAAACCGTTCCGGGAGTGTTTTTTGAATATACTTTGACCGGACTTAAATATAGTCTGGTTGCCGGCGCCAGAACAGATTTTCACAATTTGGCAGGAACACAGTTTACACCACGGTTAAACTTTAAATATGATGTTACTCCGAAAACGATTGTGCGACTTTCAGCAGGTAGAGGTTTCAGAACCGCTAATGTTTTTGCCGAATCTCAACAATACTTCGGATCAAACAGGCAGATAGAAATTTTAGGAAATGGTGGAAAGATTTATGATCTAAAACCAGAAATCGCTTGGAATTACGGCGCGAGCGTCCAACAAGAATTTAAATTATTTAATAGAAAAGCGACCTTAGTTGCAGATTTCTTCAGAACAGATTTCCAAGATCAGGTACTTGCCGATTTAGATGTGTCTCCACAGAAGATTGTTTTCTACAATTTAGAAGGAAATTCATTTGCAAATAGTTTTCAAACGCAGTTAGATTTTACGCCAGGCAAGAATTTAGAAATGAGATTAGCCTATAAATATTACGATGTTCAGGCAGATTTCGCAGGCGGAAAAAGACAGATTCCATTTATGGCAAAAAATAGAGGTTTCTTTAATGCCTCCTATTCTACGGACCAAAATGACAAAGGTGCCTTCTGGAATATGGATGCAACGTTGCAATTAATCGGACAGCAAAAACTTCCGAATCTCAATGCAAATCCAGTTGAATACAGATTACCTGAATATTCGAAAAGTTACTCAACGCTTAACGCGCAGATCTCTAGAAACTTTAATAAAAGTATTCGTGCTTACATTGGCGGAGAAAATCTGTTAGGATATACCCAAAACAATCCAATAATAGATGCAGAGAATCCTTTCGGTAATTACTTTGATGCGGGAATGGTTTACGCCCCAATTATGGGAGCCAACGTATATGTAGGATTGGATTTTAAATTCTAAATAAATTTCCTACTTTTGAAAAAATAGAAAAAATGAGAATATTACCTTTAATTATAGCGGGCTCCGCACTTCTTTATTCGTGTGATAAAAAGGAAACAACAAATGTTGCAAATTCTGAAATTGCTGCACCAAATACCCAAGTCATTACGACTGACAGCAGTAATACCAATGGTGAATTGAATTCAGAAAATATTGCATCTAATGCCGGTGACCGACCTGCGTTAAACCCAGAACACGGTTTGCCGTATCACCGTTGCGAAATTCCAGTTGGCGCACCGATGGACAGTGATCCTGCTGTGAACGCTGCAGTTCCCATGGTTCAACCGCAGAATCCTGCAGGAAGTGGTTTTAACACCAATCCTATTGCTCCTTCTGCGGCTCCTATTCCACAGCCATCATCGGTACAACCGGTCTCAGCAAAACCGGCCAGAAACCCTGCTCATGGCGAGCCTCATCACCGATGTGATTTAGAAGTTGGCGCTCCTTTAATTTAAATTAAAAAGCCCTACAAAAAAATGCAGCAAATTAATTGCTGCATTTTTATTAGTTCAAACTTGACTTATTCCTTTTCAGAATCACCGACGAATTCTAGACTGACAGAATTCATACAGTATCTGGTTCCTGTTGGTGGCGGACCATCGTTAAAAACGTGTCCTAAATGCGAATCACATCTTTTACAAACGACTTCAGTTCTTTCCATTCCAAAGGTAGAATCACGGTTATAAGCGGTTCCTTCTTTATCGGCTTCAAAAAAACTTGGCCATCCACACGTGGAGGAAAATTTAGCATCTGAGCGAAATAAATGGTTTCCACAAACAACGCAATAATATTCGCCTAATTCATCGTGAATGTTATATTTACCAGTTCCTGGTCTTTCGGTATCGGCTTCACGAGCGACTGCATAGACGTCAGCAGGAAGAATTTTCTTCCATTCAGAATTAGGAACGTTAAGTTTCGTACGGTCTGTACGGGAATAGTATGGATTGTTTTTTGTAGAGGTTGAATTTTCCATTGAGTTAGATTTTTCGGGTTGTTTAACTTGTGAACACATTTGCATTGAAAGGCAAAATACGATAAAGAATATAATTTTCATAAAAGTGACGGGATGTATTTTATAGATACGAAAAGTAAATGATTATAGATTCTAAAATCAAATTTACTACATTTGAAATAATGAACGATTTACAAAAAAAGATACAATTACGGAAATACAAAATGTTTGCCACGGGACTCTTCGTTTTGATGGCAGTTGTATTTATTATCATGACCATTTTAGAAAAGAAAAATCCTGCGCACTGGATTGGCTACATACGCGCTTTTTCCGAAGCTGCAATGGTCGGCGCTTTGGCGGACTGGTTTGCCGTTACAGCGTTGTTTAATTATCCGCTCGGAATAAAGATTCCTCACACCAATTTAATTGAAAACAGTAAAGAAAGAATTGGCGATAACTTAGGAAACTTTGTAGTCGAGAATTTCCTGTCGCCGCAAAACATAAGACCATACATTCAAAAAATTAAAGTCTCCAGTTTTATTGGTGATTGGCTTTCTAAAGAACGCAATCAAGAAAATCTGATGAAAGAAGTTTCTAATATTGTGTTGGATATTTTGAATAAATTGGATGATACGGCGGTAGTAAATTTCATCGGTAAAAAAGCCAAAGAAATGACCGATGATGTAAAAATTAATCAAGTTATAGGAACCGGGCTTGAATATGTTTTAAATAAAAAAGACCACCAACGGTTTATCACCAATCTTTCTAAACAAATAAAAGAATACGTACTGAACAATCAAGAAATGGTCAAAGAACGAGTGAAAAAAGAAAGTTTTTTCCTGGTACCAAAATTTGTAGACGACGGTATTGCAGATAAAATTACAAAAGGACTTACAAAATATTTCGAAGAAGTAGAACTCAATGAAGATCATTCTTTAAGAGCGGAAATTACGGCGAAACTCTATTCTTTTTCAAAGGAAATTCAGACTGAAGAAAAATGGGCGACAGAATTTCAGGACATTAAAAACGACTTTTTAAACGGCGAGAAAATTCAACAATATTCTGCCGACATTTGGAAATCGATCAAGAAATCTTTGTCGACTGAATTGGAAGAGGAACAATCTTCTTTAAAAAAATACCTTCAAAAGAATTTAACTGAACTTTCGCAAAATTTAAAAACCGACGAAATATTTCAAAACAAAATTGATCACTGGATTCGTGTGACCGCTTATAAGTACATCTTAAAAAACACGCATCAGTTTGGTGATTTAATAAGTTCTACGGTAGGAAATTGGGAAGGCAAGGATCTTAGTGAAAAACTGGAATTAGAAGTGGGGAAAGATCTACAGTTCATCCGTGTCAACGGAACAATTGTCGGCGGATTAGTCGGGTTGATAATTTATACGATTTCCAATTTTTTCATTTAGAAAATATTACAAACTCTTTTTCAAAATTTCCTGGTTGATTTCGCGAATCAATTCTGGTCCTTCATAGATAAATCCTGTATACAATTGAATTAAACTTGCGCCGGCTTCTAATTTCTCGATAGCATCGTCGGCAGAATGAATTCCTCCCACCCCAATAATGGGAAACGCTTTACCGCTTTTTTCAGAGAGAAATCGAATGACTTCGGTAGACCTTTTTGTTAAAGGTTTTCCCGAAAGTCCACCAGTTTCCGATTTGTTTTCTGAATTTAAATTTTCACGTGAGAGTGTTGTGTTTGTAGCAATTACTCCCGCAATCTGGGTTTCCTTAACGATATCGATAATATCTAACAATTGATCATCAGAAAGATCTGGAGCAATTTTTAGTAAAATCGGTTTTGGTTTTACTTTTTTAGAATTGAGTTGCTGCAAAGTTCCGAGCAATTTAGTTAAAGGTTCTTTGTCCTGAAGTTCGCGCAGATTTGGCGTATTTGGTGAACTTACATTGACCACAAAATAATCTACAAAAGGGAAAAGTTTTTCGAAACAGATGATATAATCGTTGACGGCGTCTTCGTTCGAAGTGATCTTATTCTTTCCAATATTACCGCCAATCAAGACATTTTTATTTTTCTTTAAGCGTTCTACGGCAGCATCTACTCCACCATTATTAAAACCCATTCGATTGATGATGGCCGAATCGTCCTTTAAACGAAATAATCTTTTCTTTGGATTTCCGTCTTGACCTTTCGGTGTTAATGTTCCGATTTCAATAAATCCAAATCCAAGGTCTGACAGTTCATTGAATATTTTTGCATCCTTATCAAAACCCGCGGCTAAACCAACTGGATTTTTAAACTTCAAACCGAAAACTTCTCTTTCTAATCTTTGATCTTCAATTGGTTTTGGCAGAAATAATTTTGTTAGAGAAGGAAATTTTTTCAAAACAGAAAAAGTAAAATAATGAACTTCTTCAGGATCAAATTTGAAAAGAATCGGACGAATAAGGGATTTATACATGGGGAATTGACTTGATTACAAAACTAAGGAAATATAGAAAAGAAGTAGAATATCTTGTTATGATTTATTTACGAAAAAGATTTTTCATCATTTTGAACGGAAATTATTTACTTTCGTATGAACAAATAAAAATATTAATGTTTTTGCACTTTTCTTTTAACTGATGTGGAATAACAAATTAAACCTTTTCTCATTTTATACTAGCCTAGTTGCGGTAGGAATCATGATCATTGAGGCAGGCTTCTTCAAGGAAATTTTATATCGCAGTGACGTTATTTATTTCTATGATTTCAGTTTTATTCTGACGCTATTCAATATCATTTATTACAACTTTTACAAAAAGAATGCGTCGGTAAAGAAAATTTGGCCTTTAGAAATTACGGCTATCGCCTTAATATCGGTGTATTACTTATCTCGATTCGAATACAATTTTTTCGACACGCGTAATTTCAGGTTTTTCAATGTAGTTCTGCTGTATGTATTGATCATCTTATGTTTCATTCGAGATTTTTCCAGTTTACGGATCAATTTTAAAAGGACCTTCATTAATCCTGCGCAGTTGTTTATCCTCAGTTTTGTTTCTATAATTTTGTTAGGAGCCGCGCTGCTTATGATGCCTAATGCAACCGTTCAGGGAATTAAACCATTAGATGCGCTCTTCACTGCAACAAGTGCTGTCTGCGTTACGGGCCTTATTGTTTTAGATACTTCAAAAGACTTCACTTTGTTTGGGAAAATAATTATCATTTCGCTCATTCAAATTGGTGGATTGGGAATAATGACGTTCGCCAGTTATTTCAGTTACTTCTTTCGTGGCGGAGCATCTTATGAAAACCAGATAAGCCTTGGTGAGATGACCAGTTCTGAAAAGCTGGGAGATGTATTTAATACTTTGAAAAGAATTATAATCATCACGGTTACCATTGAAGCCTTAGGTGCGTTAGTAATTTTTTCCACTTTAGACTTGTCTCTGCTAGATGATTCGATCAATAAAGGAATTTTCTTTTCTGTGTTTCATGCAGTATCTGCCTTCTGTAATGCAGGATTTTCAACCTTGAGTGGGAATTTATATGAACCTGGATATCAATTTAATTATGGATTGCATTTCAGTGTTGCGCTGTTATTTATTTTCGGCGGACTCGGATTTCCCATCGTTTACAATGTCTATAAATATGTAAAACATCTGATCAGAAAATTCTTTCTTTCATTTTTCACGAAAGAGAAATATCATTATACGCCTTGGGTGATTAATCTAAACTCACGAATTATTCTGAGCACCACTTTTTTTTTACTAGTATTCGGGACGGTGATGATTTATTTATTTGAACATGATGGCGCTTTAAAATATCATTCCACTTACGGAGCCTGGATCGAAGCTTTTTTTATCTCGGCAAATAACAGAACTGCCGGTTTTAATACGGTTGATATTTCTTTAATTTCCGCCCCAACATTAATGATTTGTATGTTTTTAATGTGGATCGGTGCTTCACCCGCTTCAACTGGAGGAGGAATCAAAACGAGTACTTTTGCGATTGCCATTCTAAATATCATCAGTTTAGCAAAAGGAAAAACGAGAACAGAAATCTTCCGTAGAGAAATTGGTGAACATTCGATTCGGCGCGCCTTTGCAATTATTGGACTTTCGTTAGTTGTTTTAGGAATAGGAATCTTTCTCCTCGTCATTGTTGAGCCAGAAAAAGACCTGATGAGTTTGGCGTTCGAAGCATTCTCCGCTTATTCAACGGTCGGGTTAAGTGTTAATGTCACACCGTTGCTTTCGCCGGCCGGGAAATTTATCATTATCGCGATCATGTTTATCGGTCGAGTAAGCATGTTTTTCTTACTGATTGCGGTGATGAAGAGGGCAAAATATTACAATTACCGATATCCACAAGAAGAGATTCTTATTAATTAAATATAAAAATAAGCATGAAATATATCGTTATAGGTTTAGGAAATTTTGGACTTTCTCTCGCACAGAAACTCACAAAATTAGGCAACGAAGTTATTGGCATTGATAATAGTTTGTCCAAAGTAAACGCGGTAAAAGAAAAGATTTCTCACGCAATTTGTATGGATGCAACCGATGAATTTACGATGAGTGGTCTTCCTTTCAAAGATACCGACGTCGTGATTATCGCTATTGGGGAAGATACCGGCGCCAATATTATGGCCACGGCGATGGTAAAAAAATTACACCCCAATCGAATTATCAGTCGCGCTATTTCTCCGATCCATGAAACGATTTTAGAAGCGATGGACGTGCAAACGATTATTCACCCAGAAGAAGAAACTGCGGAGCGATGGGCGAAAAAGTTATCGTTAAAAGGAATGGTAGAATCCTTTGAATTGAGCATCAATTATAGCATCGTAGAAATTGCGATTCCCGACAAACTAGTGGGAAAAACGATCGAAGAAGTAGAATTCCGAAATAATTATAATCTTGTTTGCGTTTCTATTATTCAAAAAATTGTCGATAAAAACTTTTTTGGAAAAGTAAAGAGAATCAATCAAGTACGAGGAGTCGTGACGACCGACACGCTTCTACAAAGTGGCGATATCTTGGTAATTTATGGTTCAAATGAAGACATTAAAAAGTTCATCAAAGAGAATTGATTAAGATACAAATTAGTTCATAATTTCCAGAAAAATATTAGTTTAGCAAAAATAATTATATGAAAAAAGTTCTATTTTTAAGTTTGATATTTTACTTTCAAAGTATCTTTTCTCAAGTGTCAATGTCTGGAAATAAACTAGAGAAAGACGGACAACTGTATGCAATGTCAGAATATAGAAAAGTGTTTAAAAACGTTGATGCAATTAATTACTTTTCTAAATCGCGAACTAATGCAACAGCAGCAAGTGTTGTAGGTTTTACCGGCGGATTGGCTGTGGGTGGAGGTTTAGCAAATATTCTATTCTCCCCAAAAATGGAAACATTTGGATCTCATGGAAGCACTTATGAAGTAAGAACCGACCATAGCGTCGCCTGGCTCGTAACTGGAATTGGTGCTGGGCTAATTGTAGTCGGAATACCCTTCGCTCTTGCAGCTAAAAAAAATACTAAAAAGGCAATCAAACTTGAAAATGGCGAATCAACGGTTTTTCAACCTTACTTTAGATTGGAAACTGCTGGAAACGGTTTGGCTTTGAGTTATAATTTTTAGATAGTTTTTACCTTACCTATTCATAAAGACGGAAAGTGGTTTCTGTCTTTTTGTTTTGGATAAACCTTTTCTTTTAGATCCTAATTTAAAATAGCCCCGATCGCAACGGCATCCTTTTGCGGAACATAGTGCCGCAAAAGACCTGCCTGCCGGCAGGCAGGTATAGCGGAAAATAACAATAAAAATCCCTATTTTTGCACAAATTCTAAAACGATGGCAAAACAAGAAGATGTTTTCAAAAAATTGATTTCGCATGCGAAAGAATATGGTTTTATTTTTCCTTCGAGTGAAATATATGACGGTCTTTCGGCGATTTACGATTATGGACAAAATGGAGTGGAACTGAAAAATAACATCAAGCAATATTGGTGGAAAGCGATGGTGCAGTTGAATGATAATATTGTGGGCATCGATTCTGCGATTTTCATGCATCCATCGATTTGGAAAGCTTCTGGCCACGTTGACGCATTTAATGATCCTTTGATTGACAATAAAGATTCAAAAAAACGTTTTCGTGCTGATGTTTTGCTAGAAGATTATTGTGCAAAATTAGAAGATAAAGCGCAAAAAGAAATTGATAAAGCAGCCAAAAGATTTGGTGATGCTTTCGATAAAAGTGAATTTGAAAGCACGAATCCACGCGTTTTAGAATACAGAGAAAAGCAGAAAACAATTCTGTCGAGAATGGCCCAATCTCTTGAAAAAGAAAATCTTGCTGACGTAAAATCTTTAATTGAAGAATTAGAAATTGCTGATCCAGACACGGGTTCTAAAAACTGGACGGATGTTCGTCAGTTTAACTTAATGTTCGGAACAAAATTAGGCGCTTCTGCAGATTCAGCGACCGATCTATATTTGAGACCAGAAACAGCACAGGGAATTTTTGTGAACTTCTTAAATGTGCAGAAAACTTCTCGTCACAAATTACCTTTTGGAATTGCACAGATCGGGAAAGCCTTTAGAAATGAAATCGTTGCGCGACAGTTTATTTTTAGAATGCGCGAGTTCGAACAGATGGAAATGCAATATTTTGTACCTCCAGGAACAGAATTGGATTTCTATGAAATCTGGAAAGAGAAACGTTTGAATTGGCATCTGGCTTTAGGTTTAGGGGCAGAAAATTATAAATTTCACGATCACGAAAAATTAGCACATTACGCAAATGCCGCGGCTGATATTGAGTTTAAATATCCATTTGGCTTTAAAGAATTAGAAGGAATTCACTCCAGAACTGACTTTGATTTAAAAGCGCACGAAACACATTCTGGTCGTAAATTACAGTATTTCGATGCCGAGCGAAACGAAAACTACATTCCATTTGTGGTAGAAACATCGGTTGGTTTAGACCGTTTGTTCTTAGCAATTTTTGCAAATTGTTTGAAAGATGAGGTTTTGGAAGATGGTTCCGAAAGAACAGTTCTTGCACTTCCACCCGCACTGGCGCCAGTAAAAGCAGCGATTTTACCGTTGATGAAAAAAGATGGTTTAGGTGAATACGGAGAAAAAATATTTAATGATCTCAAGTATGATTTCAACATGATTTACGAAGATAAAGACAGCATTGGAAAACGCTACAGACGTCAGGATGCGATCGGTACGCCGTTTTGTATTACCATCGAT
>JBBSRZ010000028.1:0-28079 GCA_038242555.1 Flavobacteriales bacterium | reverse complement strand
GAAAACAGCAGCAGGGGAATAAAATCAGGGGCGATATCTAAGTATCAATGGAGCGTCGGCCTTTATCCTGCTGCTTTTACTCTTTGGTTAATTTATTTAACTAAATTATTAAATAATTATATTAGCGCAAACTTACCATGGGAGCGGCATCCTCCGAAGCCGCGAACGCGGCGAGGAGATATAGCGGACAGCGGGAGAGATCTTTGAGCAAAATCCTGATCTAGTTGCCCCTATTTTATAATTTTGAATTCTCTTTAAATTTGACTATATTTGAGTAAGACGCATTCGTATGATTAAACAATCCGCTGTATTATCTTCGCTCAAATCTTTTTTCACAGAAGTTGGTGATATTACTTTGTTTGCCGGACGATTCTTCCGGGAAGTTTTTACGCCGCCTTTTGAGTTTAAGGAACTCGTTCGGCAATGTTATAACATTGGAAATCGATCCTTGCTACTCGTTATGGTAACTGGTTTTATCTTGGGATTGGTATTTACGTTACAATCTCGCCCAACATTGGAGCAATTCGGCGCGGAGTCCTGGATTCCATCGATGATTAGTATTTCGATCATTCGGGAAATTGGTCCCGTAATTATTGCACTTATTTGTGCAGGTCGAATTGGATCTGGAATCGGAGCAGAACTGGGTTCCATGCGTGTTACAGAGCAGATTGACGCTATGGAAGTTTCAGGAACAAATCCTTTTAAATATTTAGTAGTTACCAGAGTTCTTGCTACAACTTTGATGCTTCCGCTTTTAGTAGTTGTTGGAGATGCTATTGCGCTTTTCGGATCAGCAATTGTGGAAAATTTGAAAGCAGATGTTTCTTACACGCTCTATTTTAGTCAGGTATTCAAATCAATTAAGTTCGGTGATATCGTTCCAGCAACTTTAAAAACTTTTTTCTTTGGTTTTGCTATTGGTTTAATTGGTAGTTACAAAGGATATAATTGTGCGAAAGGAACCGTTGGGGTTGGTGAAGCCTCCAATGCAGCAGTAGTTTATACTTCGATGCTGGTATTTGTAATTGACTTCATCGCCGTATTTGTAACTGATATTATTTTTGATATTTAAATCATGGCAGAAAATAACAGACAACCAGTTTTAGAACTAAAAAACATTACGAAGAGTTTTGGGGATAATCATGTGCTGAAAGGTTTTAATCTTCAATTGTTTGAAGGCGAAAACTTAACGATCATGGGGAAATCCGGGTCCGGAAAATCGGTAATGGTAAAATGTCTGGTCGGATTATTAAAGCCTGACGGAGGAAGTATCAGTATCCGCGGACAAGATATTACGAAGATGGGTCAGAAAGAACTGGATATTCTGCGAACGGAAATAGGTTTTCTTTTTCAAGGAAGTGCGCTTTACGACTCGATGACGGTTCGGGAAAATTTAGAATTTCCGTTAAGAAGACATCACGATAAAATAGAAAATTTTACAGGTACAGAAGTTTTAGTAAAAGAAGCGCTAGAAGATGTGGGTCTTGGTAAAACGATCGATCAGATGCCGGCCGAACTTTCTGGCGGTATGCAGAGAAGAGTTGCGCTTGCAAGAGCCTTGATTCTAAAACCAAAAATATTGATGTATGATGAACCAACAACTGGTTTGGATCCCATCACGTCAAAAGAAATTATTGAATTACTGAACAATATTCAGGAAAAATATAAAACGTCTTCTATTATTATTACCCACGATGTAGATTGCGCACGCGTAATCTCAAACAGGATGATTTTATTGGTAGATGGCGTTAATTATGCCGAAGGAACCTACGAAGAACTTTTAAACTCAGAAGATCCGCAGGTGCAAGCCTTCTTTAAAAATTAAAAATATGGGAAAATCGAACTCGAAGAAAATAAGTGTCGGAATATTTGTCGTGGTCGGAACAATCCTTCTGGTCGCCGCTCTTTATTTTGTGGGCAAACAACAACATTTATTCAGTAAAAATATTCAGTTGTATTCTGTTTTTACGGATGTCAGCGGTCTGCAACTTGGAAACAATGTGCGGTATTCTGGGGTAAATGTAGGCACCGTCAGCAAAATAGAAATGACTGCCGAAGGTAAAATTACGGTGGAAATGTCTGTGGATGAAGAAGCCGCAAGATTTATGAAGAAAGATGCTTTGGCAACGATCGCGTCAGATGGTCTGGTTGGCAGCATGGTTGTCAACCTCATTCCGGGGGAAGATGACACGTCAAAGATGGTCGTTAATGGTGACAGAATTCAAGTTAAAACCAAAATTTCTGTTGATGAAATATTGGAAACATTTGGTAAAACCAATGAAAGTGCAGCCTTAATAACGTCAGATTTAGCGAAAATCACCAATAGAGTTGTAGATGGCGAAGGAGCGTTGGGTGCGATACTAAGTGATCCAACCCTTGAAAATGATGTGCGGCGTTCTATTTCTGCTTTCAAACAAACAGCGGAAGGTGCTAATAGATCAATTGCTCAGGTTAATGCGATGATTGCAAAAATTAATTACGATGAAAGTGCAGCAGCAGTCCTATTGAGTGATCCAAAATCACGAGCTCAAATTCAGAATGTTTTTGCAAATCTGGAAAAGTCCAGTAAGGATATTAATAAAATCTCTCAAAGTTTGGACAGTTATGTGACTGAGATCAAAAATAGTAAAGGCTCTCTAAATTATATTGCTAAAGATGAAACTTTGGTTAAGAATATCGATTCAACGGTAGTTAATGTTAAGGAAGCGACGGATAAATTAAACCAAAATATGGAAGCTTTAAAGCATAATTTTTTATTCCGCGGTTATTTCAGAAGGCAGGAGCGTAAAGAGATCAAGGAACAGAAGAAACTAGACAAGGTGAAAGACAGTACTTTATTACAGTATTGATTTGGAAAGAAATTTAAATTCATTGAAGATTAAATAATTCAGTTTATGAATAAACTTTTAGTTGTTCTTTTCTTTTCGTTGATGGGTTTTTGTCAAGCACAAATCATCTCTGGAAATATTTCAACTGAAAATAATACACCTGTAGCAGATGTAAATGTCTACGTTGATGGTTCTAAAATCCATTCGGTTTCAGATCAAAACGGAAATTTCTCGCTAGATATTCAAAATCAAAAAAATGCTACGCTTGTTTTTCAGAAAAATGGATATGACACATTTGCGATAAAGATTTCTGAGGCAGTCGGCAAGAAACTAAAGATCGTATTGCTCAAAGTTCAAGATATCGAAGAAGTGGTATTGATTCCTTATACAGAAGAGACCTACAAAAGATATATCAGTTACTTTTTGGCGCAATTTGTCGGATTTGATCAGGTAAATGTAAAAATTAAAAATCAAAAAACGCTGAAGTTTTCCTTCGATAAAAAGAATCAAATCTTAAAAGTAAAAGCACCGCAAACTTTAATTATTGAAAATAAAAAATTAGCGTATCAAGTTCAATATAATCTAATGAACTTTGAAACTGATTTTAAAAATAGTACCGTTTCTTATTCTGGAACCTCTTTTTTTAAAGAAGTCAAACCTAAGAAAATTAATCTAGTAAACCGTCTTAATGCCTATCATGGAAGCATTATGCATTTTCTCCGAACTGCTTATCAAGATCAAATCGCTGAACAGGGATTTTGGGTCAATCATATCGTTAAGTTAGAAAAGGAGGATACTCTTCCCAAAGAGAATTCTTTAGCCTTGATTGCAACGAAGATTCCAACGTCTTCATTTGTAAAAAAGATCGACCATAAAAAGATATTGGAGTTTAAAGATATTCTACAGGTTAATTATCGGAAATACTATTTCAATCTTAAAAAATCTAAATTTGTTAAAGCCACTTCATCCGTGCACCAAACTTCTTATATTTATGTAAATGGTAATTCCTTTGAAATCTATCCTGATGGGAATTCGTCTGATCCTGAGTTGATGATTCTCCAAGGAAGTTTGAGCAATAATAAAATGGGAAATTTTCTACCCTTAGATTATGAACCCAATATCGATTAAAGAAAAAAGAGTGAATAAGTTCACTCTTTTTATTTATCCTTAATTCTTAATTTTTTTTATAAAAAGTAATTCAGAAGGATTTAATATTATCAATTTAATCTTTGGTTCCCCACGGTGCAGTCGGTGTTGCAATCGTTTTAGTTAGATCAAACTTCACCGTAAATAAGCGATCGCTTCCTACTCGTCGAAGATTGTACGTAAAATGATCGGCTTCAATCGTAAACCACCAAACATTGGTGGCCGCTTTTGGTATCGATTGCGCGGTATAAGCATCTGCCGGAAACATTTGAAGATTTTCCAAACCAACGTTCGAACTAGTTCCACCATATTGAGTCGATTTCTCTTCGGTTCCATCTGGATTTCGATGATCGTGTTTTAGTTGAATTGTTTTGTCAGCGTTCATATTTAACACCCACGTACGAGATCTATCATCTCCGACATAAAACGGAATTCTAATATTATTTTTTTCACACGAACGAACATGCATCACTAATTTTTTTCCTGTAAAACCATCTCCTGCTACGCCACCAGAAACAATTTCTCCCTCGTACGTTTTGCCACAATGGGTTTGGAGTTTGTTCCAGAACTGTTCAGAAGGTTTCATTTCTTGCGACAATAGAAATACCGGGACGAACGCTGCGAAGACAAATAATTTTTTCATTAAAATTTAAAATGTTATTGTAAAGGTAAACATACAACAAAACTAGTGGGTGATTGTTAATTTTTCAAGTAATTAATCACATCTCCGTCCTGGTAGAGAACCAATTTTTTTTCTTCAGGAATAAAATGAATCTTGAGCCGCGCCTCTTCAAATTTAAATTGGTGTTTTTTATAAGCTTCAAGAGGAAATGAAGGTTGGTCAGTTCCTTGCGCAAATAATCTATTATTTTCCTTGAAAATTGTGATTATGAAAGGATCATCTATAGCGGCATATATTCCAACATATTGTTCCAAATCTTCGCTTTTTAAAACCAAAGATTTTGTAAAAACTGGCAAGTTATATTTTACATTGTAGACCACGCTAAGTATTCCTATTAAAAAATCGTTGTCGTTAAATCTATGCCCATTAATAGAATATGAGATGGAAATATTGTCTTCTGCATTATGAATTAGCATTGAGTGTGTGCCTAAAGTGGTACCACCATGGCCGTAAAATTTCTTTTCATAGAATGGAACTTGCATTAATCCTTTTCCGTTTTTGTCTGCTTTTGGTTTCATCAACTCCACAGTTTCTTGCTTTAAAATGTTATACTGAAAAAGGTTGCTTATAAACGTATTCATTGCGGAAGTTGTTGCAGCAATATCGCCCACTCCCACGACATTTGAAAATTCCAATTCGTTCATTTTTGTCCAACTAGTCCAGTATTCATAAGAGTGAAAAGTGTTTTTCTCACAACGGCTGTAAGAAGTGATATCAGTTAGTTCCAATGGTTTTAATAACTGTTTGCTTAATATTTTTCGATAACTTTTTTTATATTTTTTTTCGAGGATTCTTGCTAATAAATAGTAGCCTGAATTGGAGTATTGCTTTTTTTGTCCTGCCTCAAAAGTAGTTCCCTGAACTGCAATATATTTTAATATTTTCTCCTCGTTTATTTTATTAACCAACCATTTCGGATCAGTTTCACCTTTTACAAAATCCCCTAAACCGCTGGAATGCTCGAGCAAATGTTTTATGGTAATGTTGTAGGCATTCGGAATCTCGGGATAAAATTGAGAAAGTTTATCGTCGAGTCTGAGTTGACCTTTTTCAATTAATTGCAATATGAGCGTCGCAGTAAAAAGTTTGGTGATAGATCCGATTTGATATTTGGTATGAGCATCGACTTTGAGTTTCGGAATTTGTTTTTTACCGAAACTTCTGTTGTAAACTTCACTGCCGTTTTTGAAAATAGATATGCTGCCAATTCCTTGATTATGATCTTCGATATGATTAATAAAATGATCGATCTTGGTTCTGTCAAAAGTTTGGCTGAAGATAAAAGAGTAACAGAATAATGAGATCAGGAGGACTTTTATTTTCATATTTAAAGTTAATTTTGATGAATCAGTTTAGAAATTAGATTTTCTTTAAAACATATATAAATCAAGTTTTTGAGATCAATAAGTTATCATCTTAATTCACCTGAAACCTTCTATCCCGAATCAAATCTGCAATCGCCAACATATCGTCGCCGATTAAACGGTCGTTTTCTAATTTATCAACTTTGGTGCGGATTAGAGCGTATGCATTTTCAACGTACTCTGAACATTTTGCGGGTCGACGAAATTCTAATCCTTGTGCGCCAAACATCAATTCAACTGAAAGAATATTTTCTAAATTCCCTAGAACCTGATTAAATTTCCGACCAGAAATACTGCCCATGGAAACATGATCTTCCTGTCCTAAACTCGTCGGAATAGAATCTGCCGAAGCCGGAAAACAAAGGGTTTTGTTTTCTGTAACCAAAGCGGCAGCCGTATATTGCGGAATCATAAAGCCAGAATTTAATCCCGAACTCTCGGTCAATAATCTTGGTAAACCATATTTCCCTTCTAGTAAAAGATAACTTCTTCGGTCTGAAATATTTCCTAATTCAGCCGCGGCAAAAGTTGCATAATCTAGAGGTAAAGCCAATAATTGTCCGTGGAAATTTCCTCCAGAAATAGATTCTTCCGCACTTAAAACAATCGGATTATCAGTCACGGAATTGAGTTCTGTTTCTGTTAGATGTTTCAGATGTTCGTACGCATTCCTGCTGGCGCCATGAACTTGCGGAACACAACGCATCGAATAAGGATCTTGTACTCGGTCGCAATATTCGTGACTTTTTAAATTTTCCGAATCTTTTAGGAATTTCCGCACTCTAGAAGCCACTTTTTTACTTCCGTCGAACGGACGAATTTCATGCAATTCTTTTCTAAAAGGACTAGAAGAACCACGATAGGCTTCTAAACTTACTGCGGCAGTTAAATCCGCTAAATCCAATAAATATTTAAATTTATATGAACCTAAAATAGAGTGGGCCAATATAAACTGCGTCCCATTTATTAAACCTAATCCTTCCTTTGGTCCGAGTTGCAACGGTTCTAACCCAAATTTATTTAAAACTTCCTTCGATTCTTGAATTTCATCATTCTGCCAAACCTTGCCTAAACCTAAAAGTGGTAAAACCATATGTGCCAACGGAGCCAAATCACCAGATGCGCCGACGGAACCTTGCTCTGGCACCACAGGAATAATGTCGTTCTCGACCATAAATACCAATCGCTCGATCACCTCTAAAGAAACACCGGAAAATCCTCTTGCTAACGCGTGGATTTTCGTGATCATCATGACTTTTGATAAATTTTTAGAAATAGGTTTTCCAACTCCGACCGCGTGCGAAATAATTAAGTTATGTTGAAGCAAGGCTGTTTCCTCTTCGGATATTTTCACATCGCACAGTGGGCCAAAGCCAGTATTGATTCCATAAACTGTTCTATCCGAAGCCACAATCTCTTTCACGTTTTGTTGAGATTTCAGAATCTTCTTCCGTGCTTTTTTATTCAGTTTGGCTGCTTTGGGATCTTTTAAAATAGCCACTATATCTTTAATTGTAAATCTGTCTACACCGTAAATTTTCATTGATAAGAATTTGTCTAAAAATACGCCTTTTTAAAATTTTACGGAAATGGGCTAAATGATCTTTTATTCTCTAAGGATCCAGTGCCAAGTGACTGATTACAAGACTAAAATAATGAGTATTCAAATTTGAGAGAAGATAAAAACATTTAACGCAATGCTCGCAAAGTTCTTTTCAGAATGATACGTTCACATGGTGCTTCTCTTAGTAAAGGGATTCTCTGAACCTTCCATTGCTCGTTGCTAAATAAAATGCTTTTGCGTAATGAGTCAGGAAGCGAATTTTGTGTCATAAATTTCCAGCAATTTGCGCTCATTTCATAACTGATATTTAACCGATCTGTCAATTTAGGCAGACTGAATTTTTGTTATCACTTCCTTTCAATTCTACAAAGCAATTCCGTATTTTTGTAGTATGAATTCTGACTTAGATCTACAATTAAAAACGCTTCCTTCTGACCCTGGAGTTTATCGCTATTATGATAAAATCGGACAACTATTATATGTCGGAAAAGCGAAAAATTTAAAGAAAAGAGTTCTTTCTTATTTCAATAAAAATCAAGCAGGTTACCGAACCAGAATCATGGTTGGTAAAATATTTCGACTAGAAACTACCGTCGTGAATAGTGAATATGACGCGCTTTTACTTGAAAATAATTTAATCAAAGAACATCAACCTTTTTATAATGTCATGCTTAAGGATGACAAAACGTATCCTTGGATTTGTATTAAAAATGAAGATTTCCCGCGTGTTTTTCTAACAAGAACACGCATCAAAGACGGATCCGAATATTTCGGCCCTTATGCGAAAGTTCGGCCTGCCAAGATTTTGCTCGATACCATCAAACATTTGTATAAAATTAGAACTTGTAATTTGAACCTTGCGCCAAAAAAAATTGCTGAAGGAAAATATAAAGTTTGTCTGGAATATCACATTAAAAATTGCGAAGGTCCGTGCGAAATGCTGGAAATGAAAGAAAGTTATGACGCGAAAATCGATGCAATTCGTGGGATTATCAAAGGAGATTTCCGACGTGCTAAAGAATACTTGAACCATCAAATGATGACTTATGCGGAAAATCTGGAATTCGAAAATGCGCAAATGGTCAAAGAAAGAATCGATTTGCTAGAAGATTATCAACACAGACATACCGTAGTAAATCCGAGTATTAATGATGTTGACGTGTTCGGAATGACCAGCGATGAAACTGCAGTTTACATCAATTACTTTAAAATTCAGAATGGAAATATTATACAGAGTTTTACGACTGAAATAAAGAAAATTCTGGAGGAATCAGATGAAGACATGCTGGAAGAAGCAATGATCGAGATCCGCCAGAAATTTAATTCTGACTCTAAAGAAATTTTAATTCCCTTTCATTTATCACTAGAAATTCCCAATGTAAAATTGATTGTTCCGAAGGTTGGCGACAAGAAAAGGATTGTTGAACTCTCCGAGAAAAACGCCAAAGAATACCGCATCGAAAAACTGAAGCAAGTTCAGATCGTAGATCCGGAACGACATACGAACCGCATTATGGCGGAAATGCAGAAGTTGCTCAGGATGCCAACAGAACCTCGACATATCGAAGGATTTGATAACTCCAATATTCAAGGAACCAATCCCGTTTCGGCGTGTGTTGTTTTTAAAGATGGAAAACCGAGTAAAGCCGATTATCGAATCTTTCATCCCAAAACCGTCGTCGGCCCCGATGATTATAAAACGATGGAAGAAGTGATTTATCGCCGCTATAAAAGATTGCTAGAAGAGAATGATCCGTTGCCTCAGTTAATTCTGATTGATGGTGGGAAAGGACAATTATCATCTGCAGTGAAAAGTTTAAAACTGCTCGGATTATACGGTAAGATCACGATTATCGGAATTGCAAAGCGCCTCGAAGAAATTTATTTCCCCGAAGATTCTATTCCTTTATACTTGGATAAAAAATCTGAAACATTGAAAATTTTACAACGCGTTCGAGATGAATCTCACCGATTCGGTGTTAAACATCACCGGACCCGTCGAAAAAATTCAACGATAAAATCTGAATTGGAAGAAATTCCAGGTGTTGGAGAACGCACAATCGAACTTTTACTTCAAAAACTAAAGTCCGTAAAAAGAGTTAAAGAATCGAACTTAGAAACGTTAGAAGAAATACTAGGAAAATCGAAAGGCAAAGTGATTTATGAATATTTTAATTCCAACTAGTATTTACTTCGGCAATAAAATTTGTTTTGTTAAAGTTCCATCTTTAAATTCCCACTCAATCACGATTTGATTATTCTCCAGATAACCGATCGTTTTAGTTCCATCAGGAAGTTTTACCCGGTAAACGTCTTTTTTGGTTGAAGGTTTAAAGGTTGCGTATGGAGTGGAACTGCTGTGAATTACAAGTACAAATTCTCCGTTAGTAAGTAGTATTTTATTTAAAATTAACTTTCCGCTGCTGTAAAGTTCCTCGTTTTTTGTCGCGGCCGCTTTTAGTTTAGAAGTAGGAGTAATTTGAGATCTTTTCGTTTCTGGAACTTCTGGTAAATCCCGATTTGTCATTTCTGAATTTTTATTACTTTCCGTAAGTTCCACTTTTTGAATATTCATAATCTTTTCAACTGGCGTCGAAATCGCTAGCGTCTTAACCGCAACCTCTAAAGCTTGACGCATTCCTGGCTCATAATCTTTAATGGAGGAATTTCCGTCTGATGATTCTACAGTTTTGTTTTGGCAATCTTTGAACTGGACTTTTAATCTATTTTTGAACATATTGCTGGTGTCAGTGATATCGGCAGTTAAATATCGACAGGGATTTTGAAGAATTTCTAGAAGCCAATTTTCTTTATCATCTCGAAGCACGAAATATTTTTTCTGCTTTAATTTTAATTCTAATAAATTATTTAGATCGTATTTATTAGGTTCAAAATCACTGAATTTATCAGGAACATAAATATATTGGTAATCAGAAATTTTCTGACCGTAGAGAATCGTTACTAAAAATAAGGCTGAAAGTTGCAGAAACTTTTTCATAATTTGATTTGAAGTAAATGGTAATTAATCAATACGATTCTCAAATGTAAAGAATTGAGATTAACTTTTAAAAAGCAAAATTCAAGACCGCTTGTTAGAAATATATCGCCGTTTTAATTTCTAAAATCTCCCATATCTATTTTCAAAGAAAAGAAATTGGAGTAGAAGTTAGAACCACCGATTCCTGAATTGGTGATCGCATAATCCAAAGTTAAACCTTGATATTTGATACCGATTCCGGCGCTTGGTTGAAAAGATACTTTTCTTTTTAGATTTTCGATGTCGGTAATATTTTGAAATCTGTTGACTCCCACCCGCACAAAAATCATGTCTTGAAATTTAAGTTCGGCACCAGCATAAGGCGTAATACTCGCAAAATCGGTGGATAAAAGCGCGGCAGTTTTAGCAAAATCAACGTTCAAGCCGGCTTCTGGCATTAGTTCTAAATCACGAGATAGTTCGAAGTTCTTGCTTAATCCGACATTAAGTTTAGGCATCGTTAATTCCAATTTATCTTTTGGAGCGGGATTAAATTCTTCACCATTGACGACGGCAGAAAGTTCTTTTTGATTCACCGTCCAAAAATTGACAGTCGTTGTCGCATCTTTTAAAACTGCACCGTAATTCCAGCCGTTGTCAGCATGGTAAATCGCGCCTAAGTCGAAACCAAAGCCGTAACCACTCGCAAATTTTCCTACATTTCGGTATACTAATTTCGCATTAACACCCACATTTAATTTCTGATTTCCACCCGGATGAAAGGCATACGAAATTAAGGCTGCGTAATCTGATTGGGAAAAACTGGTAATTTTATCATAATCAATATTTCCTTCTGGATCGATTAACTGTGTGGTATTTAAGATATTGTCAACACCAAGACGAACGATGGAAATTGCGAAAACTCCTCCATTATTATCGATAGGTTTTGCAAATGCGAGATAATCATATTTTGCAATTGATTCGAAATATTCTGCATGCATCGCGGCACCTTGCCAATCTTTTTCTACACCGATCAATCCTGCGGGATTCCACATTGGAGCATACACATCATTTTGATTAGAAATTACTGCGCCACCCATTGCCAATCCTCGTGCTCCAGCACCAATACTCAAAAATTCGTTAGAATATTTACGCACTATTTGAGCCTCAGAAAAAACTCCTGAAATAATGAAGACGACAAAAAGTATTTTTTTTATCAATTTTCTAATGCTTTTGCTGCCGCTGCTTTACGTGATTTTAAAACGCCGTTCACCAAGATTGCCGAAATCATTACGATTGCTGCGCCATAAAATATTGGACTCATTTGCTCGGATTCTCCAAAGATAAAGAAAGCCAAGATAATCCCATATACCGGTTCTAAATTCACGGTCAGAATTAATGTAAAGGGTGAAATGTATTTCATCAGATTAACGGATTCTAACATCGGGTAAGCCGTGAAAACTCCAGCTAATATAACGACTAACGCTAAATCCTTTCCGCTTATTTCATCCATATGAAAAATTTGTCCCGTAAACATATAAAAGATCGTCAGGATCAAAAAGCCTGAGAATATTTCGTAAAAAATGATATTACCGGAACTTGTTTTGCCAAATACTTTTCCATTATAGACGGAGAAAACCGTCCCGAAAAGCGCAGTCAATATTCCATAAAATATTCCTTCTTTATATTGAAATTCCGTTTTAAAGATGAGTCCCATGCAAATTACAATGACAATTCCCATCAACACTTCCGACATATCGATCTTCCTTTTAAATACAATGGGTTCTAAAACCGAGGCAAAAATAGTAGAGAGGGACAAACAGCTAAGCGCAATCGAAACATTCGAAACTTTAATTGAATAAAAGAAACAGAGCCAGTGAAAGGCCATAAAGCCACCAATTATAGAGAGTTGAATGAATAATTTTCTAGAAACTTTGATGCTTTCTTTTTTGAAAAATCGGATAAAAATAAATAGAAATAAAGCCGCAAAAAACATTCTGTAAAAAACCAAGACTTGAGCATTCGATTGAATTATTTTTCCCAAGATGGCCGTAAACCCCCACAGGAAAACAATCAAATGAAGACGGAAAAGCGCAGAGTTTTTTACCACTATTTTATATATTTAAACTTTTGCAAATCTACAAATCCCATTTAGATTTTAAGAACAAACTGCTGCTTCATTTATCCAAGAAAAAACCCTAAAAATTTCTGCAACTTTTAGGGTTCTAAAAAAATAAACTAGGAATTCACATCGAAGCAAATTCGTTTATTTACAACGATTGTTTTCTGTTTTTATTTTGAACTATTCTATTTATAATTACTAAATAATTTAATGAGTGTCAATTAATTATTAATTAACCGCGACTGCAACTGCATTATATTTTAAAATCTTACCTTTAAACCAAATTTTTTCAACGCATGGATTTAGAATTTAATAAAAGAGAAGACCAAAATAAATTAAAGCTCGGCGAAATTACGAGTCTGCTTTCTGAAATAAAAAAAGGGGGTGGCGAAAAGCGCTTACAAAAACAAAGAGATGAAGGCAAAATGACCGCTCGTGAACGAGTCGATTACCTTCTAGACAGAAATTCTGAGTCCATTGAAATAGGTGCTTTTGCAGGTTATGAAATGTACGAAGAACACGGCGGTTGCCCTAGTGGGGGAGTTGTAGTGAAAATGGGTTATGTTTCTGGCAGGCAATGTTTGGTCGTGGCCAATGATGCTTCTGTGAAAGCGGGAGCGTGGTTTCCGATTACGGCGAAGAAAAACCTTCGTGCACAAGAAATCTCCATGGAAAACAGGTTGCCTATTATCTATTTGGTAGATTCTGCGGGAGTTTTTCTACCGATGCAAGATGAAATTTTCCCTGATAAAGAACACTTTGGGCGTATTTTCAGGAATAATGCGAAAATGAGTTCTATGGGAATCGTTCAAATTTCTGCGGTCATGGGAAGTTGCGTGGCTGGCGGTGCTTATCTGCCAATTATGAGTGATGAAGCCATGATTGTTGACAAAACAGGATCGATCTTTTTAGCCGGAAGTTATTTGGTGAAAGCTGCCATCGGTGAAAACATCGATAATGAAACTTTGGGCGGTGCGACAACGCATTGTGAAATATCTGGCGTGACTGATTATAAAGCGAAAGACGATAAGGATGCATTGAACAGAATTAAAAATATCATGAAATCGCTTGGTGATTACGAGAAAGCTGGTTTCGATCGGATTGAAAGTTTTCCACCAAAAGAAAGTATTGAAAACATCTTTGGTCACATGCCGGTTTCCAGAGCGGATCAATATGACACTTTTAATATTATTAAATGTTTGGTTGATAATTCTGAATACGAAGAATATAAACCAGATTATGGAAAAACCATTATTTGCGCAACTGCCAGAATAGATGGTTGGAGCGTAGGAATCGTAGCCAATCAAAGAAAATTAGTAAAAAGCGGAAAAGGAGAAATGCAGTTTGGTGGCGTGATCTATTCAGATTCTGCCGATAAATCGACTCGTTTTATTGCGAACTGTAACCAACGAAAAATCCCGTTATTATTTCTACAAGATGTTACTGGTTTTATGGTAGGCTCAAAATCTGAACAGGGCGGTATTATTAAAGACGGTGCGAAAATGGTTAACGCCGTTTCTAATTCCGTTGTACCGAAATTTACGGTGATTACAGGGAATTCGTACGGTGCCGGAAATTATGCGATGTGCGGAAAGGCCTATGATCCTAGATTAATCGTGGCTTGGCCTTGGTCAGAATTGGCTGTGATGGGCGGAAGTCAGGCAGCGAAAGTTTTAGCGCAAATTCAAACCTCAACTTTAAAAAAGCAAGGAAAAGAAATTTCAGAAGAAGAACATCAAGAGATTTTGGATACCATTTCAAAAAAATATAAGAAACAAACAGAACCTACGTATGCGGCCGCCAGATTATGGACGGATGCAATCATTAATCCTGCAGATACCAGAAAATGGATTTCAATGGGAATAGAAGCAGCGAATCATTCACCGATTACGGAGAAATTTAATTTGGGCGTGATTCAAGTTTAATTTAAAAATAATAATGATGAAAAAATATTTTTTATTTTTAATGGTATTGAATTTTGTGGTTGCCTCGGCACAATGTACTATTGTCGGTGCGGACCAAATCCAAGTAGGAGAAAGACAAAACTATTCTGTAATGAACGCGGCTGAAAATTGTGTTAATTGTTACCAGTGGACGCATTTGGATCAGAAAATTATTTTGGAAAGTGACACGAAAGCAAATCCTTTAACTCTAAAAGGAGCAGTTCCAGGTAAAGCGAAGTTATCGCTAGAAATTAGAGGTGCTAACGCTTTAGCGAAATGCAGTAAAGTGATTAAGGTGATTGCGCCTACATCAAATGTGCTCACTGTGAATGAGCCGAAATGTAACATTTTAGTAGATGGATTTAAAGAGATTAGAGTTTCTAACAATGTTGTTTCATTTGAACCAAATACGACGGAATCAGGATTTTCTTATAAATGGACGGTTATCTATAGAAGTGGAAACGAGAAAATATCGACTGATAAAAAGGGAACGTTTGACTTTTCGAATGATAATGTAATCGATAAAGTGGAACTTGAAATACTGGTCAATCAGTGTACAAAAACCATTACAAAAACGTACAACAATTATTTCTGGTGGTTTTTCTAACTCGAAAATCACTTTTATATAAACGAAAAAGTCCACCCTAAAAAAGTGGACTTAATTTTTGGCAAGAACGAAATTTATACTTTCACAAATTGTAATCTTTAAAATTATTTCATCGTGACTTTGATCTAGATTCCATTGTGTTGCCTACTATATAATCGAACTGTGTTTATGAATTACTTTGCAAATGTATAGCGTTCAATTTCGCTGCACCTTGATGTATGATAATAAATAACTAATTTTTAAATAATTTTAACCAAGTTAAACCACATGATTCATTTGACTCCTTTCTTAAACAACAACCCTCGTTAGAAATCAATTTTATTTATTAATTTTAACGAACCATTAACACCTCTCGAAAAATTATTCTTTTACGGATTTATTTTTCTTCTCTTAAATATATTTATAACTAAATGAAAATCACAAAACTTTCTTTTTTACTCCTATTTGTAGCAAATCTTGTCTTTTCGCAAACTCAAAAATTTACGATTGCAGAAGCCGTAAATGGTTTAAGAAGTAATCTTGCCATTAAAAATATTTCCCAATTTTCTTTTGCTGATGATGATAAAACCTATTATCAAGCAACAAAAAACGGATATTTATATACCGATCTTTCCTCCCATAAAGGGGATACTTTAGTTTCGCTTTATCAACTTAATCAAAATTTAACTTTAGATAAAAAATTGAAATCTTTTCCGAAGATTACTTTTTTGACAAAAACTAAAGGATATTTCAGCCAAGGTTCGCAATACTATTGGGTAGAGCGTTCGGGGAAGGACTGGAAAATTTCGGATTGGTCGGTCGTTGATAAAGATGCCGAAAATCTACAAATGTTCAGTGATCAACAAGGTTTCGTTTATACGATCAAAAATAATCTCTACTTCGTTAAAAACGGAAAAGTTACGGCGATCACGGACGATAAAAATGAAGATATCGTCAACGGGAAAGCAGTGCATCAGCAGGAATTCGGAATCGATAAAGGAATCTTCATTTCTCCCGATAATTCGAAAATTGCATTTTACAGAATGGATCAATCAATGGTGACTGATTATCCGATCATCGACTGGAGCGTAGTGCCGGCGGTGAATAAAAACATCAAATATCCAATGGCCGGAACTCCGTCGCATCACGTGACTTTGGGAGTTTACGATATTAAAACCAACAAGAAAACTTTTTTAAATATTGAAGGTGATCCAGAACAATATCTAACGGCGATTTCTTGGAGCCCACTTTCTAACTCAGTATTCGTAGGCGTTTTAAATCGCGATCAGAACGATTTGAAAATGAATCAGTATAATGCTTCAACTGGAAGTTTTATGAAAACTTTATTTGAAGAAAAATCAGATAAATATGTTGAGCCACAACATCCGCTCTTGTTTTTCCCAAATTCAAATACTGATTTTATTTGGCAGAGTCAACGAACGGGTTTTAATCATTTGTTTCATTATAATGTTGACAAAGGTCTTGTTTCGCAGTTGACAAAAGGGAATTGGTTGGTGACTGATATTCTCGGCTTTAATGAAAAAAAGAAAGAAATTTTTTATGTTTCTACACAGGAATCTCCGTTAGAACGACATCTTTATAAAGTCGACTGGACTAATTTTAAAACGCAACGTCTCGACAAAGAACCTGGTATGCACTCGGGAGTTTTGAGTAAAGATGGAAATTATTTGTACGACACTTATAGCAATGCAACCACGCCGCGCACGGTAAATGTCATCAACACCAATACTTTAAAAATTAAAAATGTATTAGTTTCTGATAATCCTTTAAAAAATTATCAAAGACCTGAAATAAAAAATGTGACTTTAAAAGCGGACGATGGAACGCCTTTGTTTGGTAAAATTATTCTACCAACTGACTTTGATGTGAATAAAAAATATCCCGTGATCGTGTATTTGTACAATGGCCCACACGCGCAATTGGTGACGGATAGTTTTCCGGCTTCAGGGAATCTGTGGTATGAATTTATGGCGCAAAAAGGATATGTAGTTTTCACGATGGATGGGCGAGGTTCATCTAATCGCGGATTGAAATTTGAGCAAGCCATTTTCAGAAATGCTGGCGAAACGGAAATGAAAGATCAAATTAAAGGAGTGGAGTATTTAAAATCTCTTCCTTATGTTGATGCTAACCGACTGGGAATTCATGGCTGGAGTTATGGCGGATTTATGACCACCAGTTTCATGTTAAAACATCCAGAAATTTTTAAAGTTGGAGTTGCAGGCGGACCAGTAATCGATTGGAATATGTACGAAATTATGTACACTGAAAGATATATGGACTCTCCGCAAAACAATCCTGAAGGGTACAAACAAGCCAATCTTCTCGATAAAGTTCAAAACTTGAAAGGTAAATTATTGATGATTCACGGCGCACAAGATAATGTTGTCGTTTGGCAACATTCGATCAACTTTTTAAAAGCTGCCGTCGACCACGGTGTGCAAATGGATTACTTTGTTTATCCAGGTCACGAACATAATGTTTTAGGAAAAGACCGCGTTCATTTGATGCAAAAAGTAACAGATTACTTCGATGAATATTTGAAGAAATAAGGATTATTCGGGCAGCAATTTCCGTCTTCCACTCTCAATCTTTTTTGCCTGCGCTTTTCCACCTAAAAAAAGGATTTCCGTTCAAGCCGGGCTGCATGATTCGATGAGTAAAAAACATGATTAAATTTAAAAATTCCGGAACACTAGTTTCGGAATTTTCTTTTGAGTTGAATAAAAGATATTTACGTTATTCCCGAATCACTTTCACGCGACCATCATTCCAAATTCTGATCACAGATGAACCTGAATATTCGGAAATTTTATCATGATTTTCTTCTGCTACAAAATCGACAGCATCCACAATTTCCGGCGAAATATCGGAGAATTTCATCGGTGATTTTTCTCCGCTAAAATTTGCTGACGTAGAAACCAGAGGTTTATTTAATTTCGTAATGATCTTTTTCAAATATAAATCATCAACCAATCGAATTCCGATACTTCCATCGTCAGCTAATAATTCTTTCGGCAAACCTTTAGGATTATCATAAATTAAAGTCACTGGTTTATCCGATAATTCAATAATGTCCCAGGCGATTTCTGGTACATCGACGATATCTTGCAAACGCTTCGCGGACTCTACTAAGATAATCATCGATTTGTTCTGCTCTCTTTTTTTTATTTTAAATATCTTTTCAATTGCCGAGATGTTGGTCGCGTCACAGCCAATGCCCCAAATCGTATCTGTAGGATAAAGTATTGTACCACCCGCTTGTAGAGTTTCGATGATTTTTTCCATTAATAATTTATTTAATAAGAACGGGCTTTAGCCCGTTTATTTTAGTGTACATTTTGTTTGGCTTTAGCCAAAATCTATTTCTCGATATTTTTGAAGTTATATTTTTCCATAAATTCTAAATATTCAGTAGAAAATGTTTTTCTCTCGTGATGCTTTTCCTGATTGATAATATAATTTCTAACCTGATCGCTCATCGATTCAGAAACTGAGACTGCAAAATACTCATCTTGCCAATGGAATTTGTCTACTGTTAAATTGTTTTTATTAATCCAAAAAGAAGATTCTCCTTTTATTAACTGAACAACTTTTTCTATACTTTGATTGGAACCTAAGGAAATTAAACAGTGGCAATGATCGGAATAACCATTGATCATATCAATAAAAATTCCTTTCTGTGTTGCATTTTCTTTGATATGCTTCCAAACTTTAATTCTTAAATCTTTCGAATTAAGAAATGGTGTTCTATCAAGTGTTGAGAACACAAGATGGATATAAACTTTTATAAATGGCATATTCCCTTCAAAAATAATGAATTTTATGTTTTGGCTAAAGCCAAATTGATTGTTTTTTATTGAAAACGGGCTAAAGCCCGTTCCTATTTATATAAGTATTGATAGGTTGTAATCTATCCAGTACTTTTTCAATTATTTCGACACGGCAAAACCAGTAACCTATATATGGGTCACTAATTTATTTTGCAAATTTAAAATTTACTGAAAATAATCATAAGTAATTATTTTATTGAAAATTCTACTTCTTCTTAAAATAATAATAATTAATCACCTACTTTTACCTTTACTATGGAACAACAGTCGAAAGATCCTTTGCACGGTAAACGTTTAGACGCTATTCTAGAAGAATTGGTTGACTATTATGAAGGATTTGAAAAACTTGGGGAGCAGATCAATATTAAATGTTTTACCGACAACCCTAGTATTAAATCTTCTTTGAAATTTTTACGAAAAACGGATTGGGCGAGAGCCAAAGTAGAAAGTTTATACATTTATGTTTTAAGACAGAAAAAGAAACAAGAACGACTGAATTCTTAGTTGATTTACCAAGATTAAAGTTAATCTAAGAATTCACCAGAAACATAATACCAGCGTTTATTCAACTTCTCGAAAATAGAAAGTTCATGATGAATCTGGGGTTTCCCCTTCTCATCAGTGTAATACGCTTTAAATTCAACTTGACTGGAATTTGATGAATTAACAATTTCAAGTTTTGTCCATACATTGATTTCTCCCCATTTCTGCAAATCTTTTATTTTATGAAATTTTCTTTTTGCTGGCAAAGTTGTTCCCAGTAAATATTCTGCATTAGGAATAGCAAACGCAGAAAATCTCGATCGCATTAAAAGTTCGGCCGTTGGAGCGTCTTCTAATCTTTTGTGGAAAGGTTCACAACATACTTCATATTCTTTTCCTGAGCAGCACGGACAGTTCATTCTTATTGTTTTAAATTATAAAATAAAAAACGGACTGTTGCCCGTTTTTATTTATTTCGAAGTTGATATTTTTACTAGAGTTGAGCTAAATATCTTTCTTTAATAATGTTAATATGATGTATGGTATGGCCAACAATTAATTGTCCGATCGTCTCAACTGATAATTCGTTTTTATTAGCAATTCCTTTTTCTAATAATAAATTTCGATCTAAATCAGTAAAAAATAAAACCGTTGATTTGCGCAAATGTTTAAATTCTTCGAGAAGTTTTTCTAAAGACTTTTCAGTCAGCAGATAATTTTGTGCATATTGTTCTTCATCCCAACCTGCAAGTTCAGTTTGGTCATTTCTGGAAAATCTTAACGCACGATAAACAAATATTCGTTCGGCATCAATGAGATGTTGCAGTAAAACTTTCAAACTCCATTTCCCATCAGCATATGAAAAATCTGCTTGTTCTTCAGAAAAAGTAGAATATAATTCGATTACGTTCCTGCCAGAAATTTCCAGTTCAAGTAGCCAATCATTGCTCGGAATAAGATCCAAATATCTTTGAATGTATTTTTGAAAGTCGGTCATTAGATTTAGCGAATGTTTTAAAATTACGCCGAAAATGCTTTCGCCAAATCAGCAAGCAAATCTTCTTTATCTTCAATCCCGACACTTAGTCTTACCAAGTCATCGGTAATTCCTAACTCCGCACGTTTATCTGCGGGAATTGACGCATGCGTCATCAAAGTTGGATGATTCGCCAGAGATTCTACGCCACCAAGCGATTCTGCTAAAGTAAAGACCTTTAAGTTTTCCAAGAATTTAACAGCATCTTCTTGCTTTCCTGATTTAAAGGTAAAAGAAACCATTCCGCCTGGTTCTTTCATTTGTCTTTTTGCTAAATCAAATTGTGGATGACTTTCTAATCCCGGGTAGAAAACTTGGTCAACAACTGCGTGATTCTGTAAATATTTCGCAACTTCTAACCCGTTTTCCGAATGTCTTTGCATTCTCAACGCCAATGTTTTGATCCCTCTCAAAATTAAATAAGAATCGTGTGGTCCTAAAATTCCGCCACTGGCAAATTGAATAAAGTGCAATTTTTCGCCAAGTTCTTTAGTTTTCGCAACTAAGGCTCCCGCGATGGCATCCGAATGACCGCCAAGATATTTAGTCGCGGAATGCATCACGATATCTGCGCCCAAATCTAAAGGTTGCTGGATATAAGGAGTGGCAAAGGTATTATCGACGGCGACCAAAATGTCTTTCCCTTTAACTAAATCAGTTACCGCTTTAATATCCACTAATTTCATTAATGGATTGGTGGGCGTTTCTAACCAAATTAATTTGGTTTTATCGGTAATCACTTCCGCAATTTTTGAAACATCATCAAAATTCACGAAGGTGAACTTCAATTGATATTTTTCGAATAATCGCGTGAACAGTCGATAAGATCCTCCATATAAATCATCCACAGAAACAACTTCATCTCCAGGATTTAATAATTTTAAAACACAATCAATCGCTGCTAAGCCAGAACCAAAAGCCAAACCTCTAGCACCATTTTCTATAGATGCCAAACTGTCTTCTAAGGCTTGTCTGGTCGGATTTGCTGCTCGAGAATATTCGTATTCGCTAATCGGATTTCCCGGTGATTTCTGCGCAAAAGTTGACGTTAAAAAAACGGGAACGTTGACCGATCCGGTGGCTGGCTCTAAGTGTTGACCACCGTGTATAACTTTGGTATTAAAATTCATGTCTATTACTTTTTATAAAGAAAATATTCTCTTAATTATTACATTCTAATTGCTGCTTTCTGCGCAAATTGTTCGGCCATTTCTTCCATCCAGGCGGCTACATCTTCTTCGCCAGTTGCGCGTTCATAAGTGCTGCTTAGAGAAATTAGGATTTGATGCAAAAACATTTTCATTTGATCAACAGGCATTTCCTTCGTCCAAAGATCAATTCTTAACGCTTCCATTTTCTGGTCATCCCAAACCGAGATCATGGCTGCTTTGGTTTCTTGTTTTTCAATTCCGCCATCTTCCGCATTCCACATCATTTTTTCGGGAACGTGATTTTCATCAAGTTCGACGTCTATTGTAATCTGAGTCTTTTTCATTAATTTTTTGGTTTGTAATTGCTTTGATTAAAGATTTCCTGCGCATTCATTTTGAGAAAATCCGCTAATTTAGTTTCAGGTTTTTCTTGGTAGAATTTTTTGCAAATCTGCCAGCCCGTAAATATTCCGATTTGAGGTGAAGATTCGTTATCAATCTCCGTGTAAAATTTAGAAAACGGAGCCGGATTGATAAATCGTTCGATTAAGCGTGCGTCATCGCTGAAGAGCACATCGTTTTCTACAAAATAATTCCAGATATTGGCTTCGTTGGCAATTGCCCAATCATATTGTTCTGGAGTGTAATTTATTTTCAAAGCGTCTGGTTCATTAGGGATAAAGGCATCTTGCAAAGTCATTAATTTCCCGTAATAAATCATTTGATCAATATATTTTTGTGAATCTCCATTAGGTTCCACAAAATGTTCTGCGAAGATTTCGGAAACTTTTGGAAGGATATTTTTTGGATTCATACTTTTCTGAAAGTATAATTCTAACCCTTTATAATTCAAATTACTTTCGCCCATAAAAGCAGTAATATCTATAAAAAGGATATTATCATCAGAGCCGTAAAATATTGGATCCATCACGCCTTGCAAAGCAGATGAATAAAGATAAACCGCAGGTTCTTTGAATTGGGGAAAGTAGTTTTTAATATGTGAAAATAAGTCGGCCAAATCTCGGTTGAGTTTTTCTTGATCAATTTTAGAAATCGCTTCTTTATAAACTTCAATTTCGGTTGAATCTTTTCGTCTCTCGGCAAAATCTTCATCTGGAACCGTTCCTTGAAACCAAGGATATTTTTGTGTGAATGTTTCTAAAGGAACATTAGGATCGTAAAATTCTTTAGAAATATCATTTAATTCTACTTTTGAAACTGGATTTTTCACGTCCACCTTCCAAAGGTTTTCGGAATCTTTTTTACAGGAATTCAGTCCTATTAGGATCGCGGCTGAAAACAAGAGATATCTAAAAAACTTCATTATTTTTACATCAAATTTTGAAAAGCAAAAATAAGGAAAATAATGGCAAAAATATTTATTGAAACACCAAGACTTATTTTACGCGAAATCGTAGCCGAAGATGTTGAGCGAATGTTCTTATTAGACAGTAATCCTGCCGTTATGCAATATCTTGGTGTAAAACCAGTGACAACGATTAAAGAGTCGGAAGAAACGATTAGAAAAATAAGAAAGCAATTTCAAGAAAACGGAATCGGAAGATGGGCCATTATCGAGAAAGAATCTGATCTGTTAATCGGCTGGAGCGGATTAAAATTAATTACCGAAACTGTTAATGGCTTCAACAACGTTTACGAATTGGGTTATCGTTTAATGCCCGAATTTTGGGGAAAGGGTTATGCCACCGAATCGGTAAAAGCTTCGTTAGAATATGGTTTCAATGATCTGGATCTTAATGAAATTTACGCTTACGCAGACGTTCAAAATGTGGATTCTAATAAAATTTTAAAAGACAAATTTGGTTTTGAAGAGCAAGGAACATTCATTGATATATTGGATAACGCAACTTGCCAATGGTACGAATTCAAGAAAGAAAACTTTATAAAAAAATAAATGCAGACAGAAAAGATCACCGAAAGAATTGTTAAGTGGTTGAAGGACTACGCGGCCAGCGCCAATGTAAAAGGTTATGTCGTCGGCGTTTCTGGTGGAATTGACTCTGCCGTTGTGTCGACCCTTTGTGCGATGACCGGTTTGAAAGTTCTTTTATTAGAAATGCCGATTCGTCAAAATAAAAACGAAGTGAATCGCGCCTGGGAACATATCGAGGATTTGAAAAAACGCTTTTCGAATGTAGAAGCAAAGTCGGTTAATTTAAGTCCAGCCTTCGAAGAATTGTACAAAACGTTTGATGTGGGTGATGAAAAATATCCTGCTGAAAAACTGGCTTTTGCGAATACTAGAAGTCGCTTAAGAATGTTAACTTTATACCATTACGGACAAATTAACAGTCTGCTCGTATGCGGAACCGGAAATAAAGTCGAAGATTTCGGCGTTGGTTTTTTTACCAAATACGGAGATGGTGGAGTAGATGTTTCGCCGATTGCGGATCTTTATAAAACCGAAGTGTACGCCTTAGCAAAATTTCTGAATTTGGTAGAATCTGCTCAAAAAGCAATTCCTGCAGATGGACTTTGGGATGAAGCGCGTACCGATGAACAGCAAATCGGCGCAACTTATCCTGAATTGGAAAAGATTCAGAAAGAATGGGGAACGAAAATAGAAAGTGAGTATTCAGGTAGAGATCTAGAAGTTTTTAAAATCTTCAGCCGAATGAATAAAGCGTCGCAGCACAAGATTCAACCCATTCCGGTTTGCGATATTCCTGAAGATTGGCGCTAAAATTCTAAATTAAATCTCAACTAAAAAACATTAAATAAAATTAATGGACAAACATAAAATAAAACTTATTCTCATTTTCATCATCGGTCTATTAAGCGCATTTTTGGCGATGCATTATTTCAATGATTATAGAATTGAAAAGGAAAACAAAGAAAATATTAATTCTGAGGTTTCGGTTAATGATATTGTAAAAGCAGATACTAATTCCAATCCAACAGATTTCTCAGAAAACATCGATGAACTGACGAAAGATAATACCGTCATTAATTATGTGAAAAGTAATCACCGACTTCCTGATTATTATTTAACTAAAAGTGAAGCGGGCAAAAAAGGTTGGATCGCGTCGAAAGGAAATCTTTGTGACGCTCTGCCCGGAAAAGCAATCGGTGGAGATCACTTCAGTAACAGAGAAAAAACGCTTCCTACTAACAACAAATATTTCGAAGCCGACGTTAATTATAATTGCGGAAACCGAAACGCCGACCGAATTGTTTATACCAAAAACGGAGAAGTCTGGTTGACGAAGAATCATTATAAAACTTTTACAAAACAATAACACTCATTCTAAAATATGAACACCGTATATATTGACTTTATAGAAATTGGCGACTTAGAGGATTTCTTCGACCAATTAAAAGAAAAATTAAAATTACCTGAAACTTTCGGGGATAATCTAGATGCTCTTTACGATTCCCTTACTGGTTTTGCAGAATTACCATTACATCTGGAATTCGTAAATATGAGTGTCGAACAACTCGAAAATTTCGAAGATCTGTTGACTACTTTAGAAGACGCGGACGAAGAATTAGAAGATTTTTCATTTGCATACTTTCTCGAGCAGTACGAAGACGAGGCCGAATAGAAATTTCATTTGAAGGAATGTTAACATATCGTGAACATTGATCTAATCAGGACGTTTAAAGTTAATAATCCCTACTTTTGAAAAGGTAAAATATGAAAAATGCATAATAAAAAGATTCTTTTGATCGATGATGAAGTTGATATTTTAGAAATTTTGTCTTATAACTTAGAGAAGGAAGGATATTTGGTAACGACGGCGACCAACGGAAATGAAGGAATTGCTAAAGCAAAAGAAATTATTCCTGATCTCATTTTACTTGATGTTATGATGCCGGAAAAAGACGGAATTGAAACCTGTCAAGAACTTCGACAGATCAAGGAACTTCAACATACGCTCATCGTTTTCTTATCAGCCAGAAGCGAGGAGTTTTCTCAGTTAGCGGGTTTTCAGGCGGGCGCCAATGATTATGTGGTGAAAATTATCAAACCCAAAGTATTGATCTCTAAAATTAATGCGCTTTTACAATTGTCTTCTAAAGTCAGTCAGGAGTCAAAAATGATCCGAATCGGCGATTTAACGATTGATAAAGACAGTGTGAAAGTGACGAAAAATGGACAAGTTTTTTTTCTACCCAAAAAAGAATTCGATTTACTGTATCTCTTAGCCTCCAATACGGATAAGGTTTTTAAGCGTGAAGAAATATTAGAAAAAGTATGGGGAAATGACGTCGTCGTTGGAGAACGTACTATTGATGTTCATATTCGCCGATTGCGCGAAAAACTGGGCATTAATACCATCCAGACTTTAAAGGGAATTGGTTATAAATTAGTTGTGTAACTTTGTAAAACACGCAATCTTAGTATTGTGATTTTTACTTCAAAATGAAATTCCATCGACTTACATTTCTAGCTTCTATATTTCTGACGGCAGTCATGTTGTTGCTCGTTTTTGTATTTGACTCGGCAAAATCTTCATTTTCAGAAACTAACAATGAGTTTTTTAGAACCTTAATAATCAGTTCTTTAATATTAAGTGTTGTTAATTATTTGGTCGTAGATTTTCTTTTTAACTTTTATGGAAAGAAACAGATTAAAAAAATTTCGACCATTTTACCCGACGAGATTCGGTATCAAGATAACAATCTCAATTTCCAGGAGTTAGGTCAGCGCTTTTCTGATTTAAATTTAAAAAACACGACAGAACTCGACACCATGAAAGACATGGAGATTTACCGAAAAGAATACATTGGTAATATTTCTCATGAATTGAAAACTCCGCTTTTCACCATTCAGGGCTATGTCGATACTTTGTTAGAAGGTGGAATTGAAAACTTGGCAATTCGAGACAAATATTTGGATCGCATCGATAAATCTGTAGAACGATTATTGACGATCGTCAAGGATTTGGATATGATGAATCAGTTCGAAAGTGGCGAAATTACTTTAAATAAAAGCCGTTTCGATCTTAATCATTTGATCCGGGAAATGATTGATCTTTTCGATTTAGAAGCGGAAAAGAAAGACACTAAAATTGTCCTGCAAACGACTTTGAACCAGATGTTTGTCTTGGCAGATAAGCCAAAAATCTCTCAGGTTTTAATCAATTTAATTGCAAACGCGATTCACTATTCTAATCGGGTAAGCGCTATCGTCACTGTAAAAACATCTATTAAAAATGATAAAGTTTTGGTCGTGGTTGAAGATAATGGAATGGGAATTAAGCCAGAAATGATTCACCGAATATTCGAACGTTTTTACCGTATAGAAACCAGTAGAAATAGAAATGATGGTGGCTCAGGTTTAGGTTTAGCAATTGTAAAACATATCTTAGAGGCGCATCAGGAAACGATTATCGTAGAAAGTGTTTATTTAGAAGGTGCGAAATTTAGTTTTTCACTCGATAAAGAAATATAGGCTCGGGCAAAATGTAAGCAAAACTTTTTAAATAAATATCAGTTATATTTTTTCTGTCAGATTTCAATTGGTTTATATTTGCACCTGAGTATTAGATGAAGTAATAATCGCAAAAATTAAAAGCAATAATGGTTTATAAACTCCGAATTATATTAGACACCAAGGAGGATATTTTCCGTGATGTAGAAATCAAAGGAAAGCAAAATCTTTGGAAGTTACATTTAGGAATCAAGAGTGCATTTTCATTAATGGGAGATGAATTATCTATTTTTAATATTTTAGATAAGGATGGAGTTGTGGTTAAATCTGTGCCTTTAGAAGATATGAGCGATGATGGCGAGGGCGAAATAATGTCTGATGTTTATATCACCGAAGCGTTTGAAAAGGCCGGCGACAAAGTTCATTTTCAGTATGGTTTCATGGATTTGTGGGAGTTTTTCTGCGAATTAGTTGAGATCATCGATGAGAAACCTGCTGTAAATTATCCGATTACTACTTTTCGTTTTGGTAAAATGCCATTAAAAGCACCAAGTAAAACGACTGCAAAAAAGAAGAAAAATGGAGTAATTCCTTCACTTGATGATGAGTTTCCAAGTTTCGAAGATGAATTTAAAGCCAGTAGTTTTGAGGGCGATGATGATGAGGATTTCGATGATGATGAAGAAGGTTTTGATGACGACGAAAATTTCGACGACGACTTAGATTAATAAAAGACCAGTTTAAAAATAATTGAAGCCGTCTCAATATAAAATTTGAGACGGCTTTTTTATTAAAGATTTTTATCAACAGATTCTGTGATTTTGATTATTTGACAGAGTAGTGCTTTTTGTTAAGCACTTCTCTTTCTTAAGTTGTGTGCTAAGGCGTGTAATCCGAACTCTAATTCTGCTTTTGCTATGCCAATATGGGTAAATCTCTTGAAGT
>JBBSRZ010000027.1:0-28712 GCA_038242555.1 Flavobacteriales bacterium | reverse complement strand
GTTAACATTTAAGAACTTCAACGATGCACTGATTCAAATTGCCAACGGCGAAAAACCCTTAGCTGCCTACCTATTTACGAGTAATAGTGATGAGCAAGAAAAATTTGTGTCCAACATATCTTTTGGTGGCGGTTGTATTAACGATGTGGTGATGCATTTAAGCAATGACTATTTACCATTTGGTGGCGTGGGAAATTCTGGAATGGGTAACTATCATGGCGAATATGGATTCGATGCTTTTTCCCATCAAAAATCAATATTGAAAAGAGCAACTTGGGGAGAACCCAATATTAAATACCCGCCCTACACCGATAAAAAATTAAATTGGATTAAGAAATTATTATAAAAAAAGTCTCGTCAGAAAATTGACGAGACTTTTTTTCCTTTATGATTTCGGAGCCCATTTCTCGAAAAAATCTTTTACTTTATCGATACTGTAACCTTTACCTTCTTCTAATATCGCACTGTCTTGCGTATGAATCATTTTCCCATTTTTGTCTAAAACTACAAAAACTGGATAACCGAATTTTTCGCCAGGATTATTATATTTTGCAAAAACCTTTTCGTTTTTATTTTCTGGAGAATAGTTTAAATGATAATACAAATAATTTTCATCAACAATATTCTTTAGTTCTGGAGTAGTTTGTACAAATTGATTAAATCGAAGACACCAAATACACCAGTTTCCGCCAGCCTGAAGAATTATATTTTTATTTTCGGCTTGTGCTTGTTTGACCAACGCAGCAATTTTTTCCTCTGCGTTTTCCTTATCGTTATATGGTTTTGGAAGTTTGGCTTTTTCTTCAGCAGCAACTTTTTTCTTTGCTTCTAAAATTGCAGTACTGTCTGCTTCTTTACTAGTCCCTAAAACTGTAGTAGATTTTTCGTCAATCTGTGTCTCAGTTTCCTGCGAACAGGCCGTGGCAGTAATGAGCAAGGTTGTTATCGCAAAAACTTTTATGCTTAGATTTTTCATTTTTTTATAAAGTAAATTATTCGATGCAAAATAGCAAATTTAGAACCAACCCTAAAGTTTATTATCATTAAATTTGCGAAGCATCTATGAACTTTATATTTAAAATTTTTTTACTGTTTTCAAAACTTCCACTTCGGGTTTTGTACGTATTTTCAGATTTCATCTTTTTTGTCATCTACCATATCATCGGATACCGGAGGAAAGTTGTCTTTGAAAATCTTAAAAATTCTTTTCCACAAAAAACGGAGGATGAATTAAAAAAGATTGAGAAGAAATTTTACATTAATTTCTGCGATTACATTGTAGAAACTGTGAAATCCTTTACGATTTCGTCCACAGAATTAAGAGTTAGAGTACAACACCTTAACCAAGATATTTTTCACGAAGCAAAAGCCGAAAATAAAAATGTCATTTTATTGGCTGGTCATATTTTCAATTGGGAATGGTATAATGCCTTGACTTTAATTATTCCACAAGAAAAAAGTTTTCCGGTTTATAGAAAAGTTCAAAGCGGATTTTGGGAAGAGAAAATAAAAGGACTTCGAAACAGGTTCGGAAATCAAGCCTTAGAAGCAAAAGAAGTTATTCGTCATATTTTTAAAAATCCAAATGACGGTAACTCCATATATATGTTTGTTGCAGATCAAACTCCGCACGTCTCGGAAGTTACTTACGGTCTTAACTTCATGAACCAAAGAACTCCCGCATTTGTAGGTTACGACAAACTTTCGACACGAATGGATCTCGTCTTCGTTTTCTGTGAAATGAAAAAAGTGAAACGAGGTTATTATCAAATAAATTATTATAGAATTTTTCCTGAAGGAGATAAATTCGTTGAACACGAAGTCGTCAGAAAATTTCATGGTTTACTGGAGAATACCATTAAGAAAAGACCAGACAATTATCTTTGGTCTCATAGAAGATGGAAATATCAAGACGCCATCAAGGAAATGGATTCGTAAAGTTTAATAGCCTTTTTAATCTTTTATCACTGCAACATTGAATTTAGCAATCGTAATACTGAACTATAATGGTAAGAATTGGTTAGAAAAATTTCTTCCCAACGTTCTTGAGCATTCTAGAGAAGCAGATTTATTTGTTATTGATAATGCTTCGACAGACGATTCGATATCTTTTTTACGAGAAACTTTTCCCGCCGTAATTATCGTTCAAAATCAAAAGAATCATGGCTTTGCGGGCGGATACAATGAAGGTTTAAAAAGTATTAATTACGAATATTACTGTCTTTTGAATTCTGATGTGGAAGTAACTGAAAACTGGATTAAACCAATTTTAAATTTATTTGAAACCGATCGTAATATTGCGGCGATTCAACCTAGGATTCTAGATTATCTTCAGAAAAATTATTTTGAATTTGCTGGAGCGGCTGGCGGATTTATCGATAATCTTGGATTTCCATATTGCAGAGGAAGAGTTTTCGAACAAATTGAAAAAGACGAAGGTCAGTACAATGATGAGACGGAAATATTCTGGGCGTCAGGATGTTGCTTCTTTATTCGGTCAAAAGATTTCTGGGCACAAAACGGATTTGATGCGCGATTCTTTGCCCATCAAGAAGAAATCGATTTATGTTGGCGTTTAAAAAATTCAGGAAAGAAAATATATTACACCGGAAAATCTTCTGTTTTTCACGTGGGTGGCGGAACATTAAATAAACAAAGTCCGCAGAAAACGTTTTTAAATATTAGGAATAATCTCTCGATGATTCTGAAAAACGCACCGATTTCTACCTTAATTTGGTTGATTCCGTTTCGTATGATTTTAGACGGTTTCGCCGCAATTTATTTTGGTTATAAAAATGGACTCTCTCATTTCTGGGCAGTAATTCGTGCGCATTTTGCTTTCTACGGTCAAATTCCTGAAACCCTCAAATTACGGCAGCAAAAACAAATTAAAAAATTCTACCAGGAAAAATGGTTGGTCTTTAAAAACTATCTCTAATTTACTTTCATTAATAGAAATTTTTCTATTTTTATGTAATGGATAGTACTATCAACTTTTATCTAATTTTAAAAATTCTCTTGGGAATTATTCTGATTCTTGGGGTTTTTATCTATTTTTTCCAACATCGTTTTTTCTTTCAACCTGAAAAATTAAAACCTGATTTCAAGTTTGCATATGATCACTTAAAAGCTGATGAAAAATTTGTAGAACCCGAAAAAGGTGCAAAAATAAGTTACCTTCATTTTCAAGTTGAGAACCCGAAAGGTGTCGTTATTTATCTGAAAGGAAATACAAAAAGCATAAAAGGTTGGGGTAAATTCGCCATAGATTTTACGAGACTCGGGTATGAAGTGGTAATGATGGATTATCGCGGTTTCGGAAAAAGTACTGGCAAAAGAACCTCCGACGCCATGAAACGCGATACCCAATTTATTTATAATATTGTAAAAAAGGAATTCAGTGAAGATAAAATCGTAGTCTATGGCCGATCTCTCGGATCGGGTTTTGCAGCGAGACTTGCTTCTAAAAATAATCCTCGATTGCTTATTTTGACTTCACCACTTTATTCTCTCTTGCGAGTAATTCATCGCTATTTGCCTTTTATGCCGGCTAAACCTTTTCTGCGTTATAATATTCCGACTTTTCAATATTTAAAAAATGTGCGATGTCCCATTAAAATTATTCATGGCAGCGACGATAAATTAGTGCCGATCAATACTGCAATTGATCTGTCCGAAGTTAATCCTGATCTTACCAGATTGTACGTTATTTTACGTGCTGGTCATATTAACATTCATCAATTTGAAGAATACCATCGCGTAATGGAAGAGATTTTTGAGGAAAGAAAAGTTTTTTTCGATGCCGCTCAAACCAGTCTTAACTATTCTCACCGTAAAAATTAGATTTCATAAATTTGCAGAATGTCTGAGTTCTTTAAATATTTTCAAGAAAAAGTGGTTTTTGCGCCAATCGCATTACCCGATGATCACCAATTTAATTTTGCTTTAGAGTTTGAAGAATATATTTGGACGACTCCCTTCGAGGGAAAGATCAATGTTCTTCATTTTAAAGTTGAAAATCCTAAAGGAGTAATTCTATATTTTCACGGAAATTCTTCTAATCTCAATCGCTGGGGAAAAATCGCCAATGAATATGCTCAATTTGGCTATGATATATTAATCATGGATTATCGTGGCTATGGAAAAAGCTCTGGACCTCGAAATGAAAATTTTTTACATTCTGATGCTCAATATTTTTACGACTTTGCCAAAGATAAATACGGAGAAAAAAATATTGTAGTTTATGGAAGAAGTTTAGGTGGCGCCCATGCAATTAAAGTTGCTGCAGAAAACCAACCGAAAGCGGTCATTTTAGAAGCCACTTTTTTTAATTTGCAGGATATTGTCAATCGCTGGTTGCCGAATAAAATTACCAATTTGATTTCGCCTACAATGACTTATCATTTTTTATCGAACGAAAATATTGCGAAAGTTAAAGTCCCGCTTTATCATTTTCATGGAACAAAAGATTTTGTAGTACCAATCAAATCTGGTAAGAAACTTTTTGATATTTTTGAAACTTCGCAGCCCAAGGTGAGGAAAAAATTCATAGAAATTTTGGGTGGAAGTCATGACGATTTATTCAGTCACGACTTATTTCTGAAAGAACTGAAACTAATTTTACTGGATCAATAAAAATTTAGCAGAACAAAACTTTAATTAAAATTATTTATGATAGACTTTTGCGCCATCGATTTTGAAACTGCCACTCATGAAAGAAATTCTGCTTGTGAAATGGGTATTTGCGTAGTGGAGAATGGCGAAATTGTAAGCACGAAAACATGGCTTATAAAACCACCAAGTTTTCCCTATTTCCATCCTAGAAATATTGGTGTCCACGGCATTACGCCAAGCGAGGTCAAAGACGCTCCAACTTTTGATGAGATCTGGCACGAAGCAGAAGATTTAATGTATGGAAATTTGATGATTGCGCATAATGCGGGCTTTGATGCTGGTGTTTTGAGAAGTTGTTTAGATTATTACGGATTCTTTAAACCGAAACTCAATTATTTATGCAGTATTTCTATTGCTAAAAAATCATGGAAAAATCTACCTAGATATGGTTTAAAGAGTTTGGCAGACCAACATAATATTCAATTTAAGCATCACCGAGCTGGCGCGGATGCAGAAGTTTGTGCGAAAATATCGCTACTTGGTTTTAACCAATTAATGCTTACGAGAAATGAAGAAGTAACTGAGGTGATGCAGAAAAACTTGAAATTATTATAAAGGCATTTGCTAGTTAATTGGCTAAGATATTAGAAATCAGATTAAATTTAGGAACGACAATCTCTAGATCTTCGTTGGAATTTAAATTTTTGCAGAAGAAAGTTCCTTGCATATTTCCAACTCCAGAACGAAGCAATACATTTGAAAAATAAGTGAAGTCTTGGCCAGGTTCGATAACTGGAGTCAAACCTATAACACCATCTCCCGCCACTTCTGAAAACCCAAATCCTAAATCGTAGATCAACCATTTTCGACTTAAAAGTTGAATCGGTTCTTTGCCTAAATTTTCTACGGTTATATTATAACGGAAAACGAATCGATTTTCCGCTGGATAACTGTTCTTGATATCGTATTGTGGTACAACAGAAACTTTAATATCAAAGGTAGTAGTTGAAAACATATCAAAAATTTTTATTTTAAATACAAAAATCCCGCCTTTGTAGACGGGAATTATATAATTACTATATTATTTAGTATTCTTATAGTTCAAGTCCTTTTTTCTCGTCGCCATCGAATAAAAATTCAACAGGATTATCAATTGCTTCTTTCACGGCAACTAAGAATCCTACGGATTCTTTTCCGTCGATAATACGGTGATCATAAGATAAAGCCACGTACATCATCGGTCGAATTACCACTTGTCCATCAATTGCCATCGGTCTTTGAAGAATATTATGCATTCCCAAAATCGCTGATTGAGGAGGATTAATAATTGGAGTTGACATCATGGAGCCAAAAGTTCCACCATTGGTAACCGTAAATGTTCCTCCAGTCATTTCATCAACGGTAATCTTACCATCTCTAACTTTCTCTGCCAGTGATTTAATATTACTTTCTACGCCTCTGAAAGACATATCTTCTGCATTCCTAAGAACCGGAACCATTAATCCTTTTGGACCAGAAACAGCAATTGAAATATCACAGAATTCATAATTAGTTTTAAAGTCGCCGTCGATTGATGCGTTCACGTCAGGATATAATTGAAGCGCTCTCGTAACTGCTTTCGTGAAGAAGGACATAAATCCTAAACCAACGCCGTGCTTTTGAGCAAATTCTTCTTTGTATTGTTTTCTGATCCTGAAAATTTCAGACATATCAACTTCGTTGAAAGTCGTCAACATTGCAGTTTCATTTTTAACCATTACTAATCTTGCGGCAACTTTTCTTCTAAGTACTGAAAGTTTTGTAGTGCTAGAACCTCTTGATCCTGTTGTAGAAGAAGTTGAACCCATGGCTGGAACCGATGCGGTCGTCGCATCTTGCTTTGTAATTCTACCATCTTTTCCAGAACCACTAACTTGAGCAGGCGCAACGCCTTTTTCATCTAATATTTTCTTTGCTGCAGGTGAAGGAGTTCCTGTCGCATAATTTGTCGCTATTTTAACTTCCTCTTTTGGAGTTTCAACTTTAGCAGGCTCAACTGGTTTTTCTTCTGATTTTGCTGGAGCAGCATCTTCTGATTTTTTACCAGCTGTATCGATTAAACAAACTACTTGTCCAACTTGTACCACTTCTCCTTCTTCCGCTTTAAGCGTAATAATTCCGCCTTCTTCAGCCGGAAGTTCGAGAGTTGCTTTATCAGAATCTACTTCTGCGATTGGCTGATCTTTTTCTACGTAATCGCCGTCTTGCACTAACCACGTCGCAATTTCAACTTCGGTGATTGATTCTCCCGGAGATGGGACTTTCATTTCTAATATTGACATCGGATCTATTTTTTTTAATTTTTGAATTATTTGAAAACTTTATAGCGCTGAGTTGAGTTACTATTTTACGCAGTTACTGGTCGTTTCACAGGATCATCATTGCGATCAAACACTCTGTTGATCACGCCATTCTGATTACGTTCGAACATTTTGTGACTTCCGGGAGCGGGCGATCCACTTGGAACTGTTGCAATAACCTGAATTCCAGTATCACGGAAATTCCGAAGGATATAACTCCAAGCTCCCATGTTTTCTGGCTCTTCCTGAACCCAAAGTAATTGCTTTCTATTGCTATATTTAGCAAAAACCTCATCGATTTTATCTTGCTGTAACGGATACATTTGCTCCATTCTAACTAAAGCAACATTTTCGCAGTTCAGTTCTTCTTTCTTGGCTAAAAGTTCGTAGTAAATTTTACCTGAACAAAGAACTAATTTTTCCACTTTATCTGCTTTCGCAGTGGCATCATCGATGATCGGTTGAAATTCACCAGTCGCTAAATCTTCGATAGTAGAAATAACTTTCGGATGACGAAGTAAAGATTTAGGAGACATTACAATTAATGGCTTTCTGAAATTCCATTTCATTTGTCGTCTTAACAAATGAAAGTAATTCGCTGGTGTCGTCGCATTTGCAACCACCATATTTTCATTGGCACAAAGCCCTAAAAATCGTTCTAATCTCGCTGAGGAATGTTCTGCGCCTTGACCTTCATAGCCATGTGGAAGAAGCATTACTAAACCTGCTTGAATTTTCCATTTTTCCTCGGCAGCAACTAAGTATTGATCAATAATAATTTGAGCACCATTTACAAAATCTCCAAACTGTGCTTCCCAAATAGTTAACGTGTTGGGTGAAGCCATGGAATAACCGTAATCAAAACCAAGGACACCATATTCTGAAAGATGTGAATTATAAATATCAAATCGATTATCTGAAATATGTCTTAATGGAATGTATTCTTCTTCGCTATCTTCAGTTTTGAGTAAAGCATGACGGTGAGAAAACGTTCCTCTTTCCACGTCTTCTCCAGAAATTCTTACGTTATGACCTTCGGTAAGCAAAGTGGCGTAAGCCAGCCATTCACTTAAAGCCCAATCTATAGTATTTCCTTCGATCGCTTTGATTCTGTTCTCAAAAAGACGGGTAACTTTAGAAATAAACTTTTTATCTTTAGGTAAAGTTGACATTCTAATCGCCAATTCCTTTAAATCTTTTGCGTCGAATTTAGTATTCACGCTTTTCGTTACATCTCCTTTTAGCGAAATGGGTAAATCTTTCCAGTCTTCCGACATAAAAAGATCCATTTTATTTTTTTCAATTTCTTTAGAAGCATCAAAATCCTCATCCAAAAGTTTTTTGAATGATGTTTCCATATCTTTTAAAACGTCGGCGGAAAGAATTCCTTCTTTAATTAATACTTCTTTATATATTTCTCGTGGATTTGGATGTCCCGAAATTGCTTTGTACAAATTAGGTTGGGTAAATCTCGGTTCATCTCCTTCGTTATGACCATATTTTCTATAGCCTAATAAGTCGATATAAACATCTTTACCAAATTTCGCACGGAAATCTGCTGCAAATCTGATCGCATGAATTACGGATTCTACGTCGTCTGCATTCACATGCATCACCGGAGATTCAGTTACTTTAGCAATATCAGTACAATAAGTAGACGTACGTGCATCAACATAATTCGTTGTAAATGAAACTTGATTATTCACTACAATGTGAACCGTTCCACCAGTTCGATAACCTTCTAAAGTCATCATTTGAGCAACTTCATAAACAATTCCTTGCGCTGCAATTGCACCATCACCATGAATAATGATCGGTAAAACTTTTTTGAAATCTTTATATTTATTGTCAACTTTCGCACGACAAATTCCTTCCACTAACGCTCCAACCGTCTCCAGGTGAGAAGGGTTTGGAGTTAAGTTGATAGAAACTTCTTCGCCTTTGGCAGTTTTAATTTTCTTAGATGAACCTAAGTGGTATTTTACATCACCGGAGAACACATCTTCTTCAAATTCTTTTCCTTCAAATTCAGAGAAAATCTGTTTGTAAGATTTTCCAAAAATATTAGTTAAAACATTGAGTCGACCGCGGTGCGCCATCCCCAAAACAACCTCATCTACTCCTAACTGAGACGAACGAGTGATCAGCTGATCTAAAGCTGGAATTAACGATTCACCACCTTCTAGAGAAAATCTTTTCTGCCCGACAAATTTGGTATGAAGGTAATTTTCGAAGGCAACTGCCTGATTTAGTTTTTCTAAAATCTCAGTCTTTTCGTCAGCATTGAGTTGCGGTTGATTTTCATTAACCTGTAACCATTCTCTCACATATTTACGCTCAGCGGTATTGCTGATGTGCATATATTCTGTTCCGATAGAACTACAATAAATCTTTTCTAGGTGATTAATAAGTTCCTGTAAAGTTACCGCTGAAGCAAGTCCGGTTGTAGTTGCAGAATTAAATTTTCTAGTTAAATCCGCAGTTGTTAAACCAAAGTTTTCAAAACTTAAGGTTGGTTCGAAGTGTCGTCCCTCTCTGATCGGATTGGTATTGGTAAAAAGATGTCCGCGACTTCTATAATCTTTTATCAAATTAAGAACCTGAAATTCTTTCTTTATATCTTCTGGAATTTGACCATTAGCGGCCGCTTGATTGGCAGACTGAACGGGTAATGAACCGTTGGTCGATCCACTATTTTCCCCAAAATCCTCGCCATAACCTTCTAATGCAAAATCGAATCCCTGAAAAAAGGCTTTCCAGGAAGGTTCTACAGAGTCGGGAAATTTTAGATATTGTTGGTATAAGTCTTCTATTAACTGCGAATGAGCAGCATTCAGGAATGAAAATTTATCCATTATTTACTAATTATCTGTTTAATTTAGTTTAAAGAACAAATTTAACAAAAATATGTGAGGTAGTAAAGCCAAAGTAGGTTAAAAAAATGAGCCGCAAAAATTATTTAAATACGGGAAGCGCTAGTTTCATTAGGGTATTATTCTCGGTGCTTGGCTCGTCTATAAACGTTTGCTGTAAATCACCGATCCTCATGCTATCTCTTTTTGCTTTTGCTAAAAGTTGCTGAATTGATTTCACTCTACCGGCATAGGAACCTTTATAAAAGATTACATAATTAGTCGATGCATTTATCGTTCTGAACGTGAAGTTATTATCTGAAATCCCTTGTTTTTTTGAGAGCGGAATACCATAAAAATAAGAAACTTCTTTATCTTTGAAATTGTCTGCATCAGCGATTAAAACTGGATCACCGAATTCATCCTCTTTTTTGGCCAAATCCATTTTTACATAGTTCGCTACTTTGTTATGATTAATGACAATGTTTCTGAAAAGTGCATCCTTCACATTCTTCGTGCTTACATTAATTCCCAACAAAATTTGGCTCTCATTATTTTCCACCATTAAAGTATCAAACCTTAAATTTTCTCGCAGAATTTCTTGATCAACTTTATTTCCTAAAATACGATACAGATTTTTCATGCTTTTCTGCGTGGTCTCTACCCAAAAATCTTCTGAAATTAAATTTAAAGATCGTTTCAAATAGGGTTGCTTCGGCGTATGAATATACCAGATAATCTTTGTTTTATCTTTTAGGGGAATAAACTTAACATCGATGGAATAAGGAGTGTTTTTCTTTCCTTCAAACAATTGGTATTTTAAAGTTCTTTCAGCGTTTTCATATCTGATGAAAAGATCACCGTGTACATCCTTTTCTTTACCATCTCGGTATGACATCGAACTACCTTTTCCTTCATACGGTGAATAGAACTGAAGCGAAAGGCTTTTGTTGTCTGTAAAAAACGTGTTCCAAGTGCTGAAGTTTTGTAAATTATTAAACTGCGGAAAGACTTTATCAACTGGATAGTTGATTTCATTTTCAATGGTAAAGTCTTTATTTTCATCGACGAAATTCATGGACACGGCATATGCTATTCCCAAAAACACAAACACTAAAACTCCGACCTTTAACCAACGCATGCGGCAAAAATACATAAAAACTAAAGCAAAAAAAACACAGTAATTAATTTAGTACTGTGTTCCACTTTTATAAAAGAATATCCTTAAGAAATATGCGTACCTGATTGAATTACCGCATTCTTTTTCACGACCACTATTCCATCTTTAATAGAATGGGTTTCATAGTCGCCATCGGGCAAATGATGACCACCAATAATTTTTACATTATTTCCTATTCTACAATTTTTATCCAAGATCGCGCGCTCGATGTAGCAATATTTGCCAATTCCTAGATTCGGAATTCCCTGTTCATCGTTGGAAACGATTTCGGGAGTGGCTTGATAAAAATCTGCACCCATCATATAAGAATTCACTAACGTACTTCCTCGATCAATTCTACTTCGGTTTCCTACAAGCGAATTTTCAACTTTATCAGCCATCACCACACATCCATCTCCGAATACGGCTTTACTCACATATGAACCTAAAATTTTAGAAGGTGGCAACATTCTCGCTCTCGTATAGATCGGAGATTTGCTGAATAAATTAAACTTCGGAAGATCGGAAGTTAAATCTAGATTAGCATCAAAGAACGACTGAATTGTTCCAATATCTGTCCAATAACCATCGTATTGAAAACTTAAGGTTTTGTATTTCCCTATTCCATTTGGTATTAACTCTCCACCAAAATCATCGCCAGGATCTTCATCGAACATTTGCTTCAGCATATCCTTACTGAAGACATAGATTCCCATCGAAGCCAAATATTCTTTGCCTTCATTTCTATTTTTTTCTGATACTTCTGATTTCCACTCGTGCAAAATATCTCCAGACGGTTTTTCGGTAAACGAAGTTATATTGCCTTCTTCATCAGATTTCAGAATACCAAAACCTGGTGCATCATGCCCATTTACGGGAATAGTGGCAATTGTAATATCGGCCTTATTAGTACAATGAAAGTCGATCATTTCGCGAAAATCCATTTGATATAATTGATCTCCAGAAAGAATCAATATGTATTCATAATCATATTTATCCAAATGCTTCATGGATTGGCGAACCGCATCAGCAGTTCCTTGGTACCATTCATCACTTTCTATATTTTGCTCAGCGGCGAGAATATCTACAAATCCCCTGCTGAAAATATCAAAGTGAAAAGAATTTTTAATATGAGAATTAAGAGACGCAGAATTAAATTGCGTAAGTACTAAGATCCTGTTAAATCCCGAATTAAGACAATTTGAAATAGGTATGTCTACTAAACGGTATTTCCCCGCAATAGGAACCGCTGGTTTAGACCGTGTATTAGTCAAGGGAGCTAATCTACTTCCTCTTCCGCCACCTAAAACAATTGATATTACACTGGGCTTCATATATGATAAAATTTATAGTTATTGAAATAATGTTGCATAACAATATTACCATTTTTCTATTACTAATCAAAGCAAAAAAGAATGTTTTAAGATCTATTTTTTACTTATTTAAAGGAAATTTATTATGATATAGTAAAGTATTAACTGATATTAAATAAAAGTTTGCTAATCTTTTATTTAAAAATAAGTTTAACATTAAAGATAAGAATTTGAAGAAAAGATAGAGTTGTGTTCTAACTTAATCATTCAAATTTGAATATAAAAAAATCTCTCAAAATAATTTGAGAGATTTGCGATCCGGACGGGATTCGAACCCGCGACCTCCGCCGTGACAGGGCGGCATTCTAACCAGCTGAACTACCGGATCAAAATATAAATAAAAACGGTAACGACACCGTTTTTTTTACTGGTGCAAATATAGGACATTTCCCTTTATTTCCAAATAAAGCATTGACAATTTTAACAAAAATAGCCTAACATGCACAGTATTAAAGATTAAATTAACTATTTCTCTAATTTCCTGATTAAATCTTCCGTTCTAAAATAGTATTAATGTCTTCAGTTGCCAAATTCTCAGGATCTTTGTCTAGGAAAAACTCTTCATAGTACGCTTTTATAAAAGCCGTTAATGGAGTCGCAATCAAAGCGCCCATAATACCAAAGGCACTTGCCATCGCCAGCATCACAAACAAACTCGATACTGGATGTAAATTCATCGTTGATGCTCTCACTTTTGGCATAACGAGATCTCCCATTATTTCATTGAGAACAAGATAGAAAATTAACACCCATAACGCGGTCAATGGATCAATAGACAAAGCAATTAAAACGGGCGGAATTGCCATAATGTACAAACCCAATTTGGGAACCATTTCTGCAAATAAGGCCAGCCCAACCCAGATCCAAACTCCAGGAATGTCTAAGTAAGATAAAACGATAAAAACAGCGACAGCTTCCATGGAACCGACCACTAAGTTTGACCACATCCATCCCACCATCATATTAGAAGCCCGAGCTAGTGCATGCGCTGCTTTCGGCTTGTTCTCTTTCGAAAAAAAGTTTAAATAACTGTCTAATAACGGAGCAGGACTGATTAGCATGTAAAGAACAATACTGAAAAACATAACCAAGATAAAAATACCACCGACGATACTAAAAGAAAAGCGTCCGATATTGGTAACAAGTTGCACCGTTGAAGGTAAACTATCTTCTAAATTCGAACTGCTCAGTAGTTTCTTCTGTAATGAAGGGTAATCCTGCAGCACATTAGAAAGTTGCGATTTTAAATCTTGATAATAAATAGGAAGGTTGGTAACGAGCGAACTTGCCTGTTCTAATATTTTAGGAATAACAAGCCACCCGATCAAAAATAGAAATATCAACAGAATAAAAAAGACAATTAGTGCTGCAACTGTTCGAGGTATTTTCTTTGAAACCAACCACATGGTCGGAGCATTTAACACCAATGTTAAAACGACCGCAAAAAAGAATAGAAAAAGCACTCCAATTGTTTCGTAGGCGAACCAAAGCCCAAAAACTAAAAGTGTACCGATCACTATTAGTTTTACACTGTTTTTATATTTTAGATTGACATCAGAGGTACTCATCGTGCTTTGTATAGAATTAAATTTAAAAGTAATAAGAATATACACATTAACAAAGTAAATGGTAGTAATGTTAGATGACTTGTGGAATCTTCCACTTTAAAATTGCAGATTTCACGACTGGATAATTAGATAAGATATGATGTAGAATATTCCATAAACTTTAAAAGAAAATAATTCTTTATCTCATTAGTTCCATCATTTAAAATAAAAAAAATATAATTTCTGAAAAATATGTCTAAGGAAAAAAAGATACTTAAATAAATTTAAGAACGAAAAGAGAAATTGAAATTCGATTGTTTTCCATTATTCAGTCATGAGTTTAAACCAAAACAAACCGCAAATTATCTGAGGATTTGTCTCATTGCAAAAACGAGAGCATTCGAAACAGTCTCGTCAATTGTTGACGAGATGACAAACGGCCTGTACCTACTTAACTTTTCTGTCAATTACTCATGAGTTTACAGCAAAAAAAAACTCTCAAATAATTAAAAAAGATTTATCTTATACCAAAAATGAGAGGATTTGAAACAGTCTCCTCAACAGTTGTAATTTAATGTGCTGAGTCTTTTTTTGTTGTACCAGATTTCAATGTATTCAAAGATATTCTATTTGCTATTTTGTGATGAGTTGCAATAAACAGATGAGTTTATGAAAAAAAGTAGAACTGGACTTTTCCCTTTTGGGAAAATTACTGACAATGCATTGATAGAAAGTTTTAAAGGATCATTAAGAGATGAACGCTATAGCGTGAATTGGTCCTTGTCTCTGTTACATATATTGGATGGAGGGGAAGGTCATAGCAGCAAAAATCACTATTTTTGATAGGTACTGAAATTGGGGAGCCTACACTTACTAAAGTTTTAATTCAATAACAGCATATTGTAAAGACATCAGAAAAATATTATATTTGAATAAGATTCTCTTTCCAATTAAAATATGAACCTTTTTTTTACAACTAAATACAAAATATGAGAAAAATTTTATTATTATCAACTGTGCTATGTTCGATTTTTATGTATTGTCAAAATAACAATGATCTAAAGAACGAAATTGAAAAAATAAAAATTGAAATTACGGAATTGAGATCCGACATTCAAACAGTAAAATCACATAATATATACTTAAATAAAATTTTAGAAATTAACACTCCTATTCTAGAACAAAAACTCAATAACAATGAATATAAAATAACAAAAATAGTTGGAAATAAAAAAGAAAATACAATTTCCATTAATTTTCTTATTGCTGCAAAAGACGAAAATAAAACTTCCATTCTTTTGGACTTTTCAATTGTTGATTTACTCGGAAATGAATATCAAGTTGATTTAAAAAGATCCACAAATACCTTTCCTAAACTGACAGTAAATGTGCCAATGAATATTAAAATCACATTTAAAGACATCATTGAAGAACCAAAAATAATCAAACTCTTTAGATTTAGTTCAAGAAATGAACCAGAAAGAAACTCAGCGGATTTCAATAAGTCAAAACAGGAATTTAGAGACTTAAATGTTAATTGGGAATAAATAATAATGCAGAGTAGATGTAAGCGACTAGGCGAAAACAATTCTTTCAAAACCTCTTTCTGAAATGGAAAACGAAACACTATCCAATTTGTTGCAGATGCCCCTTGTTTCGTAATACTGTATTAAATCTCTCATATCTGCACTTACTTTAGCATCATAAAAACTAGCATAATGTTGAGTACTTTTTTTGCTTTTATAACCTGACATTTTACGTACACTCTCAATTAAAACATTTTTAGTTCGAGTAATTGTCGTTGCAAATATGACGAGATATGTGATAGGTCAATTCTTTATTTACGCCACAATATCAGCGATTTCGTTTGAATAAGTATTCACTTAATTACTTATTTTTAAATGCTTCACAGTCACAATTTTTTTATCTCTCATAAATTCATGACCAGTGTCGAAAACTATTAATCAAATGTTTTTAGATGAAAATTAAGCGATCTAATTTCTTCTGCAGCACCATTGACTTTCTGCATCGCAGAACTACATTGTAAAGACTGCATAGTCTGTTTGTGCTAATCTCTGAAATTTACCATCAGTGCAATTCGCAAATAAATACGAGCCTCTCCTGTAGAATTGATTTTGGTAAAACCTCATCACAAGATATTTGGTTTATGAACTAGTTGGTGAATAGGTCTTGTCGAATTTCCAGTGACCTATTTTCAACCTGATCAACATGTCACTGAATAGGTCCCTTAAGAATGTTATTTTTTGACCCTCTTTGCAGCAGGCACAATACAAAAAATGCTGTAAAAATATATTTTAAACATTTAGTTCTACTTGGATATCTGAGATCCGGACGGAATTCGAACCCGTCTCGTCAGTAATTAAAGAGACGACAGGTGGCATTAAACTGATTACCTTTCCTATTTATTACTAGTGAGTTTAAAACAAAAAAATCTCTCAAATTAATTTGAGAGATTTGCGATCCGGACGGGATTCGAACCCGCGACCTCCGCCGTGACAGGGCGGCATTCTAACCAGCTGAACTACCGGATCTTTACACTTGTAAAGAACTTCTTCTTTTTGGTGAGTGCAAAAGTACAAATTTTATCACACTCTACAAACATTTTCAAAAAAAAATGCTTTCCTAATAAGGAAAGCACTCAGTTTCAAGCAACTTATTATTATAAGTGTGCAGATAGTTTTTCAGTAATTACTTCTTTCGACGCAACTCCAACAATTTTATCTACTACTTCTCCATTTTTAAAAATCAAAACCGTCGGGATATTTCTGATACCATAGTCTACCGAAACTTGTTGGTTGTTATCTACATCTACTTTTCCAACGATCGCTCTACCATCAAAATCAGTTGCTACTTCTTCGATGATCGGTCCAAGCGTTCTACATGGTCCACACCATACTGCCCAAAAGTCTACCAATACTGGTTTATCTGAATTCAATACCATTTCTTGAAAGGATTGATCTGTAATTTCTAATGCCATTTTAATATATTTTTAATTTTTATTATCTGTTTACAAATTTACAAATTTCTTATTTAGTTTTTAAGAAGTCTATCTATGTTCTGCATTTACCTTTTCTATTTGAAAAGTTTTATAGATTTCGTAAACTGCTTCTACCAAAGCATCTATTTCTTCTTTTGTCGTAAAATGACTGAACGAAACTCGCAATGGTGTTGTTTGATCCATTTCATCTTCTTCCACAACCATCATCATCACCATAGAAGGTTTTGCGGCGCCCGACGAACACGCGCTTCCCTGGGAAATCGCAATTCCTTTCATATCGAGTTTTAGGCCAATCATCGGATCTTTAAAGGGTAATAAAACGCTTAAAACAGTATATAAACTATTTTCTTGTTCAGCGCTGCGTCCATTAAATTTAACGCCTTCGATCTTTTCAGAAAGTTGATCGATCGCATATTGTTTAATTTCTCGGATATGATTTGCATAACTATCCATATTTTTCAGATAGATTTCTAAGGCTTTTCCTAAACCCACGATTCCGCAAACATTTTCAGTTCCCGCTCTTAAGCTCCTTTCTTGTGGTCCGCCCGTAATAATTCCTTTTAAACCAGAAGATTTACGAATGAAAGCAAAACCACTTCCTTTCGGTCCATGAAATTTATGCGCGCTGCACGAAGCGAAGTCAATTGGAATAGTTGAAAAATCTAATTCCATGTGTGCCATCGATTGTACGGTGTCAGAATGGAATAATGCATTATTTTCTTTGCAAAGGTCAGCAACTTTTTTAATGTCAATCAAATTCCCAATTTCGTTATTGGCGTGCATCAAAGTCACCAATGTTTTCTTGTCAGAACTTTTAAGAACTTCCTCTAACTGCTGCAAACTCACATCACCTTTAAGATCAGGACGAAGATAAACTACTTCTACTCCTCTTCTTTTTTTAAGATCCAAAACTGTTTCGGCCACGCATTTATGTTCGATCGGTGACGTAATAATGCGCTCCACCATTAGATGGTCGACGCATGATTTCAGAATCATATTGTTAGACTCCGTACCGCAAGACGTAAAAATAATTTCCGACGGTGAAACTTTCAAATAATCTGCAACATCTCTTCGAACATTCTCAATCAGGATTTTGGCGTCCTGACCAATGCTATGCGTAGAAGAAGGATTCCCATAATTATTTTTGAGCACATCTACCATGGCATCTATAACTTCCTCGGACAGCGGCGTTGTCGCAGCATTATCCAAATAAATTTTATTCATTTTTACTTTTTACTATATTAGAATTATCGGAGTCTAAAATTAATGAAAAAATTTAAATTGACCTTCATCTGCCCAACTTAACATTTCTTCGTCACCTAATGTATCACCGAAAGCAATCATTTTATCATATCTTTTATCATAAACAGCTTTCTTAATTCTCTCCACTTTTTCTAATCCATTGCAATTTTCACCGATGAATTCGCCAGTGAAAATATCATTTTTAAATTCTGCCTGTGTTGCCAAAAGTTTCATATTAAATTTTTCTGCAAACGGTTTTACCCAAATATCGAGCGACGCCGTAACGATATAGCTATCTATCTGTGTCCGATCGATATTCGCGATAAATTCTAAAGCATTCTCTCTAATAATTTCAGGATAATATCGATCAAAAAACTGCTGTGCTTTTTCTTGAATTTTTTGTTTTGTCTGACCTTTCAGAATTGACGCAATAAAACTTCTCTTGGCTTTTTCCGCCTGTACAAGTTTAAATTTCAACAAAATAAATATTGGAATATGTTTGATGAACTGGAACTTAAATCTAGATGGATTATAGAAATTGAGAAACAAAAACATGGTGTCTCTGTACGTTATCGTTCCATCAAAATCGAAGCAATATAATTTTTTCATTTTTTAAAGACTCAATTTCTTAAAAATAAACTCTGGAATATTCCTGATGATCAACATAATAACAGCCCAAATTGGTAAAACATAAACGACATTTTTTTTATTATTAAAAGCTTCGTATATCACTTTTGCCGCATCTTTTGGACTTGCAGTTAACTTTGGATTAAGCGGTAAACCTTCCGTCATTTTTGTAGCCATAAATCCAGGTTTCACTGTTAAAACGTGAACTTTTTTACTGAACAAATAATTTCTTAAACCACTTAAATAAGCAGTCAATCCTGCTTTAGCGCTCCCGTAAATAAAATTGCTTTGTCGTCCGCGTTCACCAGCCACAGAAGAAAGGACGATCATTGTTCCCGCACGTTGTCTTTCCATTTTTTCAGCAAAAAAGTTGAGAACCGGAACTAATTTCGAATAATTTATATCAATAATTTTCTCAGTGTTTCGAAGATCATAAAGTCCTTCCTCTGTACTATTTCCAAGATAACCGGTTGCACAAAATAATAAATCAGAATTCACACGCTCTAAAGTGGTATAATCAATGTTTTGTAAAAGATCTAAATAAATGATTTCTGACTGTTGAACATACTTAACTTCTAAATGCTTTGCAAACTTATCAGTAGTTTCTTCGTGAGATGTGAAGAAATATATTTTCGAAAATTTCGCGCCCGAATCCAACATTTTCTCTACAAAGGCTTGGGCGACTTCTGAATTGCTTCCTAAAACAATCATATTATTTTGTAATTTCTGAAGTGATTAAATGAATGGAATCCGTTTAAAGTTTTCAAAGTAATTTTTTTTAATTATTTTGAATTCTATTCTGCTGCATCGAAACAAACTTAGGGTTCTGAACATTTTGAAGATAATTCGTAAGAGATGATTTGCTCATCGAATCTTTGGTTAGGTAAATTCTTCCTCCAAATTCTTCTACAATATCGTCGAGTTGGGCAACTAATTTTTTCAGTTTTGAATTCACTTTAAAATCTAAAGCAAGCGTATATCCTTCCATCGGAAATGAATTATATGCGTCGTGATTCGCTTTTCCAAACAATTTTAAAACGGCTAAAAAAGATCCATTTCCACTTTCAGAAATAGTTTCCAGAATTCGTCTCATTCCTTCCTTCCCGTTTTCTTTCGGGATGACCATTTGATACTGGATGAATCCTTTTTTTCCATAAATTTTATTCCACTCATTTACCACATCCAGCGGATAAAAAAACTGTTCGTACTGAACGAAATTCTTAATTTCTTTTTTACTCTGTTTAGAATAATATAAGAAATTAAACAATTTTACAGTAAACGTATTTAAAATAAAGTTTGGAAAATAAAATGGTATTGAAGGACTTTTTTCCTTCGTTATTTGCAAAGGATTGTCTTTCCATTTTTTTGGCAATTCATGTTTAAAAGCATGTTCACCACGCATCATGATACTTCTGCCTAAATTTTTATTTTTCTGCAAGCAATCAATCCACGCGACATTATAAGTCCACGATTCGCTTTCTTCAAATAATTTAAATATTTCGTCTAAATTTTCAGCCTTGATTTTTTCTTGTCGAATATAAGTGGTTTCAATATTTTTTAATTTGAATTTTGCCGAAAGAACAATTCCAGTAAGTCCCATTCCGCCGATTGTGGACCAAAATTTATCTTCGTTTTCAGTTCGGGAACACGTTAGAATCTTTCCATTTTCATTCATTAAAGAAAATTCGATGACATATTCGGAAAAACATCCTTCTGCATGATGGTTTTTTCCATGAACATCAGACGCAATTGCACCGCCAATAGTAATAAATTTGGTACCTGGAGTTACAAATAAAAAATACCCTTGCGGAACAATTACCTCAAGAACCTGCGAAAGTAAAACTCCCGATTCACATTCGATAACACCATTTAACCGATCAAAACTGATGAATTTATTAAGTCGTTTTGTAGAAAAAATATTTTCCGAAAGAGAAGCGTCACCATAACATCTGCCATTTCCTCTGGCGATAATATCGTGATGATCGCGAATATATTCTTTTATTTTAGCAGACGAATCTTCGGACTTCATTTCTTTTTCCACAACCGGAAAATTTCCCCAATTCGTGACAGTCTGTTTATAATTTGGTTTCATTATTTGAAATAAATTTGTAATAAAAACGCGGCCAACCAAAGCACTAAAGTAACTTGGATGTACCTGTCTTTATAAATAATTCTGGTCGGTGACTCGGTTTTATTATAAACCAAAGTCTGTTGTAAGTAGCGCAAAAACGCGAACACAACAAAGATGACGGTATAAAAAACTCTCGGATGAAACCGCTGCTGAACTTCAGGCGAAAGGGTAAACATTAAATAACAAACAATTGCTAAAGCGCAACTTATTGATAGCGCAATATCTGCAAATTGTACATTATAACCGTCTAATGATCTCCTTGTTCTCCCAGAAATTTGCGCATTAATTAGTTCTCCTCTTCTCTTTCCTAACGCTAGTACGAGTGCCAAAACAAAAGTCAGTAGAATTGCCCATTGTGAAATTAAAATTCCCGTCGCATAACCGCCGGCTAAAACGCGAAGAACAAATCCGATCGAAATAATGACCACGTCTATTATGGCGACATGTTTCAATTTGAAAGTATAAGCCAAATTCATGAGAAAATAAAAGGCAATAATAGCAGCAAATCTCCAGAGGTTTTGCTCTAAAAAGTTTCGACTCAGAAAGATTGAAAAAACCAGAAGTACTAAAAGAACCGCCAAGACAATCCGTGCTTTGCTTTTGGAAATTGCACCGCTAGCAAGTGGTCGATGACGTTTTTGAGGATGTTTTCGATCCGATTCTATATCCGAATAATCGTTGATAATATAAATACTGCTCGCAACTAAAGAAAATATGATAAAAGCGAAAATGCTTTGTAAAAGTAAGTTAAGGTGTGTTATATTTCCAGAGAAAAAAAGCGGTGCAAAAACGAATAGGTTTTTTACCCATTGCTCGACACGTAGCAGTTTTAGATATTTCATCATTTACAAAAAGTTCAGCAGCAAAATTAGCGAATTTAAAATGAAAAAATCCGCCTAAGCGGATTTCTGAATTATATATTTAATTAAATTTTACTGATTATTTGCAGCATCTTTAATCATATTTTCGTTTGCCGTAATTGCAAATTCTACCCTTCTGTTTTGCGCTCTACCGTCATCGGTATTATTAGATGCGATTGGCTCTTTTTCACCCATTCCCATCGCCATCATTCTAGAGGAAGCAATTCCTTTCCCCATCATGTAGTTTTTTACATCTGCTGCTCTTCTTTCAGATAAAGTTAAGTTATAACTATCTGCACCTTTACTATCGGTATGACCATAAATATTAATATTAGTATCAGGATTGTTTATTAAAACCTGCGCTAATTTATCTAAGTTCATTTTTGCATCATTGGTCAAGTTTGCAGAATCAAAACCGAAATTAACCATATTTTCCTTCATGGTTACTCTAATTCCCTCTCCTACTCTTTCAACTTCTGCTCCCGGTAAAGTTTCTTGAATTTCTTTGGCTTGTTTATCCATTTTATTTCCGATCACGTTACCAGCGATTCCACCGACAACTCCGCCTAAAACTGCACCTAAAGGAGCATTTTTACCCTTACCAATGTTATTACCAAGAATACCACCTATCACAGCACCTGCGGAAGTACCAATGACCGTTCCTTTTTGTTGATTGTTTGCATTTCGTACAGCATCACAACTTGTCATCATCATCGTACTAGAGATAAATAAAGCCGCAATATTTGTTTTACTAAAAATTTTCATAATTTTATTTTTGATATTATTATTTCATTCCTGTTCTTTCGAAGTTGTAAACGATTCTTACGTTTTCACCATCGGCGGGAATATTTTGTTCTAAAGAAAATTGATCTGTTGTCTGACTAATTAAATTTAACGAATAGCCTTCGGTTACTGCTTTTGCTTTTGAACCTTCCATCAATTTTTTGAATTTAAATTCGTTTGAATTCGTTACTTCAAATTTAATAGGTTGAATTGCACTCGGGCAACCATTTTTTCCGTCCATGGTATAAGAACCAGTCCAATTGTTTGGAATTAATCTCCAGTGACTTCCCACGAAGCATTGTGCATCTGCTCCTTCATCAAATGGTTTAACCTTGAAACTAGAATCATAGTTCACACTTGTTATTTGCCAATCGCCTTTCATTTTTAAAAAATCTGCACGATTAGACTGTGCGGTTTTTGCCGTTGAGCAAGAAACAGTCATGGCTGCTCCAATAATTCCCGCTAATAGTAAATTTTTCATAGTAGTTCAATTTATTACTCATTACCTACAAAAAACCGTGCCAACCAACATCAAACAAAAAAAAACCCGAATAACCGGGTTTTTATCATAGTGCTATTGAATTATCTCGTAGAACTTACCTTTCTAAGTTTTAAAGGAACTGCTTTCTGACGAGTAGATTGAATTTGATTTTCTTTGTAGAAATTTGTAAAAGCATATTCAGCGGCTTTTTTCAAATCAATTACACCTCCAGCTTCTGAAATTAAATCGAAACGGTTGTTGGTGTTTGAAGAAATCATCGCGTTTACACTTGATTTATTAGAAGTCTTCACCAACGCTTCAATCATTTGTGCTGGAGTAAGATTCGGCATATATGCTAACAAAACTGATGCAGCACCAGCAACAACGGGCGAAGCCATAGACGTTCCTTGCATATATTTATATTCACTCGTCGGAACGGTAGAATAAATCTTTTCGCCCGGAGCAAAAACATTGACTAATTTCCCATTGTAATTAGAAAAATTTGCACGGAGATAATCGTTATCATTTGTTGAAGCGCCTACCACTATCATATTAGTTACAAATGGTTTAGCATCGGTCACGTTTTTATAATTGGTCGGGAAGTACATATTTTCCGAGATATCTTCATTTTCATTTCCGGCTGCTTTTACAAGCAGAACTCCTTTGTTTTCAGCATATTTAAACGCATCCCAAACAACATCTTTTCCAGGAGAAACTGGTTTTCCAAAACTCATGTTTAGAATTTTTGCTCCATTGTCAACGGCATATCTAATGGCATTTGCGATATCTTTATCTCTCTCATCACCATTTGGAACAGCACGAACCGTCATGATTTTTGCTGTTTTGTAACCTACTCCATATTGGACAACATCTCCGTAAGGAAGACCAGCGATAATTCCAGCAACGTGCGTTCCGTGGTGTGCATCTGGACCTTGGTAATGATTATTACCGTAGTTTTTCTCAGCATAATTATCATAGTCGTCGCCAACTATTTCGGCGCGTGGATCAAAATCTAAATTATATTGTTTCAAAGCCTGCGGCTCATAATAATCTAAGGCTTCTTTCATTTGATCATTTAGGAACTTCTCTACTTCTACGGGAGTTTTTCCAATCACCGCGGGATCTCTACTAATCTGACCCAATACAGAAACAGCCATTGCTTGCTCTGAAGTGGTTGGTTTAATACTTGCGACAACTTCTTGCGTCAAATTACGACCGTTCAACATCGCAATCATCGAAGGTACCATCGACTGAATCCTTTTGTAGGTTTCGTAACTTTGTTTTGCTTCAACGCTTTTATTGGTGAAGATCGTTTTAGACTTCATATACATCTCAAACTCTTCGGGCATTTTTGCCTGATTTGCTTTGTTCTGTGTAGAGTTTGGTCCTTCAAAAATTGTTTGGTATTTCTTTACAACACGAGTAACTTCCATATTGTCTACATCGATATCGCCATTTTTACCACCGCTGAAATTCCAACCATAAACATCGTCGATGTAACCATTTCCATCATCATCTTTTCCGTTGTTAGGAACTTCATTAGGATTCTTCCACATGTTTTTTAGAAGACCGGGATGGTCAACTTGCACGCCACTATCTAGGACTCCGACAATTACTGGTTTTGCTTTTAAGCCTTTAGATTCTAAATATTTATACGCATTCTGCGTGTTTACTCCGTAGACATTTGTTGAAGCAAAATCCTGATGATACCAAGTCATCAAGTTTTTATCTTGCATCGGATCTAAAGGAGTTTCTGCTTTCTGCGCAAACGAAGCAAAACTTGTTATAAAACAAGCTTCAATTAGTATTTTATTCATATTGATTTTTATTTTGAAGTAATATTATTAATATAAGTAATAGATTCTGGGCCTTTGTTACAAAGAAGATCGATGATGGACAAGTCCTCGATGAATCCATATTTAGCAGAAAAAGACTGATAATATTCTTCCAGTTTGAAAGTTGTTTCTATTTTCGGAGAAAATGAATCTCGATAATTCTGAATCTTAGGTTCTTTGAAAAATTCTTCATTTAAGGTAAATCCTTTTTCAACTTTCAGAATCTTTTGGATGATTTTTAAAGCATTAAGGTTAAATTCTACCAGCAAATTTGTTTTAAAAGTGTAAATCTCTTCCAGTTGATCTTCGTAATATTCGAAGTATGGTGAAGTTTGGTAAGCGGTTTTAATGGACTTCCAGTGAAGTTGTTGCCATTTCTCCCGATTCGATATTTGTGTGTCTTTTAAAACTCTATTTCCATTGTGATTAATGGGAATAATTAAAGACAATTTACCATTTGCGCCGTAAATGTTGGTTCTGTTGCGATAGTTTTGCTTGGGAAAATGTTCGAACTGTTCTAATACAATTTCAGAATCTTTTTGTAAGAAAACGGAAAACCAGGAAATTGGAGGTAGATAAAGTATGGGTAATAGAATTTGCATTACTACTGTATTAAGATTTTAGGGAAAAGAAAAAAGATCTCTGCGCTGAAAGTAAATAGACTACTCATAATCAATGAACTATTTTCTATTGCACCTACTTTCTAGCCGCGATGGAAGCGGCATCCTTTTTTTTTGGCAGTCGCGTCGCAGACGGGACCGCCGAAAAAAAAGATATAGCGGACAGCGGGAATTAGCTCCTAGAAAAAATTAGTATTCTTTTTCTTCTTTCTTTTTGAATAATTTCATGATGAAATCCCAGCCGAAAAATAAGACGAGCAATAAAACGGCAATCCACCAGTAAGAAGTTTTGTGCAATTCTCCTGTATTTGTGGCTTTGAACATTCTATCCCAACGAACTCTTTTATCTGCTTGATAAGTTGATCCTGCGTCCTGGAAAAGTCCTTCAACACTCATCCAAGTGAACATCGGTGATCCGACAATATTCTCTTCTGGCACGAAACCGAAAAATCGCGCATCTAAGGAAGCATCTCGATTGTCGCCGATCATCATATAATAATCCTGCTGAATCGTGTATTGAGTGGTTTCTTTGCCATCAATGTAAATCTTCCCGTTTTTATTTTCTAAATGATGGTGTTCATATTCTGAAATGATCCATTTATATTCTGGGAAAGTTTCTTGATTTAAAGTCACAACATCTCCTTTTTTCGGAATACGCAAAGGTCCGTACCAATCCTGATTCCATTTTTTATTGATCGGGAAAATGGACTGCGTAGTGTCGATGTTTTTAGAATACGCATCTCGCGCAGCGTTTACTTTATAAGAAATGGCAGCAGAATCTTTGTCCCAAATATGCTCTTTCAGTTCGATGATTTGCGGAAGTTCTCTTATTTCTTTTGCGGTCCTATCAGTTAAACCTTGAAAATCATAAATGAATCCATTTTGGGTTTGAATTTCCTGAACTGGCAAAAAACCATACGTTTTGTATAAGGCTGGAACATCTAACTGACTTCCGGTTGTTGCAATATATTTGTGCTGTTTATGTTGATCTCCCAGAATTACTTCTGGCTTGCCATTAACAAAAAGTCGACCTGCTCTCATTTCAAGCATATCTCCGGCAACGGCAACACATCTTTTTACATAAGGATCTTTTCGGTCAATTGCAGTATGAACGGAATCCCGTGGATAATTGAAAACAACAATATCATTTTTCTTCGGTTTCTTTAATTGTAAAATTCTGGTATAAGGAAGTTTTATCGCATCGACATAAGATTTCGGATCATCTTTAGGATTTCCTTTTTCCCCAGTATCCATGATGGTTCCTTGTAAAAACGGAAGCGCCACCGGTCGCATCGGCATTCTAAAGCCATACGTCCATTTGTTGACGAATAAAAAATCGCCGACTAAAAGGGTCCGCTCCATCGAACCTGTTGGAATCCCAAAAGGCTGTGTCACGAAAGAGTGAATAATCGTAGCAAACACTACCGCGAAAGTAATTGAGCCTGCGAAAGTATCTTTCTTTCTACTTTCTTTTTCTTCTTCTGTTAAATATAAATCTGCTTCATTTTCAACTTCGGTATCCTTAGAATAATTGACGATCGCCATATATATAAAAGGAAGGAAAATAGTCAGCAATGACTGAATTAAAGTTCTTTTGCCGAAATTTTTCATTAAAAACAAATGAAAAACGGTCATCATAATCGGACCGACAATCGGAATATAAGATAAGATCGCCCACCATTTTGAATGGTTTGTTTCCTTAAGAATGATGTAATAATTGTAAAACGGAATAAAGGCAAATAGCGGATTGTAACCCATTTTCTGGAACAATTTCCAAGTGGAAATCCCCATGATCACCGAAATGATTAAGACATAAATGGCATAGGTGAGAAAGTAATTCATAGTTTATTGCTTATCGCTATTAGTTTGTTGTAATTGAAAATTGTTACAAAATCAATTGTAACAAGTATTATTAATGTTAATGTGAACCGAATAAAACATCGTTCATACTGAAGTTTCCTTCTTTTCCTATAATCCATTCAGCCGCAATCACGGCTCCAACTGCAAAACCATTTCTGCTAAATGCCGTATGTTTGATTTCAATTTCATCAACGTCACTTTTGTAGAAAACGCTGTGCGTACCGGGAACTTCATCCTGTCGAATAGCGAAAATTCCTAGTTCAGTATTCTGCGTTTCATCAAGTTTCCAAGCGTCAAATCTAGAATCATTTTCAATAATTCCTTCGGCTAATGAAATGGCAGTTCCGCTGGGAGAATCTTTTTTGTGCGTGTGATGAATTTCCTCGAGCTGAACTTGATAGTTCGGAAAATCTTTCATTAAAGTTGCCAACTTTTCATTTAAAGCAAAAAACAAATTAACGCCTAAGGAAAAATTAGATCCGTACAAAAAAGCTGTTTTGTTTTGAAGAGCGATTTCCTGAATTTCAAGTTTTTGGTCAAGCCAGCCTGTTGTGCCACAGATCACCGGAATGTTATTTTCTAAACAAATTTTAATATTATTAAAGGCCACGTCTGGATTAGAAAATTCAATAACGGCATCAGGATTATTAAGGCTTTCTAGAGTTGGAGTTTCATTTAATTTAGCAATAATTTCGTGACCTTTTGTGGTAGCGATCTCATCAATAATTTTACCCATTTTCCCGTAACCAACTAGTGCTATTCTCATATTATTAAATGTTGTGACATCTGTTTTTTTCTAAAAATTATAACTTAAACTTAAACCGGCTTTCGAATTGGTTTTTCCAAATTCATCAAAAATAAGGGTAGGTTTTAAAGCCAAATCTGGATCTTTCCTGCCTTCATATAAGTGGGCATCAACAACTGCGTCAACGATCCCAAGCACATAAATCAGACTGGTAATTGCAATGGCGTAATCTCTTTGCCGTTTCGCTCGATCTTGAGTTCTGCCTAAAACTTCTTTGGTAACATTAGGAATGTCCGAAAATTCATGTTCCTGGCCATTCAATTCTGCGACAAATGCATCGCGATATCGGTTATATTGTTTTTGATTCCAAAGTGTTACTCCTACTCCAGTTCCGATCGCGCCCCAAACGATCGGGATTTTCCAATATTTTCGATTATAATATTGACCTAATCCTGGTAAAATGGCGGAATACAAACCCGCTTTGGTAGGATTATATTTCATGGTTTGCATCGGCGCGTTTGATGCTTTAATATCTGTCAGAACTTCGATGTCAGATGGAGATCGTTTCGTAGAAACAGAATCAGTTGGATAGTTCTCTACTCGGATCGTGTCTTTCGGACTAATT
>JBBSRZ010000026.1:0-29111 GCA_038242555.1 Flavobacteriales bacterium | reverse complement strand
TAATCGAAAGAGAACAGGAGAAAATAATTTCTCGTGCGAAATACCGACCGCAGTAAAAGGATCTTCGACAGGTTCAGTGTTAATTGCCCTTCGACAGGCTCAGGCACCAGATTAGTGGTTGAATTTTCTCAGAGGTTGACCTTGTCCAAACCAAAACCCCTTCTAGTCACTTGTTTTCTTGACTTGAAGGGGAATTATAATGAAGAATGATTCGAAACTTTAATGTGCGGCGCCATGCGACATTACTTTTTCCAAGGCTTCCAAGGTGTGCGTGTAATCAACGTAAGCCGCGACATACGCTCTTCCTTCAGCAACGGAACGGTCTTTCACTTTACTTAAGTTTGCTACTTTTTCATATTTTTCAGTAATTACCTTCTGAATATGATTTCCGAGATTATTGAGGAGCGTTATCACATTACTGTTCGCGATCGAGGTATCTGCCATCTGAATGATCGGTTCAGTTGAACCTGCAGGTTTTAGACCGGTGTAAGGAGCACCTTCAGTTTCCCGGTGATAGCGAACCAGCGTTTCGAAGAAATGTTTTTCCACGATGGAATAGATTTCGGCATCTTTATTTTTAAGACTTACCGTTTTATTAAAGAGTTTGATGATTTCTGCTTCTTGTTGCGGTTCAATCCACTTCTTCACAAAGTTTACATTTTCTTTCTCTAAAGCTTTAATGGCGTCTTTAATCACCGGACCATCGTAGGAATCGCAGTGTGCAAATGCGGGTACACTTATTAATAAAAACAAGAGTCCAAGGATGATACCTATTTTGCTAAAGCCGTTACTTATTTGTTGTAAGGTTTTCATGATATTGAAATTTAAAGATTAAATATTTTAATAAAAGAGGGAATTATTAGGTTTTAATTAAAGTATTGAAATTCTATTTCTTTCGGCATGAGGTGTAGCCCTTTGAAGTCGATTTTCACTTTAATTTGATGTTGTGTTTCTGGGGGAACAATAAATGCGTCGCCTTGTTTCAGTAGTTTTTCTTCTCCATTGATTTCGAGCACACACTCCCCTTCATGAATAAAGAGTATGGATTCTAAATTAGCTAGGTGTTTTGGCAATACAGCTCCTGCTTTTGCCTGCATCTGTTTGGCTATTAATTGGCTCCCCGAAGCCAGTAATCGGACGGTAGGTTTTGTGATTTGTACCATAACTGTTGTTTTTCATTATAGTACAAAGGTAGGCCGGGAGCCAATCCAAGGGAAGTGCTGGAAGTAGGAAGAATTGGTATAAAGGTCGGAAGATTAACTGCGGTACTCTAATGGACTTCGGTCAGTGTGTTTTTTAAAGAATTTCCCGAAATGGGAAGGGTCAGAAAAGTTCAAACTGTCAGCAATCTGCGCAATGCTCTGTTTCCTGTTCTGCAAGCGCACTTTTGATTCCAGCAACAGCATTTCATTAACCCAGGTTCCTGCCGTTTTACCGCTTACTTCCTTTATTACTGTAGAAAAATATTTGGGTGTTAAATTCATTTTTTCGGCGTAAAAAGAAATTTTTCTTTCCTCAATAAAATGTTTGGCTAAAAGTATTTTAAATTGGGATAGAAGGTTTAAGTTCTGATCTGTCACGGCTTCTTTTTCGGGCAGGTGGCGGTAATGAACATCGTCAATTTCATTCAGAATAATATAGATTAAACTTCGGATAATCTTTGAAGTGTGGGGCGCTACATCGATCGATTTTTGTTGAATTAAATCAAAATAAGAAGTAAACTTCTGAAACTCTTCTGCATCTAAGGATATCACTTGTTGGCCTTTTTTTTCAAAGAAATCAAATTGTTCCAGGTAAGTGATGTCGGTTTGTCCTTCCAAAAAGATTTCTTTTCGGAAGAAAAAGATTTTCGCCTTATAACCCTCACCCATATCGGTAAATTTTCGAATTGCTGACGGCGCAAGGGTAAATATCGCAGGCGCTTTGGAGATATGGACAAACAGATCAGATTCCAATTTAATATCACCCTCGCTCAGAAGACAGAGGGCGTAGGCTGAAGTTCGGTGCGCATCTGCAGTGGCACACGCGTTACTAAGGTGAGACATGTGGTACCAGTCGGTGGTATTGAATTCTGATTCTTCAATTTTAGTATATTCGATGTAAGGAATTGATTTCATTTCACCACTAAGTTACAGTAAAAAGTGCCTTCGACAAGCTTAGGCACCAAAAATAGCAGTGTGTTTGACAGGTGGCGTTCTCCCAGTGGTTGATCCCCCGCTTCGCAAAGTTTCCAATTTTGAGGCTAACTTCCTGCGGGACTAGGCGTTGCTTTCGACAAGGTTTGGCACCCCAGCAGAAAAATTTCTCCGACAATTTAGGAAATAGTCGGAACCAGCACAAACCGCCACGGCATATTTTTCCAAACTTCGCCTGCATATTCCACCCCGATACGGGGACTCGCGTTGATTTCACCCTCTACCAAAGAGTCTTCAACCCAAAGCCGGTCGGAACTCGCTAAATCTTCACCATAAAAACTCTTATCCAGTTCCAGTAGATTTCCGATCCGTCCCGGCCCACTGACCGTACTCAAACCGCGGATAAGTACCGCTTCGGGATTCCCCGCATTTCCTGTTACAATATTGAGCAGCCAGTACCGTCCGTAAATCAAATAGACATAAATGGAGCCGCCCTCGCCAAACATCAGTTCCGTTCGCGGAGTTCTGCCTTTGCTGGCATGATTGGCTAAATCGTCGGTACCGAAATAAGCTTCTGTCTCCGTAATTTGTCCGCGCAATTCTCGCCCGTCGTCAAATTTTCGTACTATGGTTTTTCCTAATAAGGTCTGTGCAAGTTCGACAGCGTTGCGTTCTTTGAAATAAGAGGAAGGTAAGCGGTCTGCCATTTTATTTATTATTATAAAGGGATTGAAAAGCGTTTATTAGTACGTGCCCCAATATTCCAAATTACATACCGTTATTAAAATATTGTGGTGGATACTTTAAGTGGTTTTTCTTTATTGTTCGAGATAAATTGGCAATAAAAAAGCCGTCTCATATTTAAATGAAACGGCTTTTTTGGTGATTTTACTGTGGATTTCTGTAAGCGCACAGGTTGCGAAAGGCAGACCTTCAGTAATTCAATAAAGAAATTGCAACTTTCTCATTTAGTTATTATCTGGTAGGAAACTGTATTCTTTAGCGTATTGAAGCATCTGTTCCGAAAAGGTTGAGGGATATTTCAAAACATAATCGGTTACTTTTCCCTGAGTGTTTTTTACGGGCGTGATGTAAGGATTAACAAATCCACGGTAAGGCGCTTCATTATATTGAGCATTGCGCGCCAGCACTTCTTTATGAATGGCCTGATCAACTTTTACACCGTAATTTTCAACCAGATTTTTCGCCGCGTTATAATCGCCTTCTGATTTTATCCGCTGCGTTTCGCGCAACAGTTCTCCGAACAGATCATGAAGTTTAGCGTAATCAGTGATATTAAAATAGGTTTTTCCGTCACGAACCACTTTCTGTATCACATTGTCTTTTTTACCTTTCTCAAATACCCAAGCGCTCACCCACTGGCGGTTTCGCATGTGTGATTCTTCAATCTCTGCACCCGGTTCCAGTCGAACCAATTGCATCATCAAGCCATTTCGAATATAGTTGTCGTACGCTGACATTCCTAATTCTTTCCAATTATCTACCAAGCCTAATTCCTGCAATTTCGGATTATAAAGAAAATAAAGTCCAACCAGATCTGCGCGGCCTTCTTCCAGGGTTGACGCATAACTTTTCAAGGTTTCTTTTGGCGTACCAACTCCAGGATTGATCTGACCTGAAGCGTGACCTACCACTTCGTGCAACGCGGTGTGCAACTTACTTGCTTGCTCTCCATACTTTTCGGATAAACGAAGTTCTTCTTCATCGTGCACAAATTCCTTTAAGCGACCCGAGCCGCCCGCGTTATTATAAGCATCGATGATGTTTCCGAGCGAGATGGATTTTGACCCATGTTCTACCCGTATCCAGTCGGCATTCGGAAGATTTACGCCAATGGGTGTGCTCGGTGAAGAGTCGCCCGATTCTGACGCTACGATAACTGTTTTATAACTGACGCCAACCACATTCTTTTTTTTGTGTTGTGGAAATAGCGGCGAATTGTCTTCAAACCATTGCGCATTTTTGGAAAGCGCTTCCATTTTCCGCGACATGTCAAAATCTTTAATCTGAACGACACTTTCGTAGGAACCTTTGTGCCCCAGAGGATCGCTGTATACTTCGATAAAACCGTTGTTATAATCGATATTTCCTTCGGTGGCTTCGACCCAGGCAATATTGTAATCATCCCAGGCTTTCAGATCGCCGGTTTTGTAGTATTTAATTAAAAGTGCTAAAGCATTCTCTTGTTTTTTATTTTCAGTGACCGTTTTTGCCTTTTCTAACCAATAAATAATTTGATCAATTGCGGCACCGTACATACCGCCGCTTTTCCAAACTTTTTCGACGAGTTTCCCGTTTTCTTTAACCAGCTTAGAATTTAAACCCGTTGATAAAGGTCTTTGTGCATCTGGGCTTTTCATATTCGCATAAAACTTTTCCGCTTCCTCAGAAGTAACTCCGTCACCATAGAAGTTAACGGCGGAACCTCGCAACAATCCTTTATTCAGATCAAGGTTCACCTTTTTAGTATCCACACTGCTAAAAATAATATCAGCAACTTTTGTGTCCAATTTGGTATTGGTCTGTTGTAAAAGTTTCTTAAAGTAAGTCTTGGAGAAAGTGGGCTTAATTTTTTCGTTGGAGTAGTGATGATGGATGCCGTTAGAGAACCAAACCCGTTTCAAATAAGTTTCAAAATTAAGCCAATCAGTCGCCTTTTTATCGGCATTGTAATTCTGGTAAATATGTTCCAGCGCGCGACGGATTTTCAAATTGTGTTTATAATTCTGGTCCCAACTAATGTCTCTACCTGCATATCCTGCCTGACTAAGATAGTACACATATTCTTTTTCCTTCAAGGTCAAATCGGTCCAACCTGGGACGTCATATTTGAGTATTTCGATGTCTGCAAAACGATCAATACTTTGCCGATCCTTTTGGGTACTTAGTTCTTGAGTATTGGTATCAGCACCAACTGTTTGTTGCGCCGTACACGAAAATAAAAGAACGGATGTCAAAGTGAGTAGGACTATTTTGGATTGTTTCATAGGGAGTATTTACACAAAGATATTTATTTTAATTTCAATTGACTACCAATTTCCTCAGTAAGGTGGTTGGGAAATTTCCGATTTATTACTTAAGATTTCGAAGGGAATTTAGAATTCTGCTTTAATATTTTAAGTTCTATTTTTGTTCATCATTAACCTTTTTCGTTTCAAAAATCATCATTAAGTTTATTCCGCCTTTTCGTTATAATCCGTGCTAATAAACATCTCGTTTCTTTCTTCTGAGACAATATCCAAAAACCGATCGTAGTGCTTCAACACATCAGAGATTAATTCATTTTTAGTAAAATACTGAACGTCGTAACTTTCACGGGTGTCACCGAAATAGGCTTTTGGATAAAATGCACCTTTCTCCTGAACTTCCGGAAAATTATCTTCATCTACCAAAAAACTAGAAACTTTTTTCGCAGTCGTTTCCACTCCGTAGACGAAATTATTGATCATATCATATTTGATCTCAATTTCTAACTTAGTCGGATTGGTGTAATGATTAATGCTGGCAATTATTCCATTTTCTCGAAATTCAGTTTCTAATTCGTTGAAGGCTTCTTTGACCATGGAGTTGATGAAATAATCAATTGATTTACGATCTTTTGTGGCAACAATTTGCTTTAATCTTTCTTTCCATAAGTTTCCTGACCAAGGTGTCGTTGATTTTGAAAAAGAGCGTTCGTAGTAAGCCTGATCAATAGTCAATGCTTTTATTAAACTCACAATAAATAAAAGCATAATGAGTGAAAAGGGCAGTGCGGTGATCAGCGTCATACTCTGCAGCGCCTTTAAGCCGCCTGCATTCAGCAGTAGTAAGGCTAGACCACCTAGCAACGTTCCCCATAAAATGATTTGCCATTTCGGAGATTTAATGGAGTTTTTTGTAGCAATACTATTCATGACAAAAATTCCCGAATCTGCGGAGGTAACGAAGAAAATGATCACGATGAGGATCGTCATAAAACTAGATATTGTAGAAAAAGGTAAATATTCTAAAAACCGAAACATCAGCGCATCTGGATTTCCAGCGAGTGCGCCAAGAGCACCGTTTCCTATATTCATATCAAACCATATGGCACTGTTTCCAAAAACAGTCATCCAGATAAAATTGAAGATAGAAGGAATTAATAGGACAGCAACAACAAATTCTCGAATTGTCCGGCCTTTAGATATTTTTGCGATAAAAAGACCCACATAGGGAGACCACGAAATCCACCAAGCCCAGTACAAAATCGTCCAGTCATAAAACCAGGGCAAAGCATCTTTATCGTAAACGTGCGTGCCGAAAGTGAGGTTAAAAAAGTTATTGATGTAATTACCCAAACCTTCAGTAAAACTTCCAATCAAGAAAACGGTCGGACCTAAAATTAAGACGAACAGCAGCAGACAAACTACCAAAATAACGTTGACATTACTAAGGATTTTAATTCCTTTATCAACACCAGTTAACGCGGAGACTACTGCGAGAGAAACTAATATTCCGACGATCAGAATTTGATAAATAAAATTAGTGTCGGGCACAATATTTAAAATCTGTAAACCCGAATTAATTTGAACCACACCAAAACCTAAAGTCGTCGTAATTCCGAAAAACGTACTGCAAAGCGCAAATACATCAATTACATTTCCCCACGATCCATTGGTTTTATTTTTCAAGAGTGGATAAAAACAACTTCTTAACGATAAAGGAAGTTTTAAACGATAAGCGAAGTAGGAAAGAGATAATCCAACCAATCCATAAATCGCCCAGGCGTGAATTCCCCAATGGAAAAAAGTATAAAGTTGAGCGTTTTTTGCTTTGTTGACGTAATGTTCTAAACCAAAAACTTCTGAAGTATAATGCTGCATTGGCTCGGCCACGCCGAAATACATCAATCCTATTCCCATTCCGGCAGAAAACAACATGGCGATCCAGGAAAAGAAAGAATGTTCTGGACGGCTATCATTATCACCAAGGCGAATGTTTCCGTATTTACTGAATAAAAGATAAACCAAGAAAATGACGAAAGCAGTAACAGACCAAACATAAACCCAGTTGAGGTTTACAAAAATGAAATTTTTAATAATGTTCAAGATCTTATCGGCCATTTCTGGATAAAGCACCGATACTACAGAAACGAGTAAAATAAATAAGATGCTCGGAACAAAGATTCCTTTACTCAAAGTAGATTTAAACATAGAAATTAATTTTATAATTTTAAATAAATTCAGATTGAAGAAATGAGTTCACAGTTCTCCTTTACTCGAATTATTTATTTTTATTTTAAAAAGTGTTTGGTTGATTTACCAGTTTCTTCCCGACGAAACTGAGAAATAAGATAGGAATCTACAAAATAATTTTTATAAACTTAATGTGAATATTGATATATGAAATTGAATGTATGATTATCGAACAGAAAATAAATCTCTAAATAGGTTTACTACAAATGATTAGAGAATGTAATTTAAAAGATTTCGATCAATTTAATATGTAAATAATTATATATGGGCTGACTTTTAAATGGGAATTATTTCAACCAACCGAAATTATTGACAAGCCCCAGCAGCAAAATTAGTAACATAAATTTTAAAGTTGAGAAGGAATGTCAGAGAATGTATCATCCGATTTTAATCAAAATCTACGTGCCATAACTAGAAATATATTTTACACTAAAATTTGAAGCAAAACCGAAAAGGTATATAACTAAAAAAAAGCTTCGAGTGAAGCTTTTCTTAATTTCTTATTTGACAACTTTAATGTCAATCGCCGAAAGTCCTTTGGGCGATTTTTCTACTTCGAAAGAAACTTTATTTCCTTTCTTGATCATCTCTGTGCAATTATTGCTGTGGAAGAAAATATTTTCTTTGCTTTTTTCCTCGGTAATGAAGCCATAACCTTTTTCACTGAAAAAAGTAACGGTACCAGTTTTTACAACTTCTTCAGCTTCGATAGGCGCAGCGCCCAACTGAATATTATCCAAATCAATGACTTCATCATTATTTCTGATAGGTGGAGTAGAAGTAAATTGCCCATTGGCATCTACGTACATAATCATGTCTTCTAGCCCTTTTCCTTTGTCATTGCTTTCTTTGCGCTCTTCACGACGCATTGCTTTTTCTTTTTGTTTTTGAATTTTTTTCTTAAAGTTTTCTTTTTTTGAGAAAGATTCCGCCATGTATATAGTATGTTTTTAAATTATGTGATAAGGTACGAAAGAATTTAATACGATGCAATACAAACGATAAAATTTACCGAAATATTGTGCTACAAAAATAGCATTTATTTTTGTATCCGTGATTGGACTATTTTCTTTGACAGAAGTTAAATGGAATATTTAAATTAACATTTCACTTTTCTATTATCCAGTTATGAAGTAGAATGTATTTTGTACATTTTACATTTTAATTTACCTTATAAATTTTAAATCATGGCTAATAATTTACAACGTTTTCTCAGGGCTCAAGAAAATTCTTATCAAGATGCTTTGCAAGAATTAAAGAATGGCAAAAAAACTTCGCATTGGATGTGGTATCTACTTCCACAAATTTCAGGTTTAGGAAAATCTGATATAGCCAAGCAATATGAAATAGAAAGTGAAGACGAGGCATTTCAATATCTTCAACATGAAATTTTATCTGTTCGTCTATTAAAACTAACTTCTATCTTAGTTGATGAAGTGAACGGAAAATCTGCAGAAGAAATTTTTGGCTTTCCCGATTATTTAAAGTTCCAGTCGAGTTTGACTTTATTTAATTTTATAGCGGAAAAGTATAGAGAGCAATTCTCATCACCTGAATTTCAAGTTTTTAAATTGGCTTTAGATAAATATTACAAAGGTGAGAAAGACTGCAAAACTTTAGAAATTTTAAACGGACAAAAGTGATCTCTTACTAATTTGTATTGTAAAAGTATATCTTTTTCTAAATTAAAGTATGTTTTTGGACTAAAAGTTGATATCATGTCGGAAGTTTAGAGTCAGTATCATTTATTACTGTAATAAATTATAAAATCATTTTAACAATATTAATCTAAAAACAAAATTATGGGACAAGCACAATCACCACATCAAAATTTATCTGGCGAAACTGCCATCAAGAAAATCAAAGAATTAGCAGAAGAAGCAAAAACTTGTTTCTTTACAACAAAGATCGGCAAAAACGCTCACAGTATTCCAATGACTTTGCAAGAAGTTGATAAGGATGGTATTTTATGGTTTATCAGTTCATCAGAAAGTGAGCATAACCAAAACATATCAGAAGATCCGGCGGTGGAATTATATTTTATGAATGGCTCTTCTTATGAATATGTATTCGTAAAAGGAACAGCAAAGATTTCAAAAGACAAAACGTTAATTGACCATTATTATTCTCATTTCGCAGATGCTTGGTTTGATGGGAAAGATGATCCGCGAGTAACCGTAATCGGAGTGAAAGCAGATGAAGGTTATTATTACGAAACGAAAGACAATAAAGTTTTTGCCGTGGCAAAAATGGTTTTCGCAGCCGTGACTGGTGCTAAAACTGAAGACGGTGGAGTAGAAGGTGGACTTAAAGTTTAAGTTGTAATACCACTTTAAATATCTGAAAGTTGATTTGTCGTAGCACAAATCAACTTTTTTTGTTATAAAACTTATGTTTCAAAATTTTTTTTTGAAAATTTTAACTTGACCTATTTATCCCAGTCATCTTCCATTATTGTTGGATTAGTTATATTTTCTAATAAGTAATTGAGTCCATAAACTGGCGTTTTACGAATATGAATTTTGGTATTGTGTTTGTACTTTCGTAACTTGAATTTTTATGAATAAAATAAAACGATGATGATGAAAACGGAAATTAAGACCATTTTAGTTGCGATGGATTTTAGCGAGAAATCAAAAAATGCCTTAAAAGTTGCATCGAAAATGGCAGTTCGTCATGGAGCAAAATTGATTGTATCCCACATGATTCACGCCTATTATATAGTTGATCGTGGCGGAAAACAAGTCATCGGTTCTCAAACGGTTCAAGATAACATTGATCGTGCGAATTCCAAGTTGACAAAGATTAAACAAAATCTACAAGAAAGATACAATTTAGAAATTGAGACTAAAATTGGAACCCAAAATATAGTCGATTGCATTAATGAATATGTAATTTCAGATGATGTTGATCTCGTAGTTATGGGAATGTCTGGTCGACAAAATGTTAAACAGTTTATTTTAGGATCAAATTCTTATAATGTTTTGTTGTATGCAAATTGTTCCGTTTTATTAGTACCAGAAAATTTCAAAAAAACTTCATTCAAAAAAATTCTTTTGCCGGTTAGAGTTGAACACGAATTGGATCAAAAAGCAGATCTTTCAATTTTACTTGCTGATAAAAATAACGGAGGAATCAATCTACTAGGCGTAGGAGATCCAGATAGTGATTTGGATGTAAAAGAAGCTTACATCGATTTGAAGAAAAACTTGCTTTTAAAGTCTGCTGATTATATGTCAGAATTTCATCTGTCTCACGATAATGCAGAAATTATTGCTCAGGCAGCGAAAAACAACGAAAGTGATATTATTTTGTTGGCCGACGAAGATGAAGAATCTTGGAAATCCTTTATGGCAGATAATTTCTTCAAAAAAATTATTAATAAAACTGATATCCCTTTACTGATCGTAAAATCAAAATTAAAGAGAATACAAGATAAAAATGAACTTCCTGCAGGTTACGATATGACATTACCGATTCCGGGATAAAATAAAAATATGATTAAAATAAATACTTATTCTACTAAAGATAATGTTTCGGCGGAAACAAAAAATGAAATCGTTGATTTTTTATTCGAAAGTTTAGAGCAATACGGCGATCCAAAAGAAGACATTGAAAAATGTATTGATTACGCATTCGGCAAAAATGATAAACCAGGTGGGTCGGTTCTTTCCGCAACAACCTCAGAAGATGAAAAAATTGTGGGCGCAGTGATTATTAACAAAACAGGAATGGATGGATTTATTCCAGAAAATATTTTAGTTTATATTGCAACTGATAAGAACATGAGAGGTCAAGGCGTTGGTAAAAAATTAATGCAGACTGCGATCGATCTTACCGAGGGTGATATGGCTTTGCACTGCGAGCCTGATAATCCTGCGAAATTTCTTTATGAAAAACTGGGTTTCACCAGCAAATATCTCGAGATGAGATTAAAAAAATAATATGTCTTACATTACCCTACATACCTCGAAACTCCGTCACAACTATAAAGTGCTCGATCAATTATTTGAACGAAATGCTATCGAGTGGGCGATCGTTGCCAAGTTATTATGTGGTAATGAAAAATTCTTAAAAGTATTATTGGAAATTGTTGACAAAGAAATTTGTGATTCGCGACTGAGTAATTTAAAAACGATCAAGAAGATATCTCCCAAAACACAAACTATTTATATTAAACCTCCAGCAAAACGTTTAGCAAAAAGTATTGTCAAATTTGCTGATGTGAGTTTTAATACTGAATTGGCGACTTTGGAATTGTTATCCAATGAAGCCGTTTTACAAAATAAAGTTCATCGAGTTTTATTGATGGTTGAAATGGGCGAACTGCGAGAAGGAATTATGGTGCGTAATCTTATGCAGTTCTACGATCAGGTTCTTGCGTTACCCAATATTGAAGTAGTGGGTTTAGGAACCAATTTAAAATGTTTGAATGGTATCTTGCCTGATGAACGTAAATTATCTAAATTAAATCGTTTCAAAGAAATCATTGAAGAAAATTCAGGTGAGAAAATTCCTTATATTTCTGGCGGATCATCAGTGACAATTCCGCTTATTTTTAAAAATGAAGTTCCGTTCGGAATTAATCATTTTCGGGTAGGTGAAACGCTATTCTTTGGAACTAATGTGTATCAAGATTCGTTGTTGACCGGAATGTATCACGATGTTTTTACTTTAACCGCAGAAATTATTGAGATGCAACAAAAACCAACTATTCCTTCAGGAACGGCGGGAACAAATTTAACTGGTGAAACGATCAATTTCGCTGATGAAGAGAAAGGAAAATCCTCTTTAAGAGCCATTGTAGATATTGGATTATTGGATATTGATCATAAAGATATTACATCTTTAATACCAGGTATTGAAATGATTGGAGCGAGTTCAGATATGTTGATTTTGGATTTAGGTGAAAATGCAGAGAACTTAGAAGTTGGTGACACTATCGATTTCTCTATGAATTATATGGGAGTTCTGCGCGCCATGAATTCGGACTATGTAGATAAAAAAGTAGAGGTTGAAAATATTTCATCCTCTGGAAATGCCAGCGAATTTGTTTGCTTGAATTAAGTCGTGAATAAAGTTAGGGTTCGAAAATCAGTAAAAAAAACAAAATACGACTGGCGTATTTTGTTTTTTTGAAATATAGATTTTTATGATATTATTTCGCTGGAATATTTGCTAAAATTTCTTGTAGAAATCCCCAGAATTTTTGAACCGATGGAATATTCGCTTTTTCATCTGGTGAGTGTGCTCCACGAATGGTTGGTCCGAAACTTACCATTTCCATTTCTGGATAATTAGAACCGATGATTCCACATTCTAAACCAGCGTGACACGCCACAACTTGTGGTTTAGCACCAAATTCTTTTTCATAAATTTTCTCCATCACCTGAACGATTTCCGAACCGGGTTTTGGTTTCCAACCTGGATAAGAACCGCTGAAATCCACTTCCATCCCGGCTAACTCGTAAACTGATTTCAATTGTTCACCCACCGCAAATTTCCCTGATTCGACAGACGAGCGCGACAGATTTAAAATCTGTAATTCTCCATTATTTAGTTCTACTCTGGCAATATTATTTGAAGTTTCTACTAAGTCTGCAACATCTGGTGACATTCTGTAAACGCCGTTGAATGCCGATTTTAAAGCAAGAATAATCTTTTTTGAATCTTCCTCCGAGATTCCTTTTTCTGGTGTTGAAAATGTTTCAATATTAATCTGTAAATCCTTTTCTATTTCAGCGAATTCTTCCATTATTGCGGCTCTCAAACCATTTGCTGAGTCCATGAATTCGATGGAGTTTCGTACCGATAAAATTGCATTTCCTTCCCTCGGAATTGCGTTTCTCAGTCCGCCACTGTCAATAGAGATAAGTTGAAGATTTTGATTCTTAATTCCAGTGTACAAAAGTCTGCCTATAAGTACATTTGCGTTTCCAAAACCTTTATGAATATCCATTCCAGAATGTCCACCTTGTAAACCTTTCACCGTAATTTTGATAATTTGACCCGTAGTTTCTTCAAGTTCATATTTCTGAGTAGCCGTGACATCAATTCCGCCAGCGCAACCGATATCAATTTCGTCGTCTTCTTCCGTATCCAAATTCAGTAAAATTTCTCCTTGTAATTGCCCTGGTTTTAAACCAATTGCACCAGTCATTCCTGTTTCTTCATCGATGGTAAAGAGCGCTTCTAATGCCGGGTGAGCAATATCAGAGCTTTCTAAAACACTCATAATTGATGCAACACCTAAACCATTATCAGCGCCGAGTGTTGTTCCTTTTGCTTTGACCCAATCACCATCAACTTCCATTTGAATCCCTTCTGTTTCAAAATCAAAGTTGATGTCATTGTTTTTCTGGCAAACCATATCGAGGTGAGATTGCAAAACAATAGCCTTTCGATTTTCCATTCCTGCCGTTGCGGGTTTTTTGATGATCACATTTCCTACTTCATCAACCGTTGTTTCTAAATTAAGTTTTTCACCAAAGTTTTTTATAAATTCAATTACTTTTTCCTCCTTTTTAGAAGGACGCGGAACCGAATTTAAGGCTGAAAAATTCTTCCAAACAATTTGCGGCTCTAGTTGTGATAATTCCATTTTAACATTTATTTATCTCAAAATTACAAATAAAAAAGCGCTCTCGAAATTTTCAAAAGCGCAATGTTTTAATTTATGATTAATTAACAACCACATTCACCGTAAATCGGAGTGACTGTTTTTTGTCCGTCTTTATTTTCTACGGTCATCGTACCTTGAAACATCATAACCTCTTCTAATTCGTCTACTTTCTTACCTTTAATGGTAACGGTGAAATCATCGTTTTTAATTATTTTACTGAAGTTAGCTGGATCGAAATCTCCTTCTTTCATTATGATTTTTAGCATCTTACCATCAACTTTTAAAAAAGCGTTATTCCCATAATCGTCGATGTAAATATATTTCTCGTCTTCAAAATCTTCTTTATTTTTTGCAAAATAACAAGAGCAGCCGTTAACTTCTGCCGGAAAACTAAATGTTTCAAGATTAATTTGATTTAAATTTTCACCAGTTTGCACATTTAAAGAATCCATTTCTACATAAGTCGTATCATTTGCAGATCCGCCTGCTTCGGTGATTTTCTCTTCTTTTTTACAAGAAAATAACATTATTAAAGAAGCGATAACCATCAATTTTTTCATAAATACAATTTTATTTAAAGTTTTCTAATTACGATATTTTTCGAGCGAACCCATTATAATCAGAAAAGATAAAACGAGTGTCGAAAGATAATAAAATCTTGTAAACTTGGAGATTCTAGTATTAAACTTTATTTTTGTGAAATGGATTATCCGAGCAAAGTTTTAGCAAAAGCCGTGGATGAAATTTCGGGTTTACCAGGAATTGGCAAGAAGTCAGCCTTGCGTTTGGCTTTGCATCTTTTAAAACAGCCAACTAGTCAAGCGATCTCTTTGGGCGATTCTTTAAAAAAGTTAGTGACCGATATTAAATATTGTAAAAACTGTCATAACTTCTCTGATTCGGAAATTTGCGAAATCTGTTCGAATCCAAAAAGAACTGAAGAAATACTTTGCGTAGTAGAAGATGTTCGCGATGTCATGGCTATTGAAAATACAGGGAAATTCCGAGGGAAATATTTAGTTCTTGGTGGCAAAATTTCACCGATGGAAGGAATTGGACCGAACAAACTCAATATTTCATCTATTGAAAAAAAGTTAGAAAATGGAATCGTTAAAGAACTCATTTTCGCCTTAAGCGCTACAATGGAAGGCGATACAACGGCCTATTTTATCTATAAAAAATTCAAAAATGCATCAGTCCGTTTTTCAACAATTGCCCGAGGTATTTCGGTTGGAGATGAATTAGAGTATGCCGATGAAATCTCCTTAGGAAGATCTATCCAGAATCGATTGCCGTATAATGAACAACAATAAGATTAAGTTTTCAACTTTCGAATGATTGTTATAATTAAGTTTTTAATTGATTGATTTACAAACGTGATATCTGTTATTATTCCACTTTACAATGCTGAAAAAAGTATTACGAAAACTTTAGATTCCATAAAAAATCAAACGTGGACAGGACAATTTGAAATCATCAGTATCAACGATGGATCTACGGATAACAGCAGACAAATTGTTGATGACTATATCAAAGAAAATCAAACCTTAAATATTTATTTACTCAACCAGGAAAACGCTGGAGTTTCATCGGCAAGAAATGCAGGATTAAAGATCGCAAAGGGTGAATATATAGCGTTGTTAGATGCAGATGATGAGTGGTTACCGGAAAAGACGCTGCAACAAATGAAATTTCTTGAAGATAAAAACTTTAAAATAGATTTTTTAGCTGCTCGTCGTAATAACCACCAAATTTCTTATCCTTACAAAGTAAATCAAAACCATTTGGCTCCTATTTCCTTCAGATTGCTACTAATAAGAAATGAGGCGCAACCTTCTACTGTTATTTTTAAACGTAATGTGTTAGATAACACTGGATTCTTTGATGAAAATCAGAAATATGCTGAAGATTTGAATTACTGGTTGAGAGTTTCTGAAAATAATAAAATGTATATTTTAGACGTGGAATTAATTTTATTTGGTGCTGGAAAACGAACATTCGGAAGTTCTGGTCTTTCTTCGAATTTGCAGGAAATGGAAAAGGGATTTCAAAAAAATTTGAAAGAAATGCTACATCTGAAAAGAATAAATTCAATAGAATACTTTTTTTACTATATTTTTTATAAAATGAAGTATGTCTTGAGGATCAGTCGAAATAAATTGTTGAAAGCGAAAGGCAAATGAAGTTATCTATTATTATCGTTAATTATAACGTCACCTATTTACTACGAAATTGCCTTGTTTCAATAGAACGATATGTGCAGAACCTCGATTATGAGGTGATTGTCGTGGATAATGATTCTCCCGATCATTCATGGACAGGACTAATTCAAAAATTTCCGAATGTAAAGTTCATCGAATCTAAAAACAACGACGGCTTTGCGATTGCAAATAACAAAGCAATCGAGTTGGCCAAAGGACAATATGTGTTACTTTTAAATCCTGACACAGAATTAGAAGGTTTCTACATGAGTGAGATTCTCAGTTTTGCAGATTCTAAATCTAATTTTGGTTGTCTCGGGATTCGCTTGCACGATCGAACTGGGAAGTTTTTGCCAGAAAGTAAACGGAATGTCCCAAACTTGTACAACTCGTTTGAAAAATTATTTGTTGGCTTTAAAAGAAATAATTCGAGATCCTATTATCGAAATGACATTGACGAATTCGCTACTGCCAAAGTAGATGTGGTGACAGGCGCTTTTCTACTAGCAAAACGCAACGTGTATTTAGAAGTTGGTGGTCTAGATGAACAATACTTTATGTATGGTGAAGACATTGATTTTTGTTATTCTTTAATTCAGCAGAAATTTAAAAACTGGTATTTGGGAAAATATTCTCTCCTTCATCACAAAGGCGAAAGTACGGTTAGAGACATATTATATTTAAATCGATTTTACGGAGCGATGCAAATCTTCATAACCAAATATTATAAGGAGCAGAAACCTGTTCAATACAAACTTTTATCCGCTGGACTAAAATTAAAACTTGCGATCGAGCGATTCACACTAAAATAAAAAAAGAGATACTCATATGAATATCTCTTTTTTATTTGTACTGAAGTTTGTTTTACTGCTGAGCGTCTTCTGTCATCGGCATTGTTACCGAATTATTCGTTCCAGGTGCCGTCTGAGGTGCTGATGTTCCCTGCTGAACTGGTGCTTTTTGGAAAGACTGACTTGGTTTGGCAGTTAATACAACGCTTAACAATATTAAAAGAACAATCATTCCTCCTAAAGTCCAAGTTGCTTTCTCCATAAAGTCATTCGTTCGCTGAACCCCGAATTGTGCAGAAGAGGTACCTCCAAAAGTTCCCGAAAGACCGCCACCCTTAGGGTTTTGCGCCATTACCATAACGATTAGTAAGATACTTGCAATCATGATAAGAACCATGAATAATGTAAATATTGTGCCCATTTTTTGTTCTGAAATTTAGTTTGCAAATATAACGTAATTTTTTAATATTTAATAAAATTTGCCTATTAAATGACGTTTTAAGTGCTCTTTTAGTTGAATGTGCTGCAAAGATAAATATCAAATAATGAAATATATTATGCCAATCTGAAAGTGCTTTAAATATCTCATAATTTTTCTAATTTAGCGGTCATGAAAAATTTCTTCAATAATACTATTAGTTTAGACTCTTTATCGTCGCTTTTTAGTCAGGCACCGGTTGCTCTGGCTGTGTTGATGGGAAAAAATCACGTTATTGAAAATGCAAATACGCAGTGTTTAAATTTTTGGCAGCGAGGTAGCGAAGTTATTGGCGTACCGATCTTGGAGGCATTGCCGGAAATCGCAAACCAGGAATTTCCAGAAATATTAAAAGGCGTTTACGAAACTGGCGTGAGTTATAAAGGATCAAAGGTAAAAACGTTGCTCGAAAAAGATGGTGTTTTAGGTACTTACTACTTTGATTTTATTTACGCCCCTATTTTTTTAGAGAAGGAAATAACAGGGATTTCTCTGGTTGCTATTGATGTTACTGATTCGGTGGTAACGGAGATTAAGTTGAAGGAAAATGAGATGCTCTTTAAAGAACTCATGGAGATTTCCGATTACTCTACTGCGATTTACAAAGGCGAAGATTTGGTTATTGAATTCGCGAACGATCAGATGATAAAAAGTTGGGGGAAGACGAGAGCAGTAATAGGTCAAAAATTAGAAAATGCCTTACCTGAATTAGAAGGACAACCGTTTGCGCAAATTATCAGAAATATATTCTCAACAGGTGAACCTTATATCTCGACTGAGGACATCGTAGAACTTGTCGTTGATGGTGTTTTACAACAGTACTATTACAGCATATCCTACCGTCCGATTCGTAATACAGACGGAGAAATTTACGCCATTTTGAATATGGCGATGAATGTTACAGAATTAGTAGAAGCCAGATTAACAGCGCAAAGAGGAGCAAAACAATATAGAGCTTTAGCGGAAGCAATGCCACATATTGTTTGGACGACAGGGAACGATGGGAAGTTGATTTATTTCAATGAAAATTTATTGACTTTATTGAATATAAACGAAGATCAAGTTGCTGAAATAAAATTCGCGGACGTAGTTCATCCGGAAGATTTACGCGAATTAAGCCGAGTCTGGAAAAATGCAGAATCGGAGAAAAAGTTCTTCGAACTCGAGTTTAGAATGTATGATGCGAAAAACGAAAAATTTGTTTGGTTCTTAAATCGCGCGACACCAGTTGCTGATGAGGAAGGAAACGTTTTCCAGTGGATCGGAACGAGCACCAATATTGATGAATTTAAAAATTTATCTGCGCTGAAGGATACCTTTTTGGGGATTGCAAGCCATGAATTAAAAACGCCTTTAACTTCATTAAAATTATATGCGCAAGTTTTAGAACGTATGCTTCGGAAAACGGGTGATGATAAAAATGCGGAATTTGCCAAGAAAATGGACGTTCAGATTATAAAACTTACGTCTTTAATTGGAGATTTATTAGACGTCACTAAGATTAATTCAGGTAAAATTTATTTAAATGAAGAAGAGTTTGATTTTGAAAAACTAGCGATAGAAACGGTTGAGGATCAGCAGATGGCAACTTCCTATAAAATCGAACTTCGCACGCAGCCTGTGGGTATGGTTTTTGCTGATACGGACAGAATAGGTCAAGTAATGACGAATCTGATTTCTAATGCGATTAAATACGCACCAAACACCGAAAAGATAATTGTTTCGGTAATGGAGGAAGATGACAACGTTATATTTTCAGTCCAGGATTTCGGCATCGGAATGCCAGAAGATAAGAAAAACAGAGTTTTTGAACAGTATTACCGTGTAAGTGGAGATGAACAAAATACATTTCCCGGTTTAGGTTTAGGACTTTATATTTCTTCCCAGATCGTGGAAAGATCGCACGGAAAAATTTGGGTGGAAAGTACCCTAAAACAAGGTTCAACATTCAGTTTCTGTTTACCTCAAGTAAAAAATTAAGTTTATAAAATGAATTCAAAAAAAATAATAATAGTCGACGACGATATTGCGATTCTGGATTCGTTAGGAACAATGCTTGATTTTGAAGGTTTTGAAGTAAATACATTCGAAAGAGGTTCTGAGATATTTAAATATGTAAATAAAAGTGACCTGCCATGTGTTATTCTTTTAGATATGTGGTTGTCGGGAGAGGATGGCAGAGATATTTGTAAAAAATTGAAAGGAAATGAACATACTTGCAATATACCGATCTTGATGATGTCTGCCAGTCGAGGGTTAGAACACACGGCAATTCAATCTGGTGCCAACGACTTTATCGCCAAACCATTTGAAATTGATGATATTATTAAAAAACTCAATTATCTTACCGCTTAATAATAATAAAAAAGACAACTCATCAAGTTGTCTTTTTACTGTAAATATTTCCTATTCTTTTTAAATTCTTTCTACCGTAAAGTTAAATCCGTTCGAAAAGTTCAACTGAAAATTCGAATTCAGTCGATATTTTAATTTTTTAGAAATTTCTGCGAGATAACATAAATTATCAAAGGGTTCATTTTCTGTTCCTTTCGAAATGATTTGTTCGTTATTAATTTTAAATCCAGCATCATCACAACGAATAAATTGAAGACCGAATTTGGTATGTAAAATTTCCAGGAATTTAAGATCCTCGAGCGAAAGTATAGTTTCAGACATGGTATCGTGTTAGGGATTTATATTTAACACTTCTTCAATTTTTGTGCCTTTCTGTTTCAGTCTTTATTCTTTTTCTTAAAAATTATTCCACATCTCATCATTAGGGAATTGGTCCAATAACTCTCTGAAAATTTCCGTAAATTGGGAAATCAATTTTAATATGAAAATGGATTACTTAAAAGGACTCAATGAACCACAATATGAAGCCGTAACAACACTGGAAGGACCTCTAATGGTGCTTGCTGGAGCGGGTTCTGGCAAAACTCGGGTCTTAACAATGCGTATTGCGCATTTGATTACCAACTTGGTCGATCCTTTTAATATTCTAGCCTTAACCTTTACCAATAAAGCGGCAAAGGAAATGAAAGAGCGTATCGCAAAAGTCGTCGGACAAAGCGAAGCAAGATCACTTTGGATGGGAACTTTTCACTCCGTATTTGCAAGGATTCTCCGTTCAGAAGCGCACTATATTGGCTTCCCAGCAAACTTCACCATTTACGATTCTCAAGATTCTTTAAACGTGATTCGGAAAGTTTTAAAAGAACTGAATATTGATGGCGATTTGTACAAACCTAAAAAAGTACAGGCCCGAATTTCCTCTTATAAAAATAATCTTATTACCGTAAAAGCCTATTTTAATAATCCCGAACTCATTGAAGCCGACGAACGTGCGAACATGAAAAACATCGGGATCATTTATCAGAAATATGTAGATGTTTGTTTCCGAAACGGCGCGATGGATTTCGATGATTTGTTGTTGAGAACGAACGAATTATTAACAAGATTCCCAGAAGTTCTGGCAAAATACCAAGATCGATTTCGTTATATTTTGGTTGATGAGTACCAGGATACCAATCACTCTCAGTATTTAATTGTGAAAGCATTGGCTTCTAAATTCGAGAATATATGTGTTGTGGGCGACGATGCACAATCGATTTATTCGTTCCGTGGTGCGAATATTTATAATATTTTAAATTTTAAAAAAGATTATCCAGAAGCCGTAACTGTTTCTCTGGAACAAAATTACCGTTCAACTCAGAACATTGTAAATGCCGCCAATGTGGTTATATCTAAAAACGTTCAACAATTTAAGAAAAACGTTTTTAGCGATAACGAAGAAGGTGAAAAAATAAAAGTTTATCGCTCACTTTCAGATGCAGATGAAGCAAATTTTGTGGCATCCAATATTTGGGAACAACACAATTCTGCGCAGAAAAAATTCACGGAGTTTGCCATTTTATACAGAACCAATTCCCAAACGCGTGCGTTTGAAGATGCTTTGCGAAGAAAAAATATTCCGTATCGTGTTTTTGGTGGATTGTCTTTTTATCAAAGAAAAGAAGTAAAAGATCTTATCGGGTATCTCCGAATTTTGGTAAACGAAAATGATTCAGAAGCACTGTCAAGAATCATTAATTATCCGGCCCGCGGGATTGGAGAAACAACTCAAAATAAGTTAATCGTATTTGCGGATTCTCAAAATATTTCTGTTTCTCAGGTTTTGGATAATCTCGGATTTTATGCACCAAACTTAAAATTGAACAACGGGATTTTAACGAAATTATCTGATTTTTGGTCGATGATCAAAGCGTTTCAAGTGATGTTAAAAACCGAAAATGCTTATAACGTCGCAATGGAAGTTGCGAAGCGGAGTGGAATCATTAAATTTTTGAAAGACGATCAAACACCGGAAGGAATTTCGCGTGTGGAAAATATTCAGGAATTAATGAACTCGATGCAAGGTTTTATCGAGGAGCAACAACAGTTAGACGATGGAGATGCTTCATTATCTAATTTTCTCGAAAACATTGCACTTTCCGCCGATACGCAGACTGATAAAAAAGATGATGGCGATCAAGTTTCTTTAATGACGATTCACCTCTCCAAAGGATTGGAATTTCCGATCGTTCATGTTGTGGGATTAGAAGAAAATCTATTTCCAAGCTTTATGAGTTCGTCAACCAGAGAAGAGTTAGAAGAAGAACGTCGTTTGTTTTACGTTGCTTTAACCAGAGCGGAAAAACAAGTGTTTTTCACTTATGCTATTTCCCGTTTTCAGTGGGGAAAAATTACCGATGCCGAACCTTCTCGTTTTTTAAGCGAAGTGGATGAGCAATATTTGGAATTCATAAATCCAGCGATGGAAAGTCGATTCGTAAATCATTCAGGTTTAAAATCCAATATTTTTGATGATGATAATAGCGAACCGAGATTCTTTAAAAAGAAAGATCCAAAGAAAACAATAGAGCGCAACGAGCCGCTTGCAATTCCGCAAAATTTAAAACCCGTTTCTACGGCTAGAATTATTAATCCTAGCGGAACTTCTTCTGAGAATATCGAAGTTGGAGACAGAGTTCGTCACGACCGTTTTGGGGTGGGTGAAGTTATTTTCTTGGATGGAACGGATCCGCAAAACATTAAAGCAAAAGTAAAATTCCAGCATGAAGGTGAAAAGAATTTAATTTTGAAGTTTGCGAAATTGACGAAGATTTAATCTTTCTACTTCACCAGTTCCTCAAATAACCTTTCAAAAGTTTGATCCAAATCTTTGGCTTTCCCTGGATGCGGGCGACTAGTTTGTATAACTGAACTTCTTACCGCCGTTAACCAACGAAATCTTTCCGGAATTTCCAACAAAGCAATCGGTCCGCCTTTTTCTTCACCACTTGCGACATGTTTGAAATTTTCTAGATTTTGCGAAATATCTTTAAAATCAAGTTTAGATTTCATCGACTGAAATTTTTCGGTACAAAGATGAAATTCAAAACGGATATATTTCTCCCTCTTTGAAAACATGATCAACCCAATATTGAAAAACTCTTCCCTTTCAACTTTCGGTACGAGCCGAATTACCGCGTATTCGTAAATTTTACTTTCTTGCATTTTTCGCTTCGTTTACAAAGTTTACAGAATGATCGCGTCGTGTTTTCAAAAAGTTAAAATACACATCTTTTATTTGGTCCGGTGAATCGTCGGTGTCGTTCCAATCCAGCCATTCTAGCGGAATTAATTCTACAATTGCACGCAAAATTTCATCGGTCAAAACGGACTTCGCAAATTCATGTGCTTCATCAAGCATGGTGGCTTGCGAAAGAAGTACGTGATCTTTTATATAACTGAAAGGACTCAATGCATGTTTTTCAAAGTTCATCCATGAATGATGAAAATACAGCGAAGCACCATTGTAAATAACCCACAACTCATTATGCCACAACAGGAGATTGGTATTCTTAAAAGTACGATCGATATTAGTAATATATCCATCAAACCAAACGATTTTGGAGGCCAAAAGAGGATTAACTTTTACGGAAGGATCGTACGTAATTGCTTCTGATAAAAAATGAAGACCTAAATTTAGACCTTCCGAAAATTTTAATAGATCTTGAATCTCTTCATCTGCTTCAGTTCTGCCAAAATCAACATCGAGGTTTGCAAAAACTAATTCGGGAATAGGTAAACCTAAAACTTCTGCGATTTTTCCACCCAATAATTCTGAGATCAGCATTTTCACGCCATGTCCAGCGCCACGAAATTTTAAGACATATTTAAAATCATCATCGGCTTCGGCAAGCGCAGGCAAAGAACCACCTTCTCGCAGAGGCAAAATGTAGCGCATAACCGTTACCGTTCGTAAAGACAAATCTTTCATAGTGTACAAAAATAAACATTAATTATGGTTCAAATAAAAAAGTTATCCGTCAACAGATAACTTAAAATGGTTTGGAAAGACTTAAATAAGTTTAATTCTTTTTATTTTTGAAATTTTCGTCTTTAAACATGATATTGTAAACGAGAAAAAGTCCCAAACTGATTGCTATTAGAAAAAAGACAAACGGCAAAATCCCATAACCCAGAATAGAGTAGGAGGAAGGAATTCTCATTAATAAAGACGCTCCGACAATCATCGCCGCAATGATTAAACCGGACGTAATTCGATTTGCTACTTTTTGAAATCCATCCGTTAAACGTTTTTCGTCGAGAGCGTGAATTTTAATTTCGAATTCATTATTCGCCAGTTTTTCGGTAATTTTATTTAATCTTCCAGGTAAGTTTTCTAGAAGTTTTTTATTGTCCAGTAAATAACCATAGAAATTTTCTGGTTTTAATTCCTGCAACATTTTTTTACTCACCATCTTTTCTAAAAACTTGCCGATGGCTTTTTGTAAATCATATTTAGGCGTAAGAACTGCGATAATTTGATCTAGATTTAAAAGAATTTTTCCCAGAATATTAAGTTCAACAACTAGTTGAATTCCTTCGTCAGCCGCAATTTTGTTCATTTGCAAAACAATTCTACCAGTCGCTAAATCTTCTGCATTACTGCTGGTGTGATCTAAAACCAATCGATTAATGTTTTTTCTGAATTGTTCAATATTTTGCTCATCAGTTTTATTTTCTGACATTTCTAATAACGCTTCGGTCATCGCATCGCCATCTTTTTTACTAATGGAAACTAAAAGCATCATGATTTTCTCCATTAATTTGGGACCGAACTTCGCCACCATTCCCAAGTCCATTAAAGCTACTTTGTTGTCTGCAGTAAGATGGATATTGCCGGGATGCGGATCAGCATGTGCAAATCCATCAACGATAATTTGTTTTAAATAGGCCTCAACTAATTCATCAATAAGTGGAGTGAAGTCGGTCTCTAGTTTCTTTAAATTTCCAATCGAAGTAATTTTTTTTCCTTCGATATAATCCATTGTTAAAACCTTAGACGACGAATATTCCAATATAGGCTCAGGAATAAGAAGGTTTTTGTATTCCTTCAAATTTTCTTTGAGCGTTAAAAGATTCTGTGCTTCTTTCTGATAGTCAAGTTCATTTAATAAAATATAACGTAACTCTTCAACGATATTATTTAGCGCATATTTTTTCGCTTCTTTTGAATGTTTGACTGCGAAAGCAGCCATTTCTTTCAAGGTATCTAAATCATCGAAAAAGTTCTTGCGAATGCCGGGTCTCTGGATTTTTACGGCAACTTCACGACCAGACGGGAGAACCGCTTTGTGAACTTGACCAATCGAAGCGCTTGCTAATGGTTCTTTCTCAAAGGATGTAAATGCTTTATTAATTTGAACGCCGATCTCTTCTTCAAATATTCTTTCTACTTCTTCATAAGTAATCGTTCCAACATCATCTTGTAAATCGGCAAGCGCTTTTAGATAAGAGTCTGGCAATAAATCTGGGCGCGTAGAAAGAAGTTGTCCTAACTTTACATAAGTCGGTCCCATTTTTTTTAGATCTTCTACCAATTCTTCTGGTTTGTCATTAAAATCATCGGCAGATGATTCTTCAGCAGCCATCTCGTCCATCGCGGAGTTTGCAGTTGATTTTACTAGATCACTATTGTAGTATTTAAGAATAAAAGAAAAGAATTTGGTGTATTTTTCGAATTGTTGCAGCGGCATAATTAATTTTCAGCTTACAAAGAAAATAATGTACCATTTCACATTTTTTGTGGTAAACTACAAGATAATGAAATACGCCTGTATTAATAAATGCCGCAGTTAAAAAAAGTGTAGAATAATTAATCGTTGTGGTAAGGTTTTCCTTGAAGAATTTGATCTGCTCGATAAATCTGTTCGACAAAAAATAAGCGAATCATTTGATGCGTAAAAGTCATTTTGGACAAAGACATTTTCTCATTGGCTCGATCATACATTTCCTCCGAAAATCCGTACGCGCCTCCGATTATTAGATTCACTTTTTTTACAGAAGAACTCATCCATTGATCAATTTTAATCGCAAATTCTCGGCTGGTAAATTGTTTTCCTTTTTCGTCTAAAAGAATTACCATATCAGAATTATCAATTAAATTTAGGAATAACTTTCCTTCTTCTTTTTTAAGTAATTCAGGTGTCAGATTTTTAGCATTCTTCACATCAGGAATTTCTACGATCTCAAAATTCCAGTATTTAGGCAACCGATTTTGATAATAATTAACCAGTTTGGTAATTTCTTTATCATCGGTTTTGCCCATGCACACTAAATTAATTCGCATTTGTTATCTTTGTTTTGCAAATATAAATTAATGGGTCTTAAAACTCCACACTTCATCATCAAAATAAAGAACTTTCTAGATGAGATTCACATTCCGTTTTTGGGAATTTCTCTTTTAAAAATGTTTGAAATTTACGGTGAGGGCGTGTTTAAAATGCAGATCGGCCGAAGTGCTGCCAGTATATCGTGGAGTTTTTTTCTGAGTCTTTTTCCATTTATTTTATTCTTACTTTCCTTACTTCCATATCTGCCACATTACGATAAACTGCAGTTTTACATCTTCGAAATCCTGCTGCATAATATTTTGCCGGCGAATATTCAAACTGATGTTTCGGGATATATTCAGAATTATATTATTCCAAATATTAAAAACATCAGCAATCTTACGATCGTATTTGCGATGGTTTTTGCCATTAATGGAACGCATTCTTTAATTAATGGCTTCAATATTAATACGAATTTGCAGAGAGGATTAGTGAAAGAATATTTGGTAGCGTTCGTCATTACGATTGCTTTTATTGCCTTAATTCTTGCCTCCTTATTGGGTGTTTATTATAGTGAAGTAGTGCTGAAACTGTTTACGCCAGAAATCAATATTTCTTGGTTGGTGAATAATATGTCGAAGATTATTGGATTTATTTCTTTTCCGATTTTCTACTTTATATTATTGGCTTTATTTTATTGGGTGGGTTGTTTAAAGATCACCACTTTTAAACAGGCGGTTCCGGGCGCAATTTTAACTACAATTTTATTTGTTTTAGTCACTTACTTATTTGCTATTTACGTTCGAGATTTTGCGCGCTACAATGTCCTTTACGGCTCGATCGGAACAATCATTTTAGTGATGGTTTGGGTAAATATCAATATTATTTTAATTCTTTTAGGGAACGAATTAAATATTGCCATCAAGAAAGTACGCGTCGAAAAAATGATTGCAGATGAAATGACTTCCACCGATTTAGATTTCTCAGCCAACGTTATCAGTGAGGCAAAAACTCTAGAAGAACACCATCATATTCAAGTTGAAAAGTAATAGAAATTATTTAGTTTTCTATTTGTTCCAATTTTTCTCTCTTTCTGCCAATATATCTCAATACAGAAAAACCTGCGAATCCTGCAATAATTGAGGCAACTAAAATAGCGAACTTTGCTTCATCCTGAATTTCCTGTTGTCCTTTAAAGGAAAGTAAAGCAATGAAAATAGACATTGTGAAACCAATTCCGGCCAGTAAACCTGCTCCAATCATTTGAGACCAAGAACTTTTATCGGGTAAGTTGCTTATTTTTAGTTTGATGAAAATATAGGAAAATAAATTAATTCCGATAATTTTTCCAAAAATTAATCCGAAGATAATTCCGTACCCAAAGTTGGTAAACAATCCGTCGACCATTCCATCTTTAAAAGTAATATTCGTGTTCGTTAAAGCGAAAATCGGCATAATCAGGAAATTAACAGGAAGATGTAATTTCTGTTCCATTTTTTCCAGCGGCGAGATTTTCGTCACCGAAATATTTGTAGGAATTGTGAAAGCCATTAACACGCCCGCAATCGTCGCGTGAATTCCCGAATGATGCATGAAATACCAGAGAAATAATCCCGGAATTACATAGAATACATGTTTTTTAAATTTGAAATAATTAAGCAAGATAAGAATCACAACCATCGCAGCACTGTAACCTAAATAATCCCAATGAAGTTGATCGGTGTAAAAAATGGCGATCACCATAATTGCGCCTAAATCATCAACAATGGCTAAAGCAGCTAAAAATATTTTTAAAGAAAGGGGAGCGCGTTTTCCCAACATCGAAATGATAGCTAAAGAAAAGGCGATATCGGTCGCCATTGGTATTGCCCAACCTCCGGCGTATTCCGTTCCTTGATTAAACAAGAAATAAATCAAACCGGGAACCACCATTCCACCTACTGCAGCAATGATTGGTAAGGATGCAGATTTAAATGTTGAAAGTTCTCCTTCTACAATTTCCCGTTTAATTTCTAAACCGACCAGTAAAAAGAAAATCGCCATCAAACCGTCATTAATCCAAATGCTAATTGGGTAATTTAAGTTAAAAATATCGGTACCGATACGCGTATCTAATATATTTTGGAACGCAACGCCAGCCGATGAGTTCGCGATAAATAGAGAAACTAAAACACAAAGAATTAAAATGATTCCTGAAGATTGAGAACTGTGCAGGAATTTTTTGAAATAATCAGTAATGAGCATAAATATATTTTAGAATTGAATTACAAACGTTTTACTCGTGAAATGCCGTTTATGTTTTTTAATTGTTTAAAGGTTTCGTCTAACTGACTTCTATTGCGAACTTCCAGATTAATATTTCCTAAGAAAATACCGTTGTTGGATTCGATCGACATACTTTTCATGTCCATGTTCATATTATTACTGATGACCGCCGTGATATCATTGATCATACCCATTCTGTCCAGACCTTCGATTTCAATTTTAATTCTGTTTTTGAAACTTTCTTCGTTGACCCATTTCGCAGACATGACTCGATAATCGTATTGAGCACGCAGATTAATAGCATTCGGACAATTATCATTATGAACTTTAATCCCATCGGAAATGGTGATGAATCCGAAAATTTTGTCACCCGGAATTACAGTACAGCATTTGGCGTAGGAATAGTTCAATTTTTCTTCATCTTTCCCAAAAACAATCATATCGAGATTGGTTTCAGGCGCTTCTTCATAAACCTCATTTTTAACTGGAGATTTCCGGAAACGTTGCATGATGTTACTGAAGATTCCTTTTCCTTCGGTGTACTTTTTAACGTCACCAATATCTAAATCACCGTTTTGAAACTTGAGAAATAATTCTTGTGAAGTTTTTAAATTGAAGAATTTTTGCATTTTATTAATTTCTTCATCATTGAAATTAATTTTAGCGTGGCGCATTTTCCGTTGAAGGATTTCCTTTCCTTCTTCTGATAAAAAATTCTT
>JBBSRZ010000025.1:0-29151 GCA_038242555.1 Flavobacteriales bacterium | reverse complement strand
CCGATTTTACAGGCAATTCCAGGTGGTGCGGCTGCAAAACCATTTATCACTCATCAAAACGCTTTAGATATTCCCTTGTATTTAAGAGTTGCCAATGAATTATATTTAAAAAGATTGATCGTAGGTGGATTTGACGGTGTTTATGAATTCTCCAAAAACTTTAGAAATGAAGGAATGGATCGAACGCATAATCCAGAATTTACGGCGATGGAAATTTACGTTGCCTACAAAGATTACAACTGGATGATGGATTTCACCGAGAAATTATTAGAATTTTCAGCGATCCAGGTTAACGGAACAACGGATTCTACATTCAATGAACATACGATCAACTGGAAAGCACCTTATCCAAGAATTTCGATGACAGAAGCCATTCAGAAATTTACTGGATTCGATATCACTGGAAAATCCGAACAAGAACTTTTTGATTTTGCGAGATCGATCGGTGTTGAAGTGAATGAAACGATGGGTAAAGGAAAATTAATTGATGAAATATTCGGCGAGAAATGTGAAGGAAACTTTATTCAGCCGACTTTTATTACCGACTACCCTATCGAAATGTCGCCTCTAACAAAGAAACACAGAACGAAAGAAGGATTGACTGAACGTTTTGAATTAATGGTTTGTGGTAAAGAAATCGCAAATGCTTATTCGGAATTAAATGATCCGATCGATCAGAGAGAACGTTTCGAAGCGCAAATGGAACTGGGTGAAAAAGGCGATGATGAAGCCATGTTTATCGATCAGGATTTCTTGCGAGCGTTGGAATACGGAATGCCGCCAACATCTGGTTTAGGAATCGGTATGGACCGTTTGATCATGTTTTTAACGAACAATCCATCGATACAGGAAGTTTTGTTCTTCCCACAGATGAAACCCGAAAAAACGGTTCCACAAGTTGAATTGGAAGAAGATGAGAAAGTAATCTTAGAAATTTTAAACAGCCAAGAAGAGCCTATGCAGTTAACTGACGTAAAAACTCGCAGTCAGCTTTCTGGCAAGAAATGGGACAAAGCAGCGAAAATATTGACCAAATACAATTTGATTAAAGTTGAGAAGATTGATGACGTAGTTTTAATGAAAACAGTCTAATTTCTCAACATTCCAAATTTCTAAATCCTCAACTTTTTGAGGATTTTTTTGGTGTTAAAGGTCCTGATTTTATGACTTCATTAACTTTCATATTCCATCTGAAATCTGTATATTTGTTGGTCTTTTAAAATGGGAAATCAGCATTCCATTTTCAACAAAACTTTAACTAAAAAGTATTAAAATATTCAAAGCCAGTTCGCTTTGATGAATAGAAAAAAATATGAGTCAAAAAGAATATACAGCAAGTAGCATCCAGGCGTTAGAAGGAATGGAGCACGTGAGGTTACGTCCCTCGATGTACATTGGTGATGTTGGTCTTAGAGGTCTGCACCATTTAGTTTACGAAGTAGTAGACAATTCAATTGATGAGGCATTAGCCGGACATTGCGATCAGATTTCAGTAGTTATTCATGAAGGTGAATCGATCACCGTTAAAGATAATGGTCGTGGAATTCCAGTTGACTTTCACGAAAAAGAACAAAAATCTGCTCTGGAAGTGGTAATGACCAAGATTGGTGCAGGTGGAAAATTCGATAAAGATTCCTATAAAGTTTCTGGTGGATTGCACGGAGTTGGAGTTTCTGTGGTAAACGCACTTTCTGTTTCTTTGATTGCCACTGTAAACAGAGGCGGTAAAGTATATCAGCAAAAATTCTCTAAAGGTGAAGCGCTTGCAGATGTTGAAGAAATTGGCACTACAGAAGATCGTGGAACTGAAGTTTTCTTTCAACCAGATAACTCGATCTTTCAGGAGATCACTTATAGTTATGACACTTTAGCCAGTAGATTACGCGAACTTTCTTATTTAAATAAAGGAATTACCATTACGCTGACCGACGAAAGAATGGTGGATGAAGAAGGCGTCGTGAAATACGAAGTTTTTCATTCTGAAGGTGGCTTAAAAGAATTTGTAGAATATATCGACGGAAACCGAGAAAGCATTATGAATAATGTGATCTTTATGGAAGGCGAAAAAGATAATATTCCTGTGGAAGTAGCCATGCGTTACAATACCTCTTACACCGAAAATTTACATTCATACGTTAACAATATTAATACCCACGAAGGCGGAACTCACCTTGCAGGTTTTAGAAGAGCTTTAACAAGAACTTTGAAAAAATTTGCAGATGAATTAGGATTACCAGCTAAAGAAAAAGTAGAAGTTACAGGAGATGATTTCCGTGAGGGATTAACAGCCGTGATTTCTGTGAAGGTGATGGAACCTCAGTTTGAAGGCCAGACCAAAACGAAATTAGGTAACTCAGAAGTTTCTGGAGCGGTTGACAAAATTGTTGGAGAAATGCTTTCTAACTTTTTGGAAGAAAATCCGAACGAGGCAAAAATCATCGTACAAAAAGTAGTTCTTGCAGCAAAAGCCAGACAAGCGGCGAAGAAAGCGAGAGAAATGGTACAGCGCAAATCGCCAATGGGCGGTAGCGGATTACCAGGAAAACTATCGGATTGTTCCTCTAAAGATCCTGCGATTTCTGAACTATTTTTAGTCGAGGGAGATTCGGCAGGTGGAACAGCAAAGCAAGGTAGAGATCGACACTTTCAAGCGATTTTACCTTTACGTGGTAAAATTCTAAATGTTGAGAAATCAATGCTTCATAAGGTTTACGACAATGAAGAGATCAAAAATATTTACACCGCACTTGGAGTTTCTGTAGGAACAGAAGAAGATAGCAAGGCTTTGAATATTGCCAAATTAAGATATCACAAAATTGTGATCATGTGTGATGCCGATATTGATGGTGCTCACATTGCAACTTTAATTTTGACGTTTTTCTTTAGATATATGAAGGAATTAATTGAGAATGGATATATTTATATCGCTCAACCACCTTTATATTTATTGAAAAAAGGAAGTAAAAAGGTTTATGCCTACAATGAAAAAGAGCGTGAAGAAATCACTTTGGAAATGTCTCCAGACGGAAAAGGCGTTGAAGTTCAACGTTATAAAGGTCTGGGGGAAATGAATCCAGAACAACTTTGGGATACGACGCTGAATCCAGATAAAAGAACTTTAAAACAGATCAGAATCGATAGTTTAGCAGAGGCAGACAATGTCTTCTCTATGCTAATGGGCGACGAAGTACCGCCAAGAAGAGCATTTATCGAAAAAAATGCGATCTATGCAAAAATCGACGTTTAATCAATATTAAGATATTTACTAAAACTGTTCATTCATTTGAACAGTTTTTTTTTGGTTTCTACGTAATTAGGTAATTTCCATAAAAAGATTTATTTCGTTAAATTTACGACATGAAAAAAGTTTTAGGTATATCGATCGTCTTATCAATCGCTTTGATGAGTTGTGACAAAGGAAAAGTTTCCGCAGAAAGTAGTACAGAAAATGAAGAAGTAAATAAAGTAGTTAATTTTTCGGTGGATTCTGTAAAGGTTAACGATTCCTTAAAAATTGATAAAAATCTTACGGTCGGTTTTCAGTCTGCCGTTTTATATTTTCATACGTTAGAAGACAAAACACTTTTGGATTCTATTTTTTCAGTGGAGAAAATTCGCCTAGATGACTATTCAAAAGAGAATCTTACACAAGCCTTAGAAAAAAAGAAGAAGGAATATTTTGAAGAGCAAAAACTATCTTTGAAGGATTTTAAGCCAGACTTTCACCAGACATGGAATAGCAATTCTAGTATGAAAGTTTTTTCTAAAGAAAATGATATGATGACCATTCGCTACACTGGAGACGGTTATACTGGCGGAGCGCACGGTTATTATTATGAATTTTACAAAGTATTTGATCTTAAGAATAAAAAAACTTTACAATTAACAGATGTCGTATCTGAAACAGAATCAAAAATTTGGGATAAAATTTTGATGGATAATTTCTTGAGCAATGATTCCGATAAAGATCAAGCACAAATGCTATTAGTCAAGGAAATTCCGTTAAATAATAATTTCTATTTTGACAAAAACTATTTATATTTCCTTTATAATCAATATGAAATTACCGCCTACGCCGCTGGACCCGTTCTAATTAAAGTTTCCCTAGCAGATATTAAGCCTTTTCTGACCGCAGAGTTTATTAAAAGACAAGATTTATAACATTTTTTAAAGCAGGTTTTCTAACCTGCTTTTTCTATTTTTGTCCACCATGGAAAATGTCGCCTTTATTATCAATCCTTTTTCTGCCAAGAAAAATTACAAACCGTTTGTAACTTTACTTCAAACTCATGTTATCAATCCCAATATTTATATTTCCGAATCATTGGTAGGCACAGAAAAATTCATCAAAGAAAACTTTGCTTCAACTGAGATATTCGTGGCTGTCGGTGGCGATGGCACTATTTCTTCGGTGGCGAAACAATTGATCAACACAGGGAAAATACTAGCGATTTTTCCGGCCGGTTCGGGAAACGGCTTTTCCAATGAAAATAATTTTAATAAAAATCTAGCACAACTTTTAGATAAAATTAAACAGAAAAAAATTCGAGAAATTGATACTTTTAAAGTGAATGACCGACTTTCTATCAATGTTTCCGGAACTGGCTTCGACGGAAAAGTGGTGAAGCAATTTGAACAAACAGGCCGTGGATTTAAGAATTACATCAAAACTTCCATGAGCACCTACTTTTCGTATAAACCAATCGAAGTGAATTTCTTAACCGATGGTTTTCAAAAGTACAACGGAGAATATTTAATGTTGAACATCGCAAACACAAGGCAATTTGGCAACAATGCTTATATCGCGCCACATGCCAGCACCGTTGATGGTCTAGCGGAGATTGTTTTGGTGAAAAAATTTCCGATGATTTACGGGGCTACTTTCGCTTTTAGAATGTTCGCAAAAACTATGAAAGAAAATGCGTACGTTACTTTTTTATCCGTGTCAGAACTGGATTTTACAGTCAGCACCAAAGATTGGCATTTAGATGGCGAATATAACGAGATCGACTCTCCTATTTATCTTAAAGTCTTGCCGAAAAGTTTAAAAATCCTTTCTTAAAATATTTTAGTTGATGGCTGAATCCAGACCTTTTTTGTAGGTTTCCAAGGCTCTTTCTCTGGCAAATTTATGATCAACAATTGGTGCTGGATAATCGTCAGTTCCAAATTCTTTTATCCAAGTTTTAATATATTTAAAGTCGGGATCAAATTTTTTCTGCTGTGCTTCTGGATTAAAAATTCTAAAATACGGCGCTGAATCACATCCACTTCCTGCTGCCCATTGCCAATTTCCATTGTTGGCTGACAGATCGTAATCTAACAATTTCTCTGCAAAATAAGCCTCACCAATTCGCCAATCCATCAATAAATGTTTAGTGAAAAAACTGGCGCAAACCATTCTGACTCGATTGTGCATAAATCCGCTCTCATTTAATTGTCGCATTCCTGCATCCACAATAGGATAACCGGTTTTTCCTTCTTGCCATTTTTGCAAGAGTTCGTCGTCGTACAACCACTCAATATTATCATATTTTCTTTTGAACGATTCATTTACGACTTTTGGAAAATGATACAGAATTTGCATAAAAAACTCCCGCCAGATCAGTTCCTTTAAATAAGTTTCATTAAGTTTCCTTGCTTCTGAAGCCAGTTTCCGAACGCTAATAGTTCCGAAACGATTATGAACACTCATTTCAGAAGTTTTGGTGGTCGGAAAATTTCGGGTTTCGTGATAGGTCTTTAGAATAGCGCTGCTAATTTCAGGCGCTTTAAACTGATAATCGGTTTTTTCGAACCCAATTTTTTCTAAAGAGATTTCCTGTTTATCTACATCGATAAAGCGATCGAGTAATTTCGCACTCGGATAAAACTCAATTTCCTGTTCATTATATTTTATCAGCCATTGTTTTGAAAATGGCGTGTAAATAGTGTATGGCGTACCATCTGACTTTAAAATGTCGTCTTTATGAAAATGAACTTGGTCTTTATAAGTTTTAAAATCAATATTATTTTCATTTAAAAATGTTTCAATTTCCAGATCTCTTCTAATAGCGGAAGGTTCATAATCTTCATTACAGAAAACCGCTTCTACTTGATAATCGTTGGTCAGTTCTTTAAAAACATTTAAAGGTTTACCGTAATAGATTTTGATCAATTTTCCTGATTTTTCTAAATACTTATTAAGCGTTTGTAAAGCCTGCATGATAAAATCAACGCGTTTATCTTGCTTATTTTCTAATTTAGAGAGGATTTCTGTATCAAAAATAAAAATGGGTAATACATTTTCAGACAAATTTAAAGCCTGGAAAAGACCATGATTATCTACTAATCTTAAATCTCGACGAAACCAAAAAATAGAAATTTTATTAGCCATTGTGCACCATTTTCAAAATTTCCCCCGGATTTTCATTTCGTAAATTAGTATAGATCGTATGATGGAACGTATTTAATTTTTTTAGCGAATCGAGCAGATTTTCCTTCTCTGAATTATCTAGTTTCCCGCACATTATTTTAGAAGCCACGGTGATATCTTTCATCGATTCGGCAAATACTTTTTTGCCTTTTTCGGTTACAGAGATCCGTGTACTTCTTTTATCATTTTCATCCGGACTTTCAATGAGTAAACCGTTTCGAACTAACCTTTTAATAATTTCAATTCCAGTCTGTTTTTCGTGCGCATTTTTTTCTACCAATTGCATTTTAGTTAGAGATGGATAATCCATTAATCTAAATAAATACGTAAAATCTTCATTAACTAAATCTACATGATTTTCTAAAGATTTTTTGATCAAATGTTTCGAATATCGACCTAACATGATGACCTGCTTTGCAATTTCGTTTTCGAGATCATATACTTGTAGATCAAATTTATCGGTTAAATTCCTTGGAGTTTCCTTTTCGTACGCTTTTTCATTTAAGTATAAGCGGAAATCCTCCAAAGTAGTTTGATTGCTTGGTTGATTTTTTTTAAAGGTGTCTAATTCGGTCAGAATATCTATGATTAAATTTAGTTCCATAAAGTCTAATTTTTTATAATTTTATATTTCCCAAGCCACCATCAAGACCGATTATTTGGCCAGTCATCCACGTACTTTTATCTGAAATCAGAAACTCCGCGAGTTGTGCACTATCGTCTGGCGTTCCTATTCTCTGCAGCGGATGTCTCTTCGCGGACGCAATTCTTTTCTCATCCGTCGAAAGCAATTGTGCTGCTAAAGTAGTGTCAGAAAGAGACGGTGCAATGACATTGACTCGAATATTTGCAACTGCTAATTCTGCGGCTAAACTTTTAGCAAAACCTTCAATCGCTCCTTTGCTGGCGGCAATCGATGTATGAAACGGCATTCCTAATTTTGCAGCAACGGTGGAAAAAAGAACAATACTAGCAGATTTAGATTTCTTCAAAGCCGGCAAATATTTTTGAATCACCTTAACCGCGCCCATAAAGTTTTGGTTAAAATCTGTAAGGAAATCCTCTTCTGTTAACCGATTAAAAGGTTTTAAATTAATTGATCCTGGACAAAAAACCAATCCATGTAATTCGTCGGGCAAAGATAATTCACTCAAATCACTTTTAGAGACATCTATTTCAAAAAATTGCGATTCTAATTCATCTAATGCTGAAGTTCGACTTCTAGAGATCGTAAAAAGATTTTCGTCTTTTAAAAGTTCGGCCGTCTGTAAACCGATTCCTTTGCCGGCACCGACGATGAGTATGTTTTTCATATTAGTTTTTTAAATTTTATTTCTCCTGCATCTTTCGCTACAATACAAAACGTTTTCCCAATCTTTTTCCCATTTTTTTCTCCAGGAAAATTCTCTTTCGCAGACTGGACAAATCTTGACTGAAAGATTTTCTTTTTTAATATTCTTCAAGATTATTTAGGGTTTTGCATAAGGCAACTGCTCTAGAAATTCCGCAGTATAATAAGCATCTAAACCGCCACTTAATAACAACTCATCTGCTCTTACCAAACCATCTTCTGCCAATAAATCCTTTGGAATAATTATTTTGTCGACACTTCCGATAATCATTTTCGTGCTGTTGATTTTAATATCTGCGATTTCTTGAAACTTCAGTTCAATTTTAATAGTCGCTTCTTCCACAAATGGTGCAAATGTATTTCCCAAATATTGTGGCGTTAATCCAACGGCTTCAAATTCTGAAACATCTTTAGGATATCTCGCTGAAGTCTGATGTGCTTCTTTCACCCACTTTTTATGCATAAAATTGAGCGTGTAGCTTTCCGTAGTTCTAATGTTTTCCAACGTATCGCGCTCTACAGAATCTGGTCGCGAAATAAATCCAAATAAAGGCGGATTCGCACCCAAATGAATCAATGAATTAAATATGGCTACATTCTCTAGTCCGTTTTCTGACCGAGTTCCAATTAACGCAACTTGACGAATTCCCGCTAAGGAATTAATCAGTTTTGTTCGATACAATTTTTCGCCTTCTTCGATCATCTTTTTATTAATGATCAACACCGAATCGTCTTGCTGCATTTTACCTTTTGCTAATTTTATTTCGAGAAATAGTACGTTGTCTTGAGCATCGAAAGCGGCCTATTTCCTCATTCCTTTTAAATCGATGCTTTTGACTTACTCCCGAATTTACACGAGCACGCCACAAATTAAAAGAACTTCTTTTCAATTCTTTTCTCATCAAAGCAATCACCTCTTTTTCGGCAAGCAAAAACTGATATTTGATCGCTTCAAAAGGCGTTCGATCTTCCCAAGCCATTTCGATCACACGGTCGATTTGTGCAGCGTTTAATATCAATTTTATTGAAAGTTTTTGTAATTGTTAATAATAATATTATCTCCTTTGATGTCGTGCATTAAGTTATACAAGCCGAAGAAAGTTCTGTTCATATAAATAAAGTGACGCGATCCTCGGTTTGCATTTCTTCCTTTCATTTGGGTGTTCTTCGCATATTTCTGTCCAAGATCTGCAATTGCAGCAAAGAATTTTCCATCGGAGAAATCAAAGTTTTCTTCTTGAAAAGGCGTGGTAAATAAATACAACAATTCGTAGAAAATTTCTGTGAAAAATTGTTTCTCGTCTTCACTATCATCTAAACGGATAATTTCTAACTCCAACAATTTAGCATCTAAAAATTCTCTATTATCCAGATTTTCCCGAACTGCTAATTCGAAATAAGGGATGTAAAAATCCTCTGGAATACTTTTCATACAGCCAAAATCAATCGCAATTAAAGTTCCTTCTTCAGAAACTAAAAAATTCCCTGGATGCGGATCAGCATGCACTTTACGCAATTTGTGAATCTGGAACATGTAGAAATCCCAAAGTGCCTGACCGACTTGATTGGCTAATTTTGGGTCTGTATTCTCTGCGCAGAAAGTCGAAAGATGTTTTCCGTGCATCCAGTCCATGGTGATAATTCGATCGTTGGAATATTCTGGATAGTAATCGGGAAAAGCAAGATTTGGTAAGTTTTCACAACTTTTTCTAATTTCTAAGCTTTGATTAATCTCTAAAACGTAATCCGTTTCTTCTAACAATTTATCTTCTACTTCTTTAAAATATTGATCAGAATTCTTTCCTTTAATATTAAACATCTTCATCGCAATCGGTTTCACCATCGCTAAATCTGAAGAAATAGAATCAGAAACTCCGGGATATTGAATTTTTACAGCCAATTCTTTTCCATCTTTCATGGCTCTGTGAACTTGTCCAATACTGGCGGCATTAGTTGAATTCGGTTCAAAATGATCAAAAAGTTCATTTGGTTTTTTACCAAAATAGGTTTTAAAGATCTTTGCAACCAACGGCGCTGATAAAGGTGGAACCTGAAATTGTGACAGAGAAAACTTTTCTACATAAGCGGCCGGGAGAATATTCTTTTCCATGCTGAGCATCTGCGCTACTTTTAAGGCACTTCCTTTCAATTCTTTTAAACTGTCATAAATGTCAGTTGCGTTATTTTCATTTAAAGTATTCTTTGCTTCTTCTTCCGTTTTGGTAATTTTGTCACCATAATATTTTAAGTAGTTAACCCCAACTTTAGCACCTGTAGAAATTAATTTACTGGCGCGCTGTATTTTGCTTGTCGGTATTTTATCTAATGTTTTCATTATTTATTTTTTACTTTTTCATTAAAGAGAAATTTTCCTAAATCAATTAATTTCTTCAATGGTTTTATTTCAAATAATTCGAAACTGGTATCAACTGACTTCTCGATAAAAATATCGGTTTTCTCAAAGTTTGGACTGGTATCTTCCATCCAGAATTTTAACGTTGCCATAAAATGTCCCCAATACAATTCTTCAATTCCTTTGTTTTTGTATCGTTCCATTTTAGCCATTCGATCATTTCCAGTATCTATTATTGGTTCTGAAATGTCTAAAGATTTGATGAATTGTTGAAATTCTTTTTTCAACGACCACAACTTTTTCAGATTATCTAAGTTGTTTTTATCGGAACCTATTAGATACATCACCAAACTTCTGTTGATGGTTAGTTGTTCGAAAAAAGTATAATAGAATGATAGTAATTTAGTTTTCGCATCTAAAGTGTAGTAGTTCTCTTCTGCAGAGATCAGTTGAAGACTTTGTTGAAGAAAGTATTTTAAATAATCTGCTTCTAACTGATCGAAACTGGTGTAAAACGAATAGAATTCGGCTTCGGCAAATTTATGCTCTTCACAAAATGTATAAACATTGAGCGGTTTTTTATTATTTCTAAGGACATATTTAGAGTAAAGATCTAAGATTATTTCCTGATTGACTTCTATAATTTTCATAACTTGGTAATTATTTATAGCACAAATTTAGTAAATATATTTTCTATTACGAAAATAAAAGTATAGTTTTGTTCCATTATTATTATCGATGAAAAAAGTAGTCATTATTGGATCCGGATTTTCTGCTATTGCTTCTGCCTGTTATATGGCTAAAGCCGGCTATGCCGTTCAGGTTTTAGAAAAAAACGAGCAGTTGGGCGGTCGTGCTTCACTGTTAGAAATCGATGGATTTAAATTTGATATGGGTCCAAGCTGGTATTGGATGCCGGACATCTTCGAACGATTCTTTTCTGATTTCGGAAAGAAAGTTTCTGACTACTACCAATTACAAAAACTGTCGCCAGGTTACAGAGTATATTTCGGTAAAGATGATTACATCGATATTTCAGATGAACCTGAAAAGATCGTTGCAAAATTTGAAGAAATTGAACCTGGAAGCGGAAAACATCTGCGGAAATTCATGAAAGATGCTCGAGGCAATTATGAGATCGCTATGAAAGATCTCGTTTACAATCCCGGAAAATCGCTTTTAGAATTAGTAAGTGTAGAAACTGCAACAAGATTAAATCTCTTTGTGCAGAATATATCGCAAACCGTTCGAAAGAATATTAAAAATCCAAAACTGCAAAGCATTTTGGAATTTCCTGTTTTATTTTTAGGCGCAAAACCACAAAATACTCCAGCATTTTATAATTTCATGAATCATGCAGATTTCGGTTTAGGAACGTGGTATCCAAAAGGTGGCTTTAATGCCGTGGCTATGGGAATGGTTCGATTAGCAAAAGAATTGGGCGTGGAGTTACACGTTAATCAAGAAGTTACCAAAATAGAAACAGAAAACAATATTGCAAAACGAGTAATAACAAAAACAGACACCTTCGAGGCAGATTTAGTGATTTCAGGCGCTGATTATGCGCACACTGAAAAACTGCTTAAAACGGAAGAAAAAAATTATGGCTATCAATATTGGCAAAATAAAGTTTTCGCACCTTCTTCCTTTTTATATTATGTCGCTTTTGATAAAAAAGTTCCAGAACTTCAACACCATAACTTATTCTTTGATACTGATTTTGGACAACATGCGGTTGATATTTATGACGAACCGAAGTTGCCAAAAAAACCTTTGTTCTACGCAAACTTTTCGTCCAAGACGGATTTAGATCTCTGTCCGGAAGGTAAAGAAATTGGTTTTTTCTTAATTCCAGTGGCGGTAGATTTAGAAGATAATCAAGAAATTCATGATCGCTATTTTGAATTAATTATGGATCGCATAACAAAAAATATTGACGTAGATTTACGTAGTTCGGTTTTGTTTAAGAAAAGTTTTGGCGTTCAGGATTTTAAAGACCGGTATAACTCTTGTCGCGGCAATGCCTACGGCTTAGCCAACACCCTTTTGCAAACTTCTATTTTGAGACCAAGCATCAGCAACAAAAAAATTAAAAATCTATTTTATACAGGTCAGTTAACCGTTCCTGGTCCAGGTGTTCCACCAGCATTAATTTCAGGAAAAGTAGTGACCGATTATATTATTCAACATCAAAATAAAATATTCTAACCTATGAATAATTTAGAAATATTTAACTCCTTTTGTGGCCAATCATCAAAGATGGTCACGCAAAAATATAGCACTTCGTTTTACAAGGCTTCTTCTTTATTTCAACCAGAAATTAGGCAACACATCTATAATATTTATGGGTTTGTTCGTCTGGCCGACGAGATTGTAGATACTTTCCACGATTATGATAAGGCAGGTTTGATGGATGATTTTGAAAATAATTATCACACCGCAAAAGAAAAAGGGATTTCTTTAAATCCGATTTTACACTCTTTTTGTCATACACAGCGCGAGCAGAAAATCCCTCAACATTTGGTGGATGCTTTTTTACATTCAATGAAAATGGACTTAAGCGAAATAAAGGATTTGAGCGACGAAAAGTACAACGAATACATTTACGGCTCGGCAGAAGTTGTTGGTCTTATGTGTCTTAAAGTCTTTGTAAATGGAAATGTGCCGGAATATGAAAAATTGAAACCTTACGCTCAAAGTTTAGGTGCTGCCTTTCAGAAAATTAATTTTTTAAGAGATATTAGTGCAGATTTTAATGATTTGAATAGAACCTATTTTCCAGGAGTAGATTTTAAAAACTTTTCTGCTCAAGATAAAATTGATATTGAAAAAGATATTGCGCAAGATTTTGCTCACGCGAAAATTGGAATTAAAATGTTACCAATTTCGAGTAAATTAGCCGTATTTATGGCTTATAAATATTACTTTAATTTATTTAAGAAAATCAGAAAGACGAAACCAGAATTACTTTTAACGAAAAGAATTCGTGTTTCTAATGCAAGAAAAATGTATCTTTTTGGTGAAATGATTTTAAACAAAAATTTGAATTTACTTTAATGAAAAGATTCGGAATTTTTATACTCCTCTTAATCTCAAACATCATGTTTTCTCAAAATTTAAAAGAATACAGAAAATTGCTGCAAACCGGCGAAAGTTCCGAACGTGCCGCAAAAACTTTAATTGAAAAATCTACAACTTCTTATCAAGATTCCAAAGAGCCTATTTATATAGGATTTTTAGCGGTGGGTAAATTCTTTATGGCAAAGCATGCTTATAATCCTCTGAAGAAAATCTCTTATTTTAATGATGGAAAAAAATTCATGGACCAAGCCTTAAAATCAGATCCAACAAATCTAGAAATCCGCTTGATGCGCTTAATTACACAAGAAAACGCTCCAAATTTTTTAGGATATAATCGTGATATTAAAGAAGATCGCGCATATTTGACGAAAGAGTATATGAGTGAGGACGACAAAGATTTGAAAATATACATTAAAGATTACCTAAAATTATAAAATGGAAATTGTAGGATTTATTGCCTTAACAATAGGTGTCGTTATAACAATGGAAGGAGTTACTTGGCTTACGCATAAATTCATTATGCACGGCCTTGGTTGGTATTTACATGAAGATCACCATCAGCCTGGTTATCCTCACGTCTTCGAAAAGAATGATGCGTTCTTTATCGTGTTCGCGATTCCGAGCATGTTGTTATTTTGGTACGGAACAGTCGGCGGAATTAACTATCTATTCTTCATCGGGCTTGGCATTTTGATTTACGGAATTTTGTACTTTTTAGTCCATGATGTTTTAATTCATCGGCGTTTTAAATGGTTTGATAAGACCAACAATTGGTATTTGCGTGGATTAAGAAAAGCGCATAAAATGCATCACAAACATTTAGGAAAAGAAGAGGGAGAATGTTTCGGAATGCTGAATGTTCCGATGAAATATTTCAGAGAAGCTCGATTATCAACTTTAAAAAAATAAACTTTGCAATCTTATTATTACATTCTTTTAGATGTTTTCAGTTTCCTGATTCCGTTCGTTTATAGTTTTGAAAAAAAACGAATGCATTTCATTCAGCATTGGAAAGCCTATTTCACGGCGATCATGACCGTCGGAATTTTCTTTATTTTATGGGATAGTTATTTTGCTCACCAAGGTGTTTGGGCTTTTAATGATCAGTATTTAATCGGTTTCAGAATTCTTAAATTACCGATTGAAGAATGGTTATTTTTCTTACTCATTCCTTATGCAAGTATTTTCATTCATTACTCTTTAAAATATTTCTTCCCAAATATATTTTTACCGAAAAACGTAACGCAGTGGATCACGTACTTTTTATTTGTAGTCGGATTAATATTGACGGTTTTTAATTACGATAAATTATATACGTTCGTTTGTTTAGGATTATTTACGTTATTAATGTTGGGGCAAATTATTTTTAAATGGAAATATGCACAACGATTTTATTTAAGTTTCATCATCATATTCATTCCGTTTTATTTTGTGAATTCTGCGTTGACTGGAAGTTATTCTGATCTACCCGTTGTGTCTTACGACGATACTCAAAATTTAGGAATTAGATTAGGAACGATTCCTATTGAAGATAGTTTCTACTGTTTCGCCCTACTTTATTCGATTACCTTATTATTCGAATATTTGAAAACTAAAAAACACTTTCGCTCCACTTATGAAAATTAATTTGACCAAACAGTCCGGAATTTATACCTTAACTTCCGAACAGGTGTTACCACTTTCATTAGAAAAAGCGTGGGAGTTTTTTACTTTGCCAAGTAATCTAGATAAAATAACTCCGAAAGAAATGGAGTTTAGAATCACCAACAATCCACCGAATAAAACCTACAAAGGACAGATCATCACATATAAAATCGGAATTTTACCAGGAATTAGTTCTAATTGGATTACGGAAATTACCCATTTAGAGGATCAACAGTTTTTTGTAGATGAACAACGATTTGGTCCTTACGCGATGTGGCATCACGAACATCATTTCAAAGAAATTTCTGAAAATGAAGTTTTGATGACCGATATTGTCAACTATAAAATGCCGTTCGGGATATTAGGAGATTTATTCGCTGGAAAACTGGTAACGAATAAAGTGAAATTCATCTTTGAAAGCCGCTATAAAATTTTAGAAAAATTCCTCGCATCATGAAAATACTTGTTACAGGCGTCACCGGTTATATTGGAAAAAGACTTCTCATTCAATTATTAGAAGAAGGTCATCACGTGGTATGTTCTGTAAGAGATAAAAATCGGTTTGGACTTAAATTATTTAAAGAGAAGATCGATCAAATAGAAGTTATTGAAAATGATTTTTTAGATGAAAGTACATTAGAAAATATTCCGAAAGATATTGAAAGTGCTTATTATTTAATTCATTCCATGTCTTCTAGCCAAGGAGATTTTGAGGAAAAAGAAAAAATTTCAGCGGAGAATTTTCGTCGCGCATTAGAAAAAACGGAGGTAAAACAAGTTGTTTTTTTAACGGGAATTATTAATGAAGAAAAACTTTCAAAGCATTTACAATCCCGTAAAAATGTAGAAGAAGCGTTGCACAGTTCCGTCTATAATTTGACCTGTCTTCGAGCCGGAATCATCGTAGGATCCGGAAGTGCCTCTTTTGAAATCATTCGTGATTTAGTGGAAAAACTTCCCGTCATGATTACGCCGAAATGGTTGAATACCAGATGTCAACCGATTGCCATTAGAAATGTAATGCAATTTTTAGTTGGTGTTTTAGGAAAAGAATTTACGTATAATCAACATTACGATATTGCAGGAACTGATATTGTTACATACAAGGAAATGTTGCTTCAATATGCCGAAATTCGTGGTCTTAAAAGAAAGATAATCATCGCTCCTATAATGACGCCGCAGTTGTCATCTTATTGGTTGTATTTTGTTACTTCTACCAGTTATTTTCTAGCGAAAAACTTGGTACACAGTATGAAAATTGATGTTGTTGCCAATAAAAATAATTTAGCAGAACAATTAGATATCCACCTTTTTTCTTATCATGAAGCGATACAAATGGCCTTCGACAAGATCAAACAAAATGATGTTTTATCGAGTTGGTTCGACTCATTTACGAATCAATTTCACAGTCGCCAAGTTTGGCAGTATTTAGAAGTTCCTGATGAAGGCTGTTACAAAGATATTCGCGATATGGAAGTTGATGATGAACAGTTAGCGCTAGAAAGAGTATTCAGCATCGGCGGAAAAACAGGCTGGTATTATGCAGATTTCCTTTGGCGAATTCGTGGATTTTTAGATAAGTTGTTTGGTGGAGTTGGCTTACGCCGCGGACGAAGAAACATGAACGATTTAGATGCTGGAGACTCTGTGGATTTCCGGCGAGTACTTTACGCCAATAAAGAAGAAAAACGCCTTTTATTGTTCGCTGAAATGAAACTTCCAGGTGAAGCCTGGTTGGAGTTTAAAATAAAAAATGGCGTCCTTCATCAGGAAGCCACCTTCCGTCCGCTTGGTTTATCGGGCAGATTATATTGGTATTCGGTTTTGCCGTTTCACGGCGCAATCTTTAACGGAATGTTAAAAAAGTTAGCGGGGAAATAATTATTCGACTGCGACCGAATCATCTCCACGACCATCTGCAACTGCAATTGCATTTCCTTGTTCATCAATGATGATTAACTCTGTTCTTCCGATTTGAGAAGTTCGCGCGATCTCGTAACCATTCTTTTCCAAATCTTTAATTGTCGTCTCTGGAAAATTCGATTCTACCATAACTGTTTCTGGTAACCATTGATGGTGAAATTTCGGTGCATTCACCGCCATATTCGGACTTAATTTAAAGTCAATAATATTCACGATCGATTGATAAACTGAGGTTGGAATGGTCGTTCCACCAGGTGTTCCCACAATAATGTATGGTTTTGAATTTTTCATCACAATCGTTGGCGTCATCGAACTCAGCATTCTTTTTCCGGGTTGAATGGCGTTCGCTTCTCCGCCGACGGCACCGAACATATTAGGAACACCGGGTTTTACAGAGAAATCATCCATCTCGTTATTGAGTAAAAATCCTGCGCCAGAAACGACCACTTTACTTCCGTATAAACCATTTAAAGTTGTAGTTACTGCGACGGCATTTCCTTCTTTATCGATAATTGATATATGCGTTGTTTCTGTAGATTCTTTAGGTTGTGGAATAATTTTCCCCACTACCGAACTTGATGTTGCTCGATTCATCGTAAAACTTTTCCAACGGTTTTTTAAATATTCATCTGAAATAAGCATTTCGGTTTTATCTTGAATAAAACTTGGATCGCCCATAAATTCTGCTCGATCTGCAAAAGAACGACGTTCTGCTTCAACCATAATCTGAACTGCTTCTGTAGAATTATGTTGGTATTGTTCTAACTTTTCGAAGTTGCTCATTTTCAGCATCTGCGCTAGCAAAATTCCACCACTTGACGGCAACGGCATTGATACTATTTCAGTCCCTTTATAATTAAAGGAAAGTGGCTTTCTTTCAATAACTTTCTAATTCCTCAAATCATTTTGGGTAATGATTCCGTTTCCGCGTTTCATTTCTTCGATAATGAGTTGCGCTGTTTTCCCTTCGTAGAAACCTTTTGCACCATTCTTTTGAATTAACTTTAGCGTTTGCGCCAAGTCTTTTTGGATTAATAAATCACCTTGTTTCCACGCAGAAGTTTTCTGAAAAACAGTTTTGTTTTTATTATGACGATTGAAGTGCTGCATCTGATTGTTCAGTACATTCGCTTCTTTCTCAGTTACCGAAAACCCTTGTTCTGCTAAATCAATCGCAGGTTGAATCAACTTCTCCATCGGAAGATTTGCGTACTTCAAAGTCGCATAAAATCCTGCAACAGAACCTGGAATACCTACGGCTAAACGTCCGTTTTGAGAAAGATCAGTATTCGCATTTCCTTTTTTATCGAGGTACATATCTCGCGAAGATTTTGCAGGTGCAGTTTCTCTAAAATCAATGGTGAATTTCTCGCCATTACTTTTCACTCCCACTAAAAATCCACCGCCACCAATATTTCCTGCTTGAGGATAAACCACGGCCAAAGCATATTGTGTTGCAATTACAGCATCGTAAGCATTTCCGCCCATTTTCATGATCTTAGCACCTGCTTCACTGGCTAAAGGATGTGCAGAAACGACCAAACCTTTGTTTTTGGTGTGAATTTCCTTAACAACATTTATATCGGTGAACTGGGCAAATACAAACTGGGAACTAAGAATCAGAAAGAGCAACAGATTTTTCATGCGTAAAAATTTTATCAAAAATAAGTAAATGAAATTCAATAAAGAATACTTGTTGATAATTACAAATCTGCGACCCGGCTTGAGTGGAACTCTTTTTGCGACCCGCAGGGGAGCAAAAAAGTGGGAACGGTAGACGGAGAAAGTCGCCCCGAAAAATATATTACTGAATAATATTTCTTTTCATGCGCTAATTTTCTAAATTTGTGCAACACTAAATTAAAATAATGGAATCCCAAACGGAAAAAATACTTATTACCGGAGCCCTCGGACAAATTGGAACCGAACTCACCAATCGATTAGTAGAAATTCACGGCGCTGAAAATGTAGTCGCTTCCGGCTTGGACCGTTGGGATAAAAATCTAACCTCGGCGGGATTCTATGAAAGAATGGATGTTACCAATACGCAGTTGGTTCGCCAAGTGATCAAAGATTACGAAATTACTACTGTTTATCACCTCGCTTCTTTATTATCGGGTACCTCTGAAAAGCAACCGTTATTTGCCTGGAAATTAAATATTGAACCTCTTTTACATTTCTGTGAATTAGCGAAAGAAGGGTTATTACAAAAAATATTTTGGCCCAGTTCCATTGCTGTTTTTGGGAAAGGGCTTCCGAAAGAAAATGTGGGACAGGATGAAGTTTTAAATCCAACCACCGTTTACGGAATTTCTAAATTGGCCGGCGAAAAATGGTGCGAATATTATTTCGACAAATATGGAGTGGATGTAAGGAGTATCCGATATCCAGGTTTGATCTCGTGGAAAACTCCTGCGGGCGGCGGGACGACCGATTATGCGGTGGAGATTTTTTACGAAGCAATAGAAGAAGGAAAATACACCAGCTTTATTTCGGAAAACACGGGAATGCCTATGTTGTATATGAGCGATGCGATCAAAGCCACGATGGATTTGATGTCGGCACCGAAAGAAAACTTAACCGTTCACTCTTCTTACAATTTAGGTGGTTTATCTTTCACCCCCAAAGAATTAGCAGCGGAAATTAAAAAGGAAATGCCGACTTTCGAGATCGATTATAAACCAGATTTCCGACAAGAAATTGCAGATTCTTGGCCGGCTTCAATAGATGATTCGGTGGCGAAAAAAGATTGGGGACTTTCTTACGATTACGATATTACCGCTATGACAAAAGATATGCTGACTAACCTGAAAGTAAAATTAGCCGATAAATAAAATATATCTTCACTTATACAATCTGCAATTTCAGTGGAACTCATCCTCGGAAATTGCAGATTTTTTTTTAAAATGATTCTACTCACTTTCAACATCATTAATCCAGATCAGGTATTTAAAAATACCGGAAATATAAGTGACGTAGAAATTTTGAAAATCACGGAACAGAATACGAATGCGATTTTGCGAAGTTTGGAATGTGCAGAAATCCTGGCTACTTTTCTTATCGGAATATCCTTGATCCCACGCTTACAAAGATTAGTAAAAAGAATTATTATTGAAGGTCACGAACTTTCTTTTTGCCATCTAAATTCTACCTTAGAAGAGCTTGAATTCGCCAAGAAAGAAACCGCAAATTTAATCGGCAAACAGATTAGAGGACTTCGCGTGAAAAAAGATTATTTCTTTTACCCATATTAAATCGTTTACGTTTCAATTACATTTCTCTAATTGAAAATAATGCTCTCATCTTCCCTTTTAAAAGATTTGAGCGCAAAGCACCATTAAGTGAAGAAGATGGAATGATGATCTTGCATGAAAGTATTTCGCGATATTCGCAAATCCCTTATAATGATTTTGTTTTTCAAGTAATTCCGCTCCCGTACTATCAAAATATGGTTCTTGAAACTATTAGAAAAGATGAGTTTGTGTTGGTTTCTCTCAACGCTTGGCAGTTTACTGATTTTAAAAAATATCAATTTGATTTGCCGTTCTATAAAAAATACCATTCTAGGAAGAGAATGCGTGATAAACTCGATCAATTCTTAAGTTGGATGAATGACCATCAACTTGCTTTCTCGCGAATTAAAGATTTTGCGTTAAATTAATTTCCTATCCATTAGTTCGAGCAAAACCTTTAGATAAATTTTAATTTAATTCATCGAAATTGAGCAGCAAATCCGTGAGCAAAACCATCAAAAAATGATAATTTTGCAAAATGCGCTCAGCCCTTTTATTTTTTCGCCGCTCTCTTAAAAAATCTTTTGATAATATTCACAACGAAAATCTGAAGCATAATTTGCTGCAGGCAATTCCGTTTTGGATCGGATCGGTGATCACAGGGATATTTGCGGTTTTGTACGCGCAGCTATTTCAATGGGGCGAGGATTTGATGCACTCGATGATGAAGTGGCACAGTTGGCTGATTTTTATCGTCGCGCCGATTGCGTTTGTTTTGTCATGGTGGCTGGTCAAACGATTTGCACCGTACGCAAAAGGAAGTGGGATTCCGCAAGTAATGGCTGCCGTAGAATTGGCAAATCCAAAAGAGCATAAAATAATTTCGCTTCTGCTCAGCATTAAAATAATTATTTTTAAAGTTTTATCATCGGTAATTCTCGTGATCGGTGGTGGTGCTGTTGGACGCGAAGGTCCTACCATCCAGATTGCCGGCTCTGTATTTCGGAAAGTCAATGAATATTTACCCGAGTGGTGGCCGAAGATTTCTAAGAAAAATATGATCATGACCGGTGCGGCTGCGGGCTTGTCTGCTGCTTTTAATACGCCGCTTGGTGGAATTGTGTTCGCCGTCGAAGAACTTTCGAAAACGCATATCAATTATTTTAAAACAGCCTTATTTACGGCGGTAATTATCGCTGGATTAACGGCTCAGACTTTAGCCGGATCTTACCTGTATTTAGGTTATCCAAAAACGAGTGACATCAGTTTGATGATTATTTTTCCGGTCATTTTGGTCTCTGCCACTTCGGGAGTTTTCGCTAGTCAACTTTCAAGAATCATGCTGAGCATTAGCAAATGGAAAAAAAGACTGAAAACCGATCTTTCCAATATTATCTTTTTAGTTATTTCTGCACTCATAATCGCTTCGCTGGCCTATTTTGTTAATCAAGAAATTTTAGGTTCGGGAAAAGGAATTATGGAAAGAGTTCTTTTCACCGAGAATAAAAATGAAGCGTGGTACATGCCATTATTCAGGATGATCGGTCCTGCTTTATCATTTACTTCTGGCGGTGCGGGCGGAATTTTCGCTCCCGCACTTTCGGCAGGCGCAAGTATCGGATCCGTGATCGCAGGTTGGATCAGTTTAACTCCACACGAAACGAACGTGGTAATCTTAACCGGCATGGTTGCTTTCTTAACGGGAATTACGCGTGCACCTTTTACCTCTTCCATCATTGTTCTGGAAATGACTGATCGCCATAGCCTTATTTTTTATCTGATGTTGGCGGGCATGGTTTCGTCGCTCATCTCCATGTTGGTCAGCCGCCACTCACTTTATGACCAGTTAAAAGTACTTTATTTAGATGAACTTCGACATAAATAAGAAGCCACAAACGCAGTTCTTCTTACAAGATCCCACCCGTTTTCCGCTCTATCCCCGCTGGCTCGGGGGATGCCGCTGCAACCGGGGCTAGAATTAAGTGCAGTTTATATTTTGCAGTTTTCGTAAATTTTTTCGTAATTATCGCCTATAATCCTTTCATAATCTTGCATGTTACAAAAAGAAGTTATATTTTTGCAGCTTGAAATAATTAACAATATTAATTAACATTTATGAACAATTACGAAACTGTTTTCATTTTAACTCCCGTTCTATCTGACGCACAGGTGGAGGAAGCAGTAAAAAAATTCGAAGACTTATTGACTTCAAACAATTGCGAAATCGTTGCCAAAGAAAATTGGGGACTAAAAAAATTAGCGTATCCTATTCAATTAAAAAAGAATGGATTCTACACTTTGATCGAATTCAGAGGTGAAGGAACTGTAGTAGCAGATTTAGAACTTGCGTACAAACGTGACGAAAGAGTAATTCGTTACCTAACTACAAAACTAGACAAGCACGCGATCGAGTATGCAGTAACAAGAAGAACGAAAGTGAAAACTGCGAAAGTTTAATTTTAACCCTAACAAAAAGAAAAAGACATGGCAATAGATGATATGGCTAAACAAGCCTCGGCAGGAGGAGAATCTGAAGTAAGATTTTTAACTCCGCTTGACATTAATACAAAATCTGATAAGAAATACTGTAGATTCAAAAAATTCGGAATCAAACATGTTGATTATAAAGATCCAAATTTCCTTCTTCAGTTCGTAAACGAACAAGGTAAAATCTTACCAAGAAGATATACAGGAACATCTTTGAAATTTCAAAGAAAAGTATCTGCAGCGATCAAAAGAGCTAGACATTTGTCAATGATGCCTTACGTAGCGGATCTTTTGAAATAAAAACAAATAATAAAAGAAGCAGATCAACTGCTTCTTTTGTTGCTGAATAAATTATTAATTCTAACGATTTTTAGATAGAAGATTTTAATCTTTATTCTAGAATAAAAAACGGACAACAACAATGGATATTATCTTAAAAAAAGACGTAGAAAATTTAGGTCTTGAATTCGATACAGTAAGTGTAAAACCAGGTTATGCAAGAAACTACTTGTTACCTAAAGGAATCGCACTTTTGGCTACGCCAAAAAACAAAGCTAATCTTGAGGAAACTTTAGAAGCAAGAAAAGACGAAGAAGCTAAATTAATGGCTGACGCGAATACAATTGTAGAACAGTTGAAGAAAACAAACATCACTATTGCAACGAAAGTTGGATCAGGTGACAAACTTTTCGGATCAATAAACAATGCGAATCTTTCTGAAGAACTATCTAAAGTAGGAATTCAAGTTGATAAGAAATACATCAAAATTCCAGGGAACAATATTAAGAGAACTGGTAAATCTACCGCTGTGATCAGACTTCACAGAAATGTAGAGTACAATTTTGACTTTGACATCGTTTCTGATGCTCCACCCGTAGCAGCGGCTCCAAAAGCTCCTGCGAAACCAAAAGCAACTGCAGAAGAAGAAACTCCGGCTGAAGAAGCATAAGAGATTCTTTTCGATTATGCAAAAACCGATATCATTTATTTGATATCGGTTTTTTCGTGTGGAAAACTTGAGTAATAATTTATCATTGCTGCATCAATACAAATTGTCAATCTTTCCTGACTTAATTTAGCATCAATAAACGCGTCGAAAGAATTCGCTGATAAGTAAGTTTCCCTTCTCTTGAATTAATGCAATAATGACGTTTTACTGCCCTTTAGATTTCTTTTTTTTAAATTCTTTGGCTAACCTTGTCATGGTTTAGAACCTTGACAAGGTTGAGTCGAATAAAACTGGAGCTCTTAATCAATTTATTTTCCTCTAGATTTTTTGAAATATTAGCAATGGTGAAAAGAACTGAGAAATCTTAAATTAATAAATAATTACAGACAAAAAAAAACTTCAGGATCACCCTGAAGTTTTATATAGAAAATTTAATTTAAATTAATATTTTGATACTGGTGCTTTTACATTTCCCAAAATATCTGGGAAATAATAATCAGCCAATTGTTCGAACTCATCTCCTCTCATGAACATGCTCGCATCAACATCTTCATATTCCATTCTACCTGCTGCTGCGATCAATTCATTACAAGTTCTTAACGTGTTTTTATGGAAGTGATACACACGCTCACTTTTATCGGTAACATCAAGTCCTTTAATAAGCATTTTATCCTGAGTTGCAACTCCAGTAGGACAAGTATTCGTATTACATCTTAAAGCTTGAATACAGCCTAAAGCAAACATAAATCCTCGCGCATTGTTACACATATCTGCTCCCATTGCAACTGCTCGTAAAATATCAAGTGAAGTTAAAACTTTTCCACTAGCGATTACTTTCAGTTTATCTCTAACATTAAAGTTGGTTAGGGTTCGATTCACAAAAATCAAAGAAGGTTCAAGCGGCATTCCTACTCCATCAGAAAATTCTGGTGGCGCGGCTCCTGTTCCTCCTTCTGCTCCATCAACTGTGATGAAATCTGGGTAGATCTTCAACACGTTCATTTGTGCACAGATCTCTTCAAATTCCCTAGTATCACCGATACATAATTTAAATCCGACTGGTTTTCCTCCTGATAATTCTCGTAAAAGTTGAACAAAATTTAGTAAACCAGCGGCATCTGAAAAGGCAGAATGCGATGGCGGCGAGATAATAGTCATCCCAGGTTGTACGTGACGAATCGCGGCAATCTCTGGAGTGTTTTTAGAACCTGGTAAAACTCCACCATGTCCTGGTTTTGCACCTTGTGAAAGTTTAATTTCAATTAATTTAACTGCGGGAAGGGCGACATTCTTGGTAAAGATTTCTCGAGAAAAATTTCCTTGATCGTCTCTACATCCGAAATATCCGGTTCCAATTTGCCAACATAGATCTCCACCTTCTAAGTGATAAGGAGAAATTCCACCTTCACCGGTATTGTGAAAGAAACCACCTTTTTTCGCTCCTCTATTCAAAGCCATCTGAGCTCGGTCACTTAATGATCCAAAACTCATTGCAGAAATGTTGAAAAGGGAAGCGTGGTATTTTTGGGTACATTGCGCACCGCCGATCCATACTTTCGGCAAATCTTCAGACGGAGGTTTCGCGTAAATAGAATGTTTGATTCCTTCATATTTACGATTATTGATTTCGAGTTGCGTCCCAAAAGGAACAGTGTCACTCAAATTTTTTGCTCTTCTATAAGCGGCAGAACGCTCGTTTCTCGGAAAAGGTTTACCATCAGTCTCTCTTTCGATAAAATACTGTTGCATCTCTGGCGAAATTTCTTCAAAGAAATAACGGAAATACCCAAGTACCGGAAAGTTACGAAGAATGGCGTGTTTGGTCTGAAACGTATTGTACAGGCCTAATAAGTAAATACAAGTAAGCAGAATAGGAATCCAAAAATGGCTCCTTATTAAGATAGAAATCACCCAAGTTACAACAACAAGTACGACGCCCCACTTAATGAATTTTTCTCTCATTACAAATTTTTTATTTAGTGCCCCAAAAATAATAATAATAACCCGACAAAAAAAGTTAGTTTGCTTAATTTTGAAATGGTTTTGTAAGATAGAATCTATTATATGTAGACTAGTTAAATTTGAAGCTTTTCGCTTGTTTACAATCCTTTTTGATCAAATTTTTAGAATGCTCTTTTTATATACTAGAATTGAATGAATTATTATAAAGATCTAGGTCCTGGTTTGTAATTGAAATGAAATTTTTTTCTTTTTATTTTTTTTTAAAACCTTTTGTAATGCAGGAATATTAATTTGTGCTTAGATCCTTAAAATGACCTCATTTTTTTGTTCTTTAATCATATTATATGTTAGAAGATATTTTAAACTTGGCTTGTTATTTGAAAATGCTTTACGAATTAACGTTACACAAGAATTTATCATGAGAAGAAATACAATATTAGTCGCCACAATGGCCATTGCCACAATCGGAACAACAACGCAATCATGTCTTGCTATAGCAACATCATCCGTAGGATTAGCGGTTTTAAAGCAAATTCTATTAGGAGGAATTTCAAAAGGTTTAAATATCTTCAGCAACCAAGATAGTTTTTTATCAAATCAATTGATTGATGCCGCTTTGCCGCAGCAATTAAGAGACATTAATAATACTTTACAGAAAATAGGTTTAGGGAATTTAGTTCAGAAAGAAAAGGAATATATTGCGAAAGCGGCTGCATTTACCATTGATACTTCTCGACCTATTCTGACTAATGCCGTCAATTCTTTAACTGCAGAAGATGCTGCCAGAATTGTTAATGGTGGATCGGGGGTGGCGACGCAAATTTTGAAAGAAAAAACTTCTGCACAATTAATGGCTGCGATCGCGCCGAAAGTTGACGCAAAACTGAATGAATTCGGGTTAGTGCAATCATTAAATTCTGCCTTAAGTGGTACTAATTTACTTGGAAGTATTCTCGGCGGACAGAGTTCTAATAATCTGGCAACAAATGCAATCAGTAATTTTGCAGCCGAACAAATGGTAAACGGTCTATTTAATATTATTGAAAGTCACGAACAGCAAAATTCTGCTAAGATTTTAAATTCTTTAAAACCTATTAACTAAAAATATTTTTTTTAACTATATTTGAATTCCAGGTAAAACTGGAATTTTTAATTAAATTTACCACGATATGGAAAACGATACGAATCCGCAAGATCATAAAACTCAAGAAGATTTTTACGCCTCATTAAAAGAAAAATTAGAACATAATCACAACTTTCCAGAAGATTATCTTTTCAAATTCATTATTCTAAATGACGAATCAAAAATCACCGAAATTTATCGGGTATTTGACGACATGAAATTTACACTATCTAACAAAGACAGTAAAAACGCAAAATATACTTCGATCAATGTCAATGCTTTTGTGCTAGATGCTGATCAAGTGATCTCGATTTATAAAAAAGTAGGCGAAGTTGAAGGTGTTATCATGCTTTAATTAAATCAATGAATATTTTAATAAGTGGCGGCACAGGTCTCGTTGGACACACACTTGTCAAGAAATTAGAGCAGCACGAACATAATGTTAGAATTTTATCTCGCTCCAAAAGTGAGAAAGAAAATGAATTCTATTGGAATGTAGCTGAAAAAAAAATCGATGATAAAGCCTTTGAAGATTTAGATTGCATTGTCCATTTGGCAGGCGCAAGCGTTAGTGAACGATGGACAGACAGTTATAAGAAAGAATTATATTCCAGCAGAATAGATTCTGCAAACTTACTTCGTGAAACGTGCGAGCGAAAAGGGATTCACTTAAAATCGTTCATCTCTGCCTCGGGAATTAATTATTACGGAACATTTACATCTGACCAGATATTAACTGAAGAATCACCGATCGTTAAAAAAGATTTCTTGGCTAAACTCTCCGAAGAATGGGAAAAAGCCGCTGATGATTTTTCAACGATTGCAGATCGCGTTGTCTGTTTACGAACCGCGATGGTTTTAGCAAAAGAAGGCGGCGCATTTCCTTTACTAAAAAAAACGGTTGATCTAAACATCGGATCTGCAATTGGATCTGGTAAACAGTGGATGAATTGGATTCACCTCGATGATATGGTAAACATGTATGTTTCCGCCGTAGAAAATCCAGAGATCAACGGAAAATTCAATGCAGTTGCCGATGAAGTCCCGACGAATGAAAAATTTATGAAAAAACTTTCGGAAATCTCAGACAAGTTTTTTTTACCGATCAATGTTCCTGCATTTGTAATGAAAATGGCACTTGGAGAAATGAGTTCGATTATTTTAGAAGGAACGCGGGCAGATAACAAAAAAATCAAATCGCAAGGATTTGATTTTATATATTCTAATATTGAGGATGCTTTTAAAGACTTGATTTAATTACATTCTATAAAAAGTTTTACATTTTCAAGAGGTCTTCCGATTAAAGCCACGGAACCTTTGATGATAATCGGTCTTTGGATCAGAGATGGATTTCTTAACAATAGTTGAATTAAATCATCATCGCACAAATTCTTATCTTTAATTTCCTCTTTGTACATTTTCTCATTTGTTCTCACCACATCTTTTACGGGACAATGTAGTTTCTTAAGAACAGTTCGAAATTCTATTTCACTTAAAGGATCAGCAATAATATCAATGATCTCAAATGAAACACCATTTTCATCTAAATATTCCAAAATGCCACGACTTTTAGAACACGAATTATTATGAAGAATTTTAATCATCTTGATTCATTTTAAATATTAAACTAAAACTTAAGAATCTCGCACTGAGCAATTGTGAAGAATTCTAAAACAATCCGTGTAATTCAGTTTCTATTCTTTCTAAAATAAAACCGAAATCTTCAGGTCTTTCTACAAAATCCAGATCATCAACTTCGATGATTAGGAGTTTTCCTTCCTGATATTCAGAAATCCATTTTTCGTATTTCTGATTTAACTTAGACAAATATTCAATAGAAATGGAGGCTTCGTACTCGCGTCCTCTTTTGTAAATTTTCTTTACCAAATTGGGAACATCTGATTTTAAATAAATGAGCAAATCGGGTGCCGAAACAAAACTCTTCATTAAATCGAACAATGCCGAATAATTATTAAAATCTCGGTCGCTCAACAACTTCATATCATTTAAGTTTTCCGCGAAAATATGGGCGTCTTCATAAATCGTACGATCTTGCACAATGTCTTTGCCACTGTCGCGTATTTCTTTCACCTGTCGAAATCTGCTGCCCAAGAAATAGATCTGCAAAGCGAAACTCCATTTGCTCATATCTGCATAAAAATCCTCTAAATAAGGATTATGATCAACATCTTCAAACTGCGCTTCCCAACCGTAATGTTTTGATAACATCTTGGTTAAAGTTGTTTTTCCAGCGCCTATATTCCCAGTTACAGCAATGTGCATTTTTAGATTTTATTTAAATGAAAACTCTTTTTCGATCGGGTAAAGATAAAGGTTGTTGTCTCTGATAACAAAATAAGCGAGCGAGTTTTTATCCACAATTTGCGAATTCTCAGCCGTGAAAATTGTTTTTAAATTATCACCATCTACTTCTTGAATGGTGTTTTTTTCAATTACTAAAATTCTTCCGTTTTCACGACGAAGTTTTCTAGCATTTTCTAAAGGGAATTCAGCGATTTTCTCAGAGTGTAAATTATAGATTGAAAGTCGATCATTCTCTAAAAAATAAACTTTCTTTTCGTACACTAATAAGTCGATTGCCTTTTCTAAATTGACATTAAATGAAAATG
>JBBSRZ010000024.1:0-29419 GCA_038242555.1 Flavobacteriales bacterium | reverse complement strand
TCTCTTAGGGAGAATGGAAGGTCGATTTTGGTCTCATTAACCAATTTGAGATTTTGGTTGAAATCCAAAAACTTCCGAGAAAAAAATAGACTGAAAAATAAATCTCAGTTGAAAGATTATTAGCATTGTTTCATTTGCAAAAGCTAAACAATCCACAATTTTTATCCACCTGTTAGACCAGGTGGTTTTTTATTACAGTAAATTTAATAAAAAATTCAACTATCAGCGCTGTTTTTTATTTATAAAAATAGATTTTCTTTAATTTATAATGGTTATAAGAAAATATCTCTTAATAATCAGACACTTGTGAAGGAGTTTTTATTTTTGAGAAAATTTTGTGATCGTTGAACTCTTTCTGTGGCTTTTTTGTTAGTTGGAATCAACTAGTCTATTTATTTCTAAAGCGATAAACAATTAGTCAAAAATAATAGAAGACCTGTTTGTCTTTTACTAGTAATTTTTTATACATTTGTTCCGAGCAAGGAAATTATGTTTTCAAAATCATGTGAATATGGAATCAGAGCATCTATATATGTTGCAAAAAATTCCCTTAAAAATCGGAAAGTAAGTTTAAAGGAAGTCGCGAAACATACCGATTCGCCTCCTCCCTTTATGGCTAAGATTTTACAGAAATTAACGCGAACCGAGATTTTATCTTCCATGAAAGGACCTACGGGTGGATTTTTTGTTAATCTCGACGATTTAGAGAGAATCTCATTTTTAAGTATTGTATTGGCAATTGATGGTAATGGTATTTTTGAAGATTGTACATTAGGTCTGCGAAAATGCGATGTAGAGAAACCTTGTCCGATACATTTTAAGTTTTCGAAAATTCGCGACGAGATGAGAGAAACTTTTGAAACGACCACATTACGATCTTTAGCTGAACAGGTTTCTGATGGAGTGACGTTTTTGAAACGATAAAATTTTAATATAATAAAGAACAATTATCTTTAATATTTCTATATGAATAATTCAATATTTGGGGAATCGGGTATTCAGATTACACTGGTGCTGATTATAGTACCAATTTTGGCGGGTTTGCTGATCGCCATCATTAAGACTTATGGAACCTACAAAGATTTACAAAGTCGAAGAAAACTTCTCGAGTTTAATAAGAAAATTGATAAACTCAGCCCTGAGGAACTTCAGGCTTATGAGAAAAGAAAACTAGAAGTGGATTTTAAATTGCAAGACAATGAACTGTCTGGAGCAATTCCGCCTTCCGATGAGAAAGGAATTATTCACAACATAAATGCAGTTGAAGAACTTCGGGTAGTACCTCACAAAAAAAGTTTTGGGACCCAAAAATACATCTCGCCGGAAGATGCAAAATTGATTTTATATTATCTTGGTTTTGCGATATTTTGGCTCCTGTTCGGTACAACCGTGGGAGAATATCTTGGGATTAAATTTGTTGCGCCAGATGCCGATCATGTTAGTTGGTTAAGTTTTGGTCGACTTCGTCCTGTACATACCAATATGGTTTTCTGGGGTTGGGCCTCATTTGCAATGGTCGGACTGTCTTATTATGTGATTCCTCGGGTGAGTAATATTCGAATTCACAGCCTTAAGATAGGCTGGTATACTTTAATTCTGATGAATGCTGCAGTTCTGCTGGGCACCATTTCTTTAATGGCTGGAATCAATAATGCTGGTGGTGAATACAGAGAATATATTTGGCCAATCATGGCTCTGTTTGCTATTGGAATATGTCTTACCTTATATAACTTTTTAATGACCGTCGCTAACAGAGCAACGAAAGAAATTTACGTTTCTAACTGGTATATTATCGCGGCAGTGATGTATGTTATTGTAATTTTAGTTACGGCCTATATTCCAGTTTGGCAAGATGGTTTGGCAGAAACAATTATTCAAGGATATTATATGCACCAAGGGGTGGGTATGTGGTTCATGTTCTTAGTTTTGGGTCTGATGTATTACTTCCTGCCTCAACAATTGAATAAACCAATCTACTCGTACAGTTTAGGAGTTTTGGCTTTCTGGACACAGATTTTATTCTATACATTAATCGGAAGTCATCACTTTATTTTTAGTGCCATTCCTTGGTGGATGCAGACCGTTGCGATCGTCGCCAGTGTTGGTATGGTAATTCCAGTTGTAGCCGGAACGGCCAACTTTTTACTTACTTTTAATGGAGCGTGGTATCAGATCAGAAACTCTTATACGCTTCCATTTTATATCATCGGTATTGTTTTCTACTTCACCGGTTCTATGCAAGGAACGGTAGAAGCATTTCGATACGTCAATTTAATTTGGCACTTTACAGATTTCACTGTAGCGCATTCTCATTTAACGATGTATGGTATTATTACTTTTATGCTATGGGGCTTCATTTACACTTTAGTACCCAGAATCACAGGAAAAGAACCACCAAAAATATCAGTGGGAATTCATTTTTGGTTGGCCTTAATTGGTTTGCTGTTCTATACGTGGTCATTAATGATTGGTGCTACAGAAAGAGGATTACTTTGGATGGATAATAAACCCTTTATTCAAAGTGTGATTTCGATGGCTCCTTATTGGTTATGGAGAGCTATTGGTGGCACTATGATGTGGATCTCGCATTTTGTATTTGCCTACAACTTTTACAAAATGGTTAATGGAAAACCATCAGTGCTTATACCAACAACTCCCGCAGAAATATTGGAAGCCAAAAGACAACTTCAAAATACAGAAAACATCCCTACAAAATAAATTGGAAAAATGGAATTTTTAAATAATCATAAAACCTTGTTTTGGTCGGCCCTAATATTTTTTCTGTTCTTAACGTTACAGATTGCTATTTTGCCTGCATTTACAATGCAGGAAGTTTATCAACCGTTGCCTGATGCAAAACCTTTAACGAAAGATGAAGAGGCGGGTAAATCGGTTTACGTCGAAAATGGATGTATTGCCTGCCACACTCAGCAAGTTCGTGAAGTGGAAATGGATAAAGTTTTCGGAAGCAGACCAAGTATTCCGCAAGATTACGCAGGAAACCACCGAATGGATGTTTGGAGAAATACTGCCAATTTATTAGGATCCGAACGTACTGGTCCAGATTTAACGACTATTGGTGAAAGACAACCAAGTAGCGACTGGCATTTACTGCATTTATATCAACCGAGATCGGTAGTAAAAGAATCGATCATGCCTTCGTATTCTTTCCTTTTTGAAGAAAAAGAATATTTGCAAAAAGGAGATGTTGAAGTTAAAGTCCCAGAAGAATTTTTGAAAAATAAATTCAAAAAAATTGTAGCGTCGAAGAAAGCATTGCAGTTAGTGGCTTATTTGCAAAGTTTGAAACAGACCAAATTACCAGAAGGCATTAAACCGCAAGAATTTCTTTATAAAAGAGAAGTTAAAAAAACTGCTGATGGCGGTGGTGGAGGAGATGCTTTACCAGACGGAACAGAATTGTATACTACCCATTGTGCCAGTTGCCATCAGGCAAATGGTGAAGGTTTGAAAGGAGCATTTCCTCCGTTGAAAGGAAGTCCAATCGTCTCGAGTGAAGATATTGCAGTTTATGTAAATATTATCTGGGGTGGTTATAACGGAAGACCTGGGTATGGTCCAATGCCAGCCGTAGGTAAAAATGCGGATTTAAGTGCAGAAATGATTGCTGCAATTATGAATCACGAACGTTCTTCTTGGGGTAACGAAGCTAAACCTGTAACTGCTGCCGACGTAAAAGCGGTCATGGATCAAATTAAATAGATCTTGATAAAATCTTCTGATTAATATTTATATTATGAAAAATTTTAAAAATACTGTCGTATTACTTTTTTTATTCATTGTTAATTTTGCCTTAGCATGCGACGCCTGCAAACTTCAACAACCAAAAGTAACTCGAGATTTCACGCATGGAGTAGGACCTCGTGGTGATTATGACTGGATCATTGTCGCGGTAATTGCGGTAATTACCATTCTTACCTTTGTTTACTCATTGAAATTTCTGGTTTATCCAGGCGAGAAAAGTCAAGATCATGTCAAAAATTCTATTTTGAATTAATCCATTAAACTTAACAAGATGACAAAAGATAGAAGTTCCGTTTTCCTCTTCCTTGATGATGAAGTGAAGCCACTCGCAGAGTTGGAGACTCCGATTGTATTTGACTTAGATACGTCGAAATTAACCGATGGACAGCATACGTTAAAAATCGTAAGCAAATCGCCGACAGGCAGAGAAGGAATTCGCAATATTAATTTTGTTGTAAAAAATGGACCTTCAATCAGTGTTGAAGGGTTAGCAGACGATGCGATAATCGATGGGATTGTTCCCTTGATGATTAATGCGTATGATAAGGGAAATGAAAAAAGTTTTATAATTGAAGGGAGTGAAACTCCACAAACAGTTCCCGTCTGGATGTGGGTCATTATCGCTCTGTTTGCCGGTTGGGCAGCCTACTACGGGATTACCTACTTTACACGAATGGGTTATGGGCTATTAATCTAAAAAATATAAAAAGCGGTTTCAATTAATTGAAACCGCTTTTTATTTGGATAAAAGATTACGCTAAAAACTCAATTTCTTTGTCTTTGAAATCACTGTTTTCCACTAAACTCTGCATGGTACTCATAATTCTTTTTCGAAGTTTGGCCATGTTTCTAATGTTTTCATCTTCGCTGTAGTCAAAGATATTATCTTCAAAAGAAAAAGTATCGCCTTTTTTAAATTCAATTTTATTGTCCTTAAATTCTTTTAATAACATCAGATTAGTCATTGTTTCCAAAAGATCATATTCGGATTGTGCTAACTTTTTTAATGATTTTAAAACTTGTTTTTTATATTTCTTTTTCGTTTTCATAATAAATATCTCTTTTAACTTTGTCTTGCAAGATAAGATATTAAAATAAAATAGTCAAGGAATTTTAACTCCGCTTCCGTAGATGATCACTACTCAAATTCTTATCTTTGTTAATTCATGAAAAACACAGATCTCCTTTCACTGATTGCTTTTGCGAAAAATAAAAATCAGAAAGCACAAACGCAGTTAATTAATCTTTTTTGGGTTGATGTTTTCAGTTTTGTAATGAAAAAAGTACAAGATGAACATATTGCCGATGAACTGACTGTATCTGTATTTTCAAAAGTGTTAGGGAAATTGGATTTGTTCGATCCTAACTTTCAATTTAAAACCTGGATTCTAACGATTGCTCAAAATTCCATCATCGATTATTGGCGCAAAAAAGCCCGAGAAAACGAAGATTCTACAGATAATTTCGACGGTTTCAAAAATCATTTGGCTTTATCTCCAGAAGAACTTTTGATTTCAGAAGAAGATCAAGAACAGATCTTGTCCATTATCGAAAGTTTAGATGCTAACTACAAAGATATTATTCAACTTAGATTCTTTGAAGAAAAAAGTATTAAAGAAATTGCAGAAGAATTAAATATTACGGTTGCCAATACGAAAGTCCGAATTATGCGCGCTAAAAAATTGCTCGCAGAATTATTAAAAAATAATGAATTTGAAGAATAACTTCAACCATTTCGAAATTTGTAAATTTGCTTTTTATAATTAAAAATGAACGATACCATTACTAATACCACGATTCAAAAACCAAAGTGGATTCGCGTAAAACTTCCTACCGGAAAGAATTACCGTGAACTCAGAACTTTAGTTGATAAATATAAACTGAACACGATTTGCCAAAGCGGAAGTTGCCCGAATATGGGTGAATGCTGGGGTGCAGGAACTGCGACATTTATGATTCTTGGAAATATCTGTACAAGAAGTTGTGGATTTTGTGGCGTAAAAACAGGACGACCTTTAGATGTCAATTGGGATGAGCCTGAAAAAGTAGCACGTTCTATTAAATTAATGAAAATTAAACATGCGGTTTTAACCTCTGTAGATCGTGATGATTTAAAAGATATGGGCTCGATTCTTTGGGCGGAAACTGTGAATGCCGTGCGTAGAATTTCTCCAGGCACAACGATGGAAACTTTAATTCCCGATTTTCAAGGAATAACAAAACATATCGATCGACTGATTGAAGTTGGACCAGAAGTTATTTCTCACAATATGGAAACCGTAAAACGATTAACTCGAGAAGTTCGAATTCAAGCAAAATATGAACGAAGTTTAGAAGTTTTATCTTATATGAAAAGCGCTGGACAAAGGAGAACTAAAACTGGATTAATGCTCGGTTTAGGTGAAGAAAACGCAGAAGTTTTTCAGACCATTGAAGATATCAGAAATGCAAATGTTGATGTAATTACGATCGGTCAATATTTACAACCTACTAAAAAACATTTACCAGTTAAGAAATTCGTTACTCCAGAAGAATTTAATGAATTCGGTAATTTTGCCAGAAGTTTAGGATTTAGACATGTAGAAAGTTCGCCTTTAGTGAGAAGTTCTTATCATGCTGAAAAACACATTCATTAAAATCATAATTAAATTAATCTAGGACAATTAATAAACGCAATTGAGGTTGCGTTTTTTATTTTCCGTTCGAATATTGTTATCTTTAAGAAATAATAAAACATTGTACTTCCATGAAAATTACAAAAATCGCTCTTTTAACTTTCGCTTCCTTTTTTGCCTTTTCTTGTCAAGAAACTAAAACTGAAAATAAGGTCGCAACTTCTACTTCTGCTACTAACAATAAAACTTACGGAAAAATTAAGACTGAAGAAATTAGTTATAATGTAGATGGCAGAACGCACAAATCTTTTGTCGCCTATAGCGAAGATGATGATTCTGAGAAACCTGTCGTAATGGTGCTGCCAGAATGGTGGGGATTAACAGATTATGCTAAAGATCGAGCGAAACAATTAGCCGAGTTGGGTTATTTTGCAATGGCTGTTGATTATTATGGCGACGGAAAAGTGGTAAACAATCCTGAAGAGGCAGCAGAATTATCAGGAAATTTTTCTAAAATCAAGGTGAGCGCGAAGTTGGCTTTTGATCTTGCAAAATCGCAGTTGATGAAATACCCCAATGCAGATTTTAATAAAATTGCGGTAGTTGGCTATTGTTTCGGCGGTGCGCAGGCCTTAAATATGGCTCGATTAGAAGATGATTTAAAAGGAGTGGTTTCCTTTCACGGGAATTTAATGACCGGGATTAAACCTAGAAATAATAAAGTTAAAATTTTAGTTCTTAATGGGGAGGCCGATACTTTTGTTCCCGCAGAAGAAATCGCAGCCTTCACAAAGCAAATGGATTCTGCTAAAATAGATTACAAATTCATCAATTATCCGAATGCTTTACATTCGTTTACTAATCCAGAAGCTACTGCGATAGGAAAAAAATTCAATATGGACGTTGCATATAACAAAGAAGCAGATGAAAAATCGTGGAATGATATGAAAGTATTTTTAAACGATTTATTTAAATAAGTTCCATTTCATACCTACAAAAATTCCCCATCATAATTTGATAGGGAATTTTCTATTTTAAGTAAGTAAAAATTACTCTTTGAAGTATTTTCTTAATTTCCACGCCATTTTTTCGTGTAATTGCATCAAAGCATTTAAGAAATCTGCGGTACCTGCATCTTTATAATCCTCCTCACATTTGTCAAGATCGTCTCTCAATGATTTTACGATGGCTTCATGATCACCAACTAGATCTTTCAACATTCCTTGCGTATCCGGAAGTTTTCCTGGGCTTTCCTTTAACTGAGATTCTTTCGCGAATTCAGAAGTGGTTCCAATTGCGGTTCCACCTAAAGTTGCAATTCTTTCAGCAACTTCATCCGCACCTTCTCCAACTTTAGTATATTGATCTTCAAATAATAAGTGCAATTCCATAAAATTATCGCCAGATAAGTTCCAGTGATATTTACGTAATTTGATATATAAAATATTGCCGTCTGCTAAAACTTTATTTAAAATTTTATAGACTTCCGTTAAATTCTTTTGTGTTATTCCTAAATCTGGTTTCATTCTTTTATTTTTTAATTAATATTATACGTGTAATTTTCCTTCTCTATCATCATCTGATTTGTTTCCAGTAATGGCATCTGTTGCGAATTTTATCATCGAAACAAATTTTCCCACTTTTGGCTCCCAGTAATATGTTTCATCAGGTGTAACTCGAATTACAGAAACATTTGGATCGTCTTTTCCGTCGAACCAAGCATTTGCCATAGAACTCCATTTATCTTCAATGGTCGCTTTATCTTTATAAATAAAGGCTTTTCCAAGTATTGAAAGATATTCAGAGTTACTGTCATTCATAAAGTAAAGTTGAACGCGGTTATCTTCTTTAATGTCAAAGTTTTTATGACTTTGTTCATTGCTTAAAAACCACATATTTCCTTCGTCGTCAGTTTCTTTTAAACTCATCGGTCGAGACGAATTCGGAATCGTTTCTAAATCTGTACAGAACATACAAATCCTAGCGGCTTCGGAAATCTTCTTTAAAGTTTTAGTAGCTTCTTTTTGACTTAAATTTTCAGTAGACATAAAATGTATTTTTAATGTTTTAATATTGATGTTCAGAATTGAAGTGATCAAATATTGTAGGATGCTGTAATTGCTTCAAAAACTAAACCATATGCAGTTTAAATGAGAATATATTAGTTAAATTTTTTCTTAATTGATAGAAAGTTTAAAAAAAAACTTTTCAAAGTTTAGCATTTTGACGGCGTAGTTTTTGGTGATTCGTTGCAGAGATAAAAATGACTAATATTATTTAAGTAGTTACTTTCAAATAAATTAAAATGAATAATTTAAAAAGAATCGCGATTCCGGTCGCTTTGGGAATAATTGGTGTGGCAATATTTAACTCTTGTTCTGTTGGTGTTCCAAAAGGTGCCACCGCTGTGAAAGATTTTGATGCTGACAAATATCTTGGTAAATGGTATGAAATCGCAAGGTTCGATTTCCGCTTTGAAAAGAATCTAAATAATGTAACCGCCACCTATTCTAAAAAAGACAATGGAAATATTAAAGTCGAAAATAAAGGTTATAATTATTTAAAGAAGAAATGGAGTGAAAGTGACGGCGAAGCAAAATTTGTAGACGATGAAAATATTGCAATGTTGAAAGTTTCGTTTTTCAAACCGATTTGGGCGGGTTACAATGTTATTGATATCGATGAAGATTACAAGTGCGCTTTGGTTACTGGCAGTAATTTAGATTATTTGTGGATTCTTTCCCGCGAAAAAACCATTCCGGCAAAGATCAAACAGCGGTTTTTAGAAAAGGCAAAAAAGATCGGGTATGATACCGAAAAATTAGTTTGGGTAGAACACACTAAATAATTTTTCTCTTTAAATTTATACTGAATTTTATTAGAACAACTGGAATAAAATTCAGTATTTTTATATTATAAATTCTTTTATGAAAGCAGTCCTCATTACCATCGGCGACGAAATATTATCTGGAAATACCGTAGATACTAATTCTAATTTTATTGCCACAGAACTGAAAAAGATCGGAATGCCCGTAATTCAGATTTTTACGATTTCCGATGAAATAGAAAGTATAAAACAAACTTTAACTGCTGCCTTCGAATTAGGTGATCTAATTCTCACGACTGGCGGACTCGGACCTACAAAAGATGATAAAACAAAAACCGCCTTCAAAGAATTCTTTAATGATCAACTTGTGCTCGATGCATCGACTTTAGAACATCTAAGAAAGTTATTTGAAAAGAGAAATCGCGGACATCTTTTAGAATTAAATAAACCACAAGCAGAAGTTTTAAGCAAGGCCTTTATTTTCCAAAATGAAAACGGAAGTGCACCTTGCCAAATGATTGAGGAAAATGGTAAAATAGCGATTTGTTTGCCAGGCGTACCGTTCGAATTAAAACCATTAATTAAAGATAAAATAATTCCATTTCTCGCCGATAAATTTGGTTTGAATCATATTGTTACGCACACTATTTCAGTGGTTGGAATTCCTGAAAGTTTATTGTCTGAACAAATTGAACAGTGGGAATTGAATTTACCAACAACTGTTTCTTTGTCTTGTTTACCCGTTGGCAATCGAATTAAATTACAATTAACTGCTCATGGAAAAGATCAAGAAGAGTTGGAATTATCGATTGCGAATGAAGTCGAGAAATTAAAGCCTTTAATTGGAGACCATGTCATTTCGTGGAGCGGGGATGATATTCAGGAAATATTAAAAGCGATCTTAATCGAAAAACAACTAACTGTTTCTACTGCTGAGAGTTTTACGAGTGGCGAATTGTCCAAATTACTGACTTCTATTTCTGGCAGTTCTGCTTATTTTTTGGGTGGAGTGGTGGCGTACGATTATAAAAAAAAGATAGAGATCTTAAATGTTTCCGAGAAGATAATTTCTGAGAAAACCGTAGTTTCTGCAGAAGTTGCCCAGGAAATGAGTTTAGGTGCGCAACAACTATTCAAAACCAATATTTCGCTATCTACAACAGGCGTCGCGGGACCGAATTCTGATCAATTTAATAACGAGGTCGGAACGGCTTATTATTCCATTCGAGTAAATGATTTTGAGAAAACAGGTCATCTTCATCTTCCACATTTCGAAAGGAACGATTTCGTAAATTTTGTCTCACAACGCGTTCTGCAAGATCTGGTTGAAATTTTAACAAAAGAAAAGTATTAGGTTATTGAACCACAAAAGTCACAAAGTTATTTTTAGTCTTTCAAAAATGTACAAAATAATAGGAGAACTAATCTTTGTGAACTTTTTAATGATAGATTTTTAACTTTTATCTTTTGTGCCTTTTGTGGTTCTAACCTAAAGTTCAAAAATTAGATCATCCGTAAAAGCAATACAATCAAAATCCTGACAAGATTGCGTATCCAAACCCGTAAACTTACTGAACGCTGGCAAAATTAACTGATTGTCTGAAACCCGAAAACACGGCAATCTCACTGTTTTTCTTTTTTCTAATCTCACCGAAACACCGGGATGAAGATGTCCCGAAATAGAAAATTGACCATCTTTATTTTCAGGTTCGTGAATAAAGGTAAACGGTTTGCGATAGCAAGAATCTTCAATGATTGAAATTTCTAAATGATGTAAAAATTCTGCTCGGTGAATATCATGATTTCCTTTAATTAAAGTAATCTTAAGTTCAGTATTGTTTTTTCGCCACGCTTCGAAAATTTCAAAATCAGCATTTTTTCCAACATGAAGAAAATCTCCCACAACGATAAGTTCTTCTGCTTCAAAATGTGAAATTAAAGAATCCAGACATTCTAAATCATCTTCTAAAATATCAGATGGAACTGGAATTCCGTTTTTCCGGAAGTAAGCCGTTTTTCCTAAATGTAAATCACTGATGATTAATGATTTGTGTTTAGTCCAAAATAAAGCGCGTTGGTTGGTAAAGATGAGATTTTCGTTGTGAACGGTTTTTTCTAAGGTCTGCAAGGTCATTTTTTCATTTTCTTTTTCATAGCTTCCACTTTCATTCGTAAAATTCGGGCTTTCAAATCTTCACTGCTCAAACTTTGGCGCAGACTATCCACTTTTATCGGGAAACTTAAGGGCGTAAAGGTATTTGAATTTTTAATAATAATTTCACTTTCGTGTATCCGATTAAAGGCATCGATTAGTCTACCTTCATCGATTTGCTGAAAAAAAACTTCGGAATAAGCCTGTTTTAACAATAGATTTTCAGGATCATAATCTTCCAAAACATTAAATATGAGACCAGAGGAAGATTGCAGATTCTTATTATTTTTCATTTGTCCCGGATACGTACGAATCACCATTCCTGAAATTACAGCGATATCACGAAACTTCCGTCTTGCCATTTCTGTAGAATTTACGGAAGCCATAACATCGCGGATCAAATCTTCTTTTGATAAAATTTCATGCATGTTTTCCTCAGTTAAAGGAATTTCTAATTTTGAAAATAATTCAAAACCATAATCATTCATCGCGATGGAAAATGATATTGGAGAAATTTTAGAAATACGATAAGCGATCAAAGCCGACATAACTTCATGAATGAGTCGACCTTCAAAAGGATACATAAATAAGTGATAACCTTCTCGTGTTTTAATGCGCTCAATGAGAAATTCATTTTCACTCGGAATGTGAGAACTTTCCTGCTGACTTACTAAGAGCGGATGAAGAAAATGCAACTCTTTCTCGGATGTTTTTGCGTCAAGTGATTCGGATAATTTTTGTCGTAAAAATTTACTTAAATAAGAAGACATCGGTAATCTTCCACCTAAATAACTTGGAACGATTCCTTTGCCACTGGAATTACGGACAAAAACCGTCATTTCTTTCACATGAGAAACTTCGAGAGTTCGCCCGGCTAGGATAAACTTGTCGTTCTTCTTTAATTTAGAAATAAAATACTCTTCAACCATGCCTACGTATCCACCGCCGAAAAACTTTACTTTCAACATAGAATCACTTACAATAGCGCCAATATTCATACGATGCAACATTGCGATTCTGCGGGAAGTAACTTTATACAAATCGTTTTCGATAACAACTTTATGATATTCTTCGTAGTTTTTTAGTTTTCCACCGATCGTGATAAAGGTCAAAATCCAATTCCATTCTTCAAGCGTCAATTCTTTAAAAGCATTGGTTTGAGAGATCTGGTTAAAAGTTTCTTTTTCTTCGAATCCGTCACCAACAGCCAATGTTAAAACAAATTGTAGCAGTACATCATAAGATAAAACCAACGGTTCGCGCGGCTCAATGACGTTTTGTTTAACGGCTTCTTTTAAAGCTGCAACTTCAATCAATTCTAAAGAATGCGTTGGTACAAAATGAACTTTAGAAGTTTCAAAAGGCGAGTGGCCACTTCGTCCGGCTCGTTGAAGAAACCGAGCAATACCTTTACTGGATCCAATTTGAATCACAGTGTCTACTGGTTTAAAATCGACGCCTAAATCCAGTGATGAAGTTGAAATAACGGCCTTTAAATATCCAGAGGAAAGATTTTCTTCAATCCAAATCCGAATATCTTTATCAACAGAACTGTGATGAATGGCGATTTGTCCGGCAAAATCTGGATGGGCAGTCAGTAAAACTTGATACCACATTTCCGCCTGACTTCTGGTATTGGTAAAAACCAAAGTGGTTTGGCTTTCTAAAATAATCGGAATAATTTTGTCCGCGAGTTTGGTTCCTAAATGTCCGGCCCACGGCAAAACTTCCACATCATCAGGGAAAACGGATCTAATTTCGATTTTCTTTTTTTCTTTGGCGACGACTTTTGTTTTTTTAAGTTCGTACGGAATAAGCACGTTCATCGCTTCGTCCAAATTTCCGATGGTTGCTGTAATTCCCCAAATTCTTAATTTCTTCTGATAACTTAATATTCTAGAAACCGCAAGTTCCGTCATCACGCCGCGTTTCGAACTAAGGAGTTCATGCCATTCATCAACAACAATACATTGAAGTTTATTAAAGAATTTTTGATGTTGTTTTTGGGCTAAAAGTAAATGCAGACTTTCAGGCGTAATGATTAAAATGTCGGGCATTTTTTTCGTTTGCTTGGCACGAACATCTTTAGGCGTGTCACCATTTCGAACCGATACTTCCCAGTCTAGTCCAATTTCATCTAAGGCTTCGGACATTGCTTTTGCAATATCTTTTGCTAAAGCGCGCAGAGGCGTAATCCACAATAATTTCATTCCGGGCTTGTAATTTTCCGGATGATTCATAAAGTCGATAACGACAGCTAAAAAAACGGAGTATGTTTTACCGAAACCTGTCGGCGCGATGACCATGCCCGAATAATTATTAGAAAATTTAAACCAAGTTTCGGACTGAAAACCAAAGGGTTCCCGGTCTTTTTCATCCATCCAATTTTTGATGATTTGGTAACCCGTCGAATTGCGGAATTTCTCTGTCATTTAAATTTTTAAAATATAGGTTTAAACACAAATCGCAAAAATCATTCACGAATGTCATTAATAAAAGTGATCAGTGAAATTTTTTTCAAATGGTATGTGTGCATTCTTTTTTGCTCTAATGATTAACTCAAGAAGTATTAAAACTTTATGACTTTTGTGGTTCATCAAGGAATTAAGTAATTAGTTTTTTCACTTCTTCCAAGGCATCAATTTCATCTACTGTTTTGTCACGACGCCAACGAACTATCCTTGGGAATCTGAGTGCAATCCCGCTTTTGTGACGGCTGCTGAAACCTATTCCCTCGAAGGCAATTTCGAAAACCAATTCTGGTTTTACGGTTCGAACCGGACCAAATTTTTCGATCGCATTTTTATTCACAAACTTGCTGACTTCCATAATTTCTTTATCGGTCAAACCCGAATATGCTTTGGCAATCGTGACTAGTTTGTCTTCATTTTTTATCGCAAAAGTGTAATCCGTATAATAACTACTTCTTCGGCCCGAACCTTTCTGAGCATATATTAACACCGCATCGATGGTGAGTGGACTTACTTTCCATTTCCACCAATCTCCTTTTTTTCGTCCGGCGTGATAATGAGAATTCAGTTCTTTTAGCATTAATCCTTCTGAATTATTGTCTCTGGAACTTTCGCGAACTTCTGCTAAGTTTTCCCACGTTTCATGGCGTACGATTTCTGAAATTCGTATTCTTTCCACTGGAGAATTTTCTATTAAATTTTCTAAAAGTGATCTTCTTTCTGCTAAAGGTTTTTCTCGTAAATCTTCAAACTGTAATTCTAAAATATCGTAAACGAAAATATGAACGGGTAATTCTTCCAACATTTTCTTTGGAATAGTTTTCCGATTCAGACGTTTCTGCAATTCATTAAAATTGAGAACTTTATCTTCTTTAACAACGAGAATTTCACCATCAATTACGAAGTTGCCTTTCACCTCTTTTAAAGCAGTTACAATTTCAGGAAACTGCTCGGTAACTAATTCTTCGCCTCTTGACCAAATGAAGATTTCCTCATTTCGTTTGATAAACTGGCCGCGAATTCCGTCCCATTTAAATTCTGCCTGCCAATTTTTTCGATCGCCGAGATCTTGAACTTCTTTCTCTAAAGGATAAGCCAAACAAAAGGGATACGGTTTGGACTCATCAGGATTAATGTTAGTTCCTTGAATCAAATCATCAAAATTCTCCTCTTCCATTTTCCATTTTCCCATAATGGAGTGCATCAAAATATTGCCATCTACACCGGAGAATTTGGAAAGTGCATTAATCAATAATTTTTTGGAAACTCCAATTCGAAAACTTCCTCCGATTAATTTATTGAAGATGAAACGTTCGACATGATTTAACCCGTTCCAAGATTCTAAAACATATTTTTTCTTTTCTTCTTCGGTATCATCCTTTAATGCAACAAGTTCGGTCATCCATTGCGTTAAAGATTTATCGATTTCGTTTTCCGCATTCGGCAGAATTAATGATAAGGTTTCACCTAAATCGCCGACAGAAGAATAGGATTCTATAAAAAGCCATTCTGGAAGTTGCGTTATTTCTAACGCCCATTGTTTTAAAAGATTCGTATTTACAGGACGCTTCGGTCTTTTTCCCGTAAACAAAGCCAAGAACCACAACTTATCATTTGCATTTGCGATTTGCAGATAAGAAACCATGGCATCTACTTTTGCGGTGGTCTTGTTGGTGCTGTCGAGCGCGTTAATGAGTTGAGCAAAATCTTTCATTTAGTTTTCTATCAATTCTTTTCCGGCAGTTTCTTCGTCACCGAAAATTGTTTTTAATTCTACGGCATTAATTCCTATTTCATTTAAATATTTTGAAAAGACGGCAGTTTGTCCGTGCGTTACATATACTTTTTCTGCTTCAGTTGCTTTTACGGTTTCAATTAATCCCGTCCAATCGGCATGGTCAGAAATAGCAAAACCTGCATCCGCAGAACGCCAGCGACGTGATCCACGAACTTGCATCCATCCAGAACAAATGGCAGTAGCGCGATTTGGTATTTTTTTAATAATGTTGGAATCAAATAAGGCTGGCGGTAAAATCACGATTTCGCCATCAGCATGTTTTACGCTTTCTTGAAAATCCAATGTTTCGTATTCTGGTAATTCGATCCCAACGGATTCCATTCCTTCGTTTAATTTTCCAATTGATCGGTGTACGAATATCTTTCCACTGCCTTCAATTGATTTCATTATTCGTTGGGCTTTTCCTAAAGAATAACCGATGAAGACAGATGTTTTTCCGTGTTCTCGATTTTTCTGTACCCAAGTTTTCATTAATTCTGAATATTCCTGAGGTTTTAACCAATGATATATCGGCAATCCAAAAGTGCTTTCTGTAATAAATTCGTGACATTTAACCAATTCAAACGGAGTCGATAATCCGTCATCGTCTGTTTTATAATCTCCAGAAAAAACAATGATGTAACCTTTGTATTCCATTTTAATCTGCGCTGAGCCAATAATATGTCCAGCAGGATACATGGAAACTTTAACACCGTTGATCATGATTTCTTGGCCATAACCGACGGTTTGAATTTCAATATCTGGTCCAATTCGGTGTAAAAGAATAGGCTTGGTATAATGATGACACAAGTATTTTTTCATACCCCATCTAGCGTGGTCACCGTGCCCATGAGAAATCACTGCCAAGTCGACTGGTTTCCACGGATCGATGTAGAATTTTCCTGGAATGCAGTAAATTCCTTTGTCGGTTAGTTTAATGAATGTTTTCGATTTCATAAAATAGTAGGGAAAATAATTTTACTTGAGAATGCCCTAACCGTATTCAAAAATTGCACCTTTCTGAAGGCATTTTTACTAAGTTCAATATAACATGATGAATCACACGTAGAATAGAAATATGAAATTTTTCGTATTTTTAAAATAAATAGGTCAGTAAACCGTTATTGTTACGGAACAAAATAAAGATTATGAAAAAGTTATTAGTGAGTTTAATGTTGGTAGGATTTCAATTTTCCTTCGCGCAATTTTCTAGAAATGTAGGTGAGTTTTCCTCCTTAAAAGTATATGATAAAATTACGGTGGTAATCATTCCGTCGAACGAAAATAAAGTGGAAAGTGACAGTGATGAATCCACGGTCGAAACAGTGAATAAAAATGGTGAACTTCGTATTAAAATGACGCCAGTTAATATTCTGCAAGGAGATCAGGTTTCTGTTAAAGTTTATTACAAGAGTCTAAATGATATCCAGGCGAGTCAAGGTTCTTCTGTAAGTTCTCCTGAAAATTGGAAAGCGAAAATGTTAACTTTAATTTCAAACGAAGGTTCGAAAATAAATTTAGGAATCAAAACTGGAAAACTTAATGTGAAGACCAATTCGGGTGGGGAAATAGTCGTTACTGGAAAAGCCGATCATCAAGATATCATCGTTAATTCTGGAGGAAAATTCTTAGGTCAAGAATTAGATTCAAAAAGTGCGACTGTTACCGCAAATGCTGGTGGAATTGCAGAAGTATTTGCTACAGAATCTGTAGATGCAAAAACCCGCGCTGGTGGCGTTATTGATGTTTATGGAGATCCAGACGACCGAAAATATAAAAATATAATTGGTGGTAAAATCACCTTTAAATAAATTTCAAATAGAGTCATCCAAATTGGGTGACTTTTTTATTTTAGTGAAAGTTGTAACAAATAAAAATAATTTTAGACTAAATTATAAAGAGTTACTATGAAAAATATAAATATTGGTATTTTGGCTTTTGCCGGAATCGTTGCGCTTAATTCCTGTGCGTCAAAAGTGACAACCAAACCAGAACCACCCGCTCCGCCTATGGAAACTTTAGAACAAATTGTTGAAAATGGTCTCGACTTTTCAACCTTTGATAAATCGATTCGTCCACAAGATGATTTTTATAATTTCGTGAACGGAAGTTGGATGAAAACGGCAAAAATTCCGGGCGATAAATCGACTTGGGGATCTTTCCATAAACTCGCAGAAGACACCGATAATAATTCGATGACGATTTTGCATTCTTTATTGAATGACAAATTTGAAGCCGGCAGCGAAGGCAAAAAAATCCAGGATTTATATGCCACTTACATGGATATGAATAAAAGAAATGCCGATGGTATTTCTCCTATTAAAAGTGATTTAGCAAAAATTGATGGAATAAAATCGCTGACTGATCTTCAAAATTATTTAGTTGAAGCGACCAAACAGGGAGATAATCCGTTCTATTCTTGGTACGTTTATTCTGATCTGAAGAATTCAAAGATGAACGCGATCTATTTAGGAGATGCGAGTTTAGGTTTGGGTAGAGATTATTATCAAAAAGTAAATCCTAAGAATACTGAAACACTGGCGGAATACACGAAGTATGTTTCTTCTATGTTAGATGTATTGGGTTACAAAAACTCGAACGCGACTGCGAAAAACATCGTAGATTTTGAAAAAAGTATTGCTCAAACTTATTTAACCAACGAGCAAATTCGAGATGCTACTTTACAATACAATCCTCGAACAATGCCAGAACTTTCGAAGTTGGTGAAGAATGTGAATTTACCTAAATATCTAAGTTCAGTTGGGGTAAATACGGATCAGGCAATCATTGGCGAATTAAAATATTATCAAAATTTAGATAAATTCTTGACGGCAAAAAATCTTCCTTTGATCAAGGATTATATGAAATTTCATTTACTTTCTGGAAGCGCAAGTTACCTTTCTAAAGATTTAGATGATATGAAATTTAAATTTTACGGCAATTACCTGAGAGGTCAAGACGAGCAACGAGCTCAAGATAAAAGAGGTTTTGAATTGATTAATGGTTCTTTGGGAGAAGCATTCGGTAAGTTATATGTAGAAAAATATTTCCCGGCAGAAGCGAAAGCGCAAATGGTTGAATTGATTGATTACTTGAAGAAAAGTTTCGGTCAACACATCAGTAACTTAACTTGGATGTCACCTGTAACAAAGGAAAAAGCCTTAACCAAATTGAACAGGTTTACCGTAAAAGTGGCCTATCCAGATAAATGGAAAGACTATTCGAAACTTAACGTTAAGTCACAAGATAACGGCGGAACATTATTCGGGAATTTACAAAATGTTACGGCTTGGCAATATAATAAAGAGTTAGAAAAAGTCGGAAAACCAGTTGATCGTACGGAATGGGGAATGACACCTCAAACGGTTAACGCGTATTATAATCCGTTAAATAACGAAATTGTTTTCCCTGCAGCGATTTTACAACCGCCGTTCTTTAATCCAAAAGCAGATGCTGCCATTAATTTCGGTGGAATCGGCGCCGTAATCGGACATGAAATCACGCATGGTTTTGACGATTCAGGCGCTCAGTTTGATGCCGACGGAAATCTTGTAGATTGGTGGACGCCAGAAGATAAAGCGAATTTTGAAAAAGCAACCAAAGCATTGGCCGCACAATACGATCAATATGAACCCGTGAAAGGAACTTTTGTCAACGGAACATTTACCAACGGTGAAAATATTGCAGATTTAGGTGGTGTAAATATTTCCTATGATGCCTTGCAAATGTATTTGAAAGATCACGGGAATCCGGGATTAATTAGTGGCTACACGCAAGATCAAAGATTCTTTTTGAGTTGGGCAACCGTTTGGAGAACACTTCAGAAAGAAGCCGCTTTGCTGAATCAAATAAAAACCGACGAACATTCTCCAGGCCTCTATCGTGCCTATGGTCCATTGCTTAATACAGAAGCGTTTTACAAAGCGTTTGATGTGAAAGAAGGTGATCAACATTACAAAAAACCAGCAGACCGAGTGGTTATTTGGTAAAATATAGTTCTTAAAAGTCACTCAATACTATTTTGGGTGATTTTCTTTAGGGCGTAACCTGCCCTCGGGATTTAATCCCTTGTTCAGGTCGGGCTTTCCGCTGTACCTGCCTGCCGGCAGGCGGGTCTTTTTTTGCCCTTTCAAATCCCGCTGCAAAAAAAGGATGCCGCTTCAATCCCTTACGCAATAGAGAATCCTTACAAATAAGTAAATTAAAATTCAAAATAATTGCTATCTTTGAAATAATCATAATAAATCAATAACAGTCTTATGAAAAGAATTACCATTACTGTACTTGCTTTTTCCGGTATTGTTTTTTTAAATTCATGTTCAACTACGAAAGTTGCAACTACCGAATCAGAAGAAACTACCATGGTAGAGCAGGTCGCCACTACAGACGAAGGAATCAATCAATCTTATATGGACAAGACTATTCGTCCACAAGATGATTTCTTTAGTTACGTCAACGGAAATTGGATGAAAACAGCCGAAATTCCGTCGGATAAATCAAGTTGGGGAAGTTTCAACGCTTTGAGAGAAGATGTTGACAATGCCTCTCTAGGGATTTTAGATAAAATATTAGCCGATAAATTTGCGGCTGGTTCCGAAGGTCAGAAAATCCAAAATCTGTACGGAACTTTTATGGATTGGGATAAGAGAAATGCCGATGGTATTAGCCCGATTAAAAGTGATTTGCAAAAAATCGATAACATTAAAAATGTTACTCAATTACAGTCTTATTTAACCGAAGCCACAAAAACAGGTGATAATCCATTTTACGCTTGGCGTGTTGGTCCAGATATGAAAAACTCGGTGATGAACGCCGTTTATTTAGGTGGCGCTTCTTTGGGATTAGGACGTGATTATTATCAAAAAGATAATGATGCGAATACTAAAACGTTAGCGGAATACAAAAATTATCTTTCCCAGTTATTTACTATTATTGGTCAGAAAAACCCCGATCAAAGTGCAATGCAAGTTGTGAATTTTGAAAAGAGTCTGGCTAAAGATATGTTGACCAATGAGGAAAACCGTGATGCGAATTTGCGTTACAATCCTAAAACAATGCCTGAACTTTCAAAATTGGTAAAGAATGTTAACCTTCCAAAATACTTTAAAGATGCTGGAGTAAGCACAGACAAAGTGATCGTAAGCGAGATGAAATATTACGATAAAATGGATTCTTGGATGACGGATAAAAATTTACCGATCATCAAAGAATATATGAAGGCTAGAATGGTTTCTGGGAATGCTGGAAATCTGAACAAACAATTAGATGATCTAAGTTTTAACTTCTATTCAAAATATCTACAAGGTCAGCAAGAGCAGAGAGCAATGAACAAAAGAGGCCTTGGAGTGATCAATGGCGTTCTGGGTGAAGCTTTCGGTAAATTATATGTTGATGAATATTTCCCGGCCGAAGCAAAAAGCCAAATGGAAACGTACATTATGTATTTGAAAAAATCTTTCAAACAACATATCGCAGATAATGATTGGATGTCGCCGGAAACGAAAGTGAAAGCACAAGAAAAATTATCGAAATTCGCTGTGAAAATTGCTTATCCAGATACTTGGAAAGATTACGCTAAACTTCAGTTAGACAGCAAACAAGACGGCGCCACTTACTATAAAAATTTACAGAACATTACAGAATGGTCGTACAATAAGAATTTAGATAAAGTTGGTAAACCAGTTGATAAAACCGAATGGGGAATGTCACCACAAACAGTAAATGCGTACTACAGTGGTTCTAACAACGAAATCGTTTTCCCAGCCGCAATTCTTCAGCCGCCGTTCTTTAATTTCAAAGCAGATCCTGCCGTTAATTTTGGTGGAATTGGTGCCGTAATCGGTCACGAAATTTCTCACGGATTTGATGATTCAGGTTCTCGTTTTGATGGTGATGGAAACCTTAATAACTGGTGGACGGACGCTGACCGTAAAAACTTTGATGCGAAAGTGGGTCAATTGGCGACTCAGTACGATGCTTACGAACCGGTAAAAGGAAGTTTCATCAATGGTAAATTTACTAGTGGTGAAAATATTGGTGATTTAGGTGGAGTAGCAGTTGCTTATACCGCCCTTCAAATGTATCTGAAAGACAAAGGCGATCCAGGATTAATTAACGGTTATAGCCAAGATCAACGATTCTTTATGAGTTGGGCAACCGTGTGGAGAACGAAATCTACAGAACAATATATGGTAAATCAGGTAAAAACCGATCCGCACTCGCCAGGTTATTTCCGAGCGTTTGCACCGTTGGTGAATCAAGATTCATTTTACAAAGCTTTCGACGTTAAGCCAGGTGATAAATTATACAGAGCACCAAGTGAGAGAATAAAAATTTGGTAAGACCGATTTTTTAAAGACTTCAAACCCTTTTAATCTTCAATGATTAAAAGGGTTTTTTATTATAATTAATGTTCACTAAGTATTTTGTATTTATTTTAGAAAAACCTCCACTGTCTTTGAATTTTTTGTAACACTTTATGAAATTTTAATACTCATTACGCAATAATCTAACTAAAGAAACTGAAGGGAGTTCAGTTTGGTCAAAACTTTTAAGAAATACAGAATATGATAAATAACATCATTGAAATTAAGAATTTAAATTTTGGATTTGACAGTAGTAAATTGATATTGAAAGATGTCAATTTAAATGTTCCACGAGGTTCCATTTATGGATTTTTAGGATCTAATGGCGCTGGGAAATCCACGACGATGAGGTTGATCATGGGATTATTCAATGATGATCAAAATTCTGTTAAAGTTTTTAACACTTCCGTTACCAATCTTTATCCCGAAGGACTGAATAAAATTGGCTCTCTGATCGATTATCCGGCTTTTTACGACCATCTTTCAGGTTATGATAATTTAAAAATTGTCTGTATTCTCCGAAATTTAAATGAATCTAAAATCGATGAAGTTTTAGATTTAGTTGGCTTAACTGAAGCGAGGAATATTAAAATGAAAAAGTATTCTCTGGGCATGAAGCAAAGACTGGCCATCGGTCTTGCTTTAATTAGTGATCCCGAATTATTGGTTTTAGATGAGCCGGTAAATGGTCTCGATCCTAACGGAATGAAGGAAGTTCGTGAACTGCTCATTAAGTTAAATCAAGAGCACGGCGTTACCGTTTTTATTTCCAGCCACTTGCTTTTAGAAATTGAGAAGATGGTCACGCACATTGGTATTATTTCTAACGGCGAAATAAAATTCCAAGGTAGTAAAGAGGATCTCAACGAATTATATCGATTTCAAAAAACAAGATTTAGTTTAAACAATGCGAAAAGTTTTGAAGCACTTTTAGCAGAAGATTATCAAGTCGAATTTAAAAGTGACACCGATTGTGAAATTGTAACCAGTTCCCAAAAGCAGATTTCAGAAATTAATAGAATACTAGTGAATAATGGCGCAGAGATTCATCAGATTTCGCCGGCTGGAGGATTAGAAGAATGGTTCATGGAAATTTCAAAACAAAACTAAAACAGATGAAAAATAAATCTACTTTAACAATGGCTTTTAAAGCAGAATGGTTAAAAATAAAAGGATTAGGCTTACTGACGCTCGCTATAATATTTGGAATAATCATTCCCGCTTTACTTTTTACGATTGATATGTTCAGCGAAAATGCTCGTACATATGATGGTCTTGCCATAAATACCGCCACGAAAAGTGTTGAAAATACAGTTGGTCAAGTAGGTGGTTTTTTTATGCTATTGTTGATTATTATTGCGGCTACGAGGGTAACGCAGATCGATCATAAAAACAATGGCTGGACTTTTCTGGAAACGCAGCCTGTTTCAAAATTAAGCATTTACAGTGCGAAATTTCTGGTGCTTACGCTACTTAGTTTAATAATGTTCGGTGTTTACTTTTTATCATCTATAATATTTGCGAATCTGACGATCTTAATTTATCCTCAAGAAGGATTGCAAACTGGTGTCGATTTATTTTGGCAATTTCAAACGTTTGTACGACTCTTTGTTTTAAGTCTCTGTATTATCTCCTTTCAATTAATGTTGTCCACCATCATTCCTGGTTTTATTTGGCCTTTTGCAATTGGGTTTGTCGGATTTGTTATCAATATTGTAGGTGCGATAAGATCAGAAACATATGATTTTGTTCCGTACAATAATGTGCATACGGGTTTAGAATTTACAAATTCCTTTGACCTCAATCACTTTTTTAATTATACCGAATACCTGAGTTTATTTTGGACGGTATTATTTTTTATAGTCGGATATTTCTGGTACAGCCGTAGAGGATTCAAAAGTGCTTTTTTAAGCAGTACCAAAGCCCAAGTCAGCACTGTCATAGGTGTTGCCGTTTTCGCAAGTTTATACTTCTTAATTACAAAACCAATTCATCCGCAGAAATTTAAAGATCATTCCGAAATCAGTGGTTCAATTCAATCTCCGAAACCGATTAAAAATGTGATCATTACTAGTACGGAATTTGGTGAGAAAGTAGCGGAAATCCCAGTAAAGAATGGAGTGTTTAAATGGGAGACCAAAGCAGATGTTCCTTTTGGAGTATATGCTATTAATTATGATGGAAAATCTTACTCGTTCCTATTTTCTAAAGGTGACAATATCAACTTTGATATAAAGATGGATGCTAAACAAGCGAAAGTCGTTTTAAAAGGAACCAGAAAAGCAGAAGATCTTTATTCTAAAAACGCAAGCGACCAATCTGAGTTTTATAACTATACCGTTGCCGCAAAACTTTTCGCTGATAAACCTGACTTGTTTTATAAAGAGGCGAAGAAAGAATGGAAAAATGAACTGAACGAATTAGATAAATTTAGAACCGCGGAAAACATTTATTTCGCTGAGGATTTTAAAGAATTTCAAATTCAAAAGAAAGCGACATCTATGCTTTCAGCACTTTATGATTATCAAAAAATGACTTCTTTTACAGATAAAAAGTTTGCTCCAGATGCATCATTTGTAAAAGAATTACAAAATATAATTCGTAAACCTAGTCCATTGTTGTATTCGACCGATACTTACAAATCCTGGAAATTAAAAGAACTATTACCGAAGGAAGGAAACGCAGATCCTGACAGTATTATCTTTGTGAAACTAAAAGCAATGCCTTCTAGTGTTGCAAAGGATCAATTGTTAAGCACGCAGATTATTAAGATGACCACGCTGGAAAATGATGAAGCGAAACGAAATTTGATTTTTCAGGAAAATATTGAGGGCGTTCGAAATCCGAAGTTTAAGAATTATGTTGCCAATAATTTACAGGTAATCAATAACCAACAAAAAGGAAAAGCTTTTCCAGACTTAGTTTTCGAAGATGCAGAGGGAAAGAAAGTCAATATTTCTCAATTTAAAGGAAAATATGTTGTCATTGATTTCTGGGCAACCTGGTGTGGACCTTGTAAGGAAACTTCTCCTGTTTTTGCTTATCAGGCAAAGCAAAATCGGCATAATGATCAGCTAGTTTTCTTAGCCGTAAGTATTGATGAAGATCATAGCAAATGGAAATTAGATTTAAAAAATATACAGTCTAATGTGAAACAATGGTGGCTGCCGGACGCAAAAGCTTTAAAGCAACTTGGTGTAGAAGGAATTCCAAGATTTATGATGCTGGATCCTGATGGTAAAATTTTCAATGCAAATATGCCGAGACCCAATGAAACAAATTTCGTAGATATTTTGCAAAAAGTCTCTGGTAATAACTCAAATAATTTTGTTCATATTCTTTAAATATTTCCGCAAATAACCTACAATGGTTAAAGTATATTAAATCTAAATTTTCTTTCATCTTTCTAGGTGAGAGAATTTTTAGTTATTATCAGTAACTTTAGTAATTATAAATCGAATCATATGAAACTCAATATTGAAAAAAATATCATCATTAATAATGCTGAAACACGAGATTTTTTAGCAGATGCCTTTTACCCAGACTGCGAAGAAAAGCTACCGCTCATAATTTTTGCACATGGTTACAAAGGTTACAAAGATTGGGGTGCCTGGGATTTGATGGCCAAGAAGTTCGCAGAAGCCGGCTTTTTCTTTGTTAAATTTAATTTTTCGCACAACGGAACTACCTTAGGACAACCAACGGATTTTGCCGATTTAGAAGCGTTCGGAAATAGTAATTTCTCCAAAGAAATGTCGGATTACGATGAAGTTTTAAATCATTTTTATGATCATCCAAAAGTTGATCAAGAGAGAATTGCAATCATTGGTCATAGTAGGGGAGGTGGTATCACCGTTATTAAAGGTTTTGAAGATGAACGCGTAAAAGTTTTGATTGCTTTAGCAGGAGTTAGTAATTTTAAATATCGATTCCCGTCGCAGCAAAGATTTGAGGACTGGAAAGAAAGTGGCGTAATGTATTCTGAAAACAAAAGAACACATCAGCAAATGCCGCATTACTTTCAGTTCTTTGAGGATTTCGAAGAAAATGAAAATAGATTTGATATTCAATACGCTGCGCAACACTTAGAAAAGCCGTTTCTAATTATTCAGGGAACGAATGATGAGGCCGTAAAAGATAAAGAAGCAACGTTGCTTAATGAGTGGTGCAAAACTTCTGAATTGGTTTTTATCGAAAATGCCAATCATACTTTTGGAGCAAAGGAGCCGTGGACTGAAAATAATCTTCCGGATGACTTGCAAAAAGCCACTTCTCTTGCAATTGAATTTTTGAAGACTAATTTATAATTCTGGTGCGTTAATTTTGGAAATAAACATCATCTCGAAATTTTGATCATATTTAGTAAGTAGAAAAGCCACCTTTCGGTGGCTTTTAGTTTGAATGTGGTTATTAATTAATATCTAGTTATCGCACCAAAACCATTAAATTCATCTAGTAAACCGGCTGGTAAAAATACTGCTTCACCACCGTGGTCGAGATTCATTTCAATTAAATCATCAAAAATATCATCGATTACTCCTTTTGGTTTTTCGTCGTTTTCTCCTAAAAGGTTAATAGTTCCATTCGACATTGTAGCGGGTTGAAACAATCCTTCCTGTACAAATAAGGTATGCACTCTTCCTTCTTTTATAGCGTTAGATATTTCATTGATATCGCTTAGAAAATGACCTGTACCAACTGCTTTATTTAAACTTTCTTTACGCCCTAAGTTTCGTTTTTCGATATTATCTTTAATAATTGTCCACGAGTCTTTTACGATTGTAGCGGCTTTTTCATCGATGCGACTTCCATTAAGAACCTGTTCATAGATGCTATCTTTCTTGTCTGCAATCTTCAGATATTCAGAGAAATTTTCTTCTTCAGTAGAAATGAGCACCTTAAGTGGATTTTCATTTCTTATTATATTTACCTCTTTATCAACTCTGTTAAAGAATTCCGCAGTTAAGTTGGTTTGTCTGTTCGCATTCGACCCTTCAATCGCTGAAGTTGGATGCAAATCTTCATTCTCGTATGGGAAAGGATCAGCAAATTCCTGAACTACTTCATCATTAATTGCCTGAATCAGACGTGCTTTTTGTTGGCCTAAAATCAGAACGTAATAACTTGCATTTAAATGAACTGCTCTAATTAAATCTCGCGTGGCAAATGTATCGCCGATCACAACCCGATCAACTACACGAATTGGTAAACGTAAATATTCTGAAATTTTTTTCTCTACATTTACGAAAAGAATTAAACTTTCTAAATTATAATTGTGATCAATAGATTGCGCTAGTTGATTTATTTGATCAATAATCTCTTTTACTTCTCTTTTATCTAAAGAATTCATCAATCGTTCTTCTGTTTCTGTGATCAGATTTTTTAAAACGATTGGATCTTTTTGATTGTCTGGAGCAGTCCGATGTGTATTCAAAATAATCGAAATACAATTTTCAGCGTTGACATTCTTCAGGTCGTTTAATTTCTTGTTCATAGGTCTCTTTTAAGTAGTGGCGTTATTATAAATTATCTCAAACTTATCTGATGAAATTGACTTAATTTATAAAAAATAGAATCAAAATTCATAGTTCAGAATCATTTACGATTACATTTTAATATAGCGTTTTTTAAGGAGAATTCCTAATTTTACTAAAGGCTGAGGATGTCGTAAATGCACAAACAGTAATAAGTTTAGTCTCGTCGTGTTGATTAAACTACCATTTGTTTAACGTAAAGTCAAAAAAAGAGCGATTGTTGATCACTCTTTATTCCGCTAAAATTTTCCAGGCATCACTTATTTGATGCTTTGCAAGCAAGTTTTTTACTTGCAGATGAACGGTTTCATCAGAAGTGAAATTCCCAATTGGTAGATCTTCTGTGTTGGCAAGCATTCCTAAATCATTACCGCTGAAGATGGAACTAAATTTAATTGCATCGGGCAGTTGATCAAAACCAATTCCCTTTGTTACCAGTGGTTTTGGAACTTCAAATAAATTATCTGCATTATTTCGAGAATACCAACTTCCGCCTAATCTTGCGACCAGATCTAATTTCTTTTGATCTAAAATTCCCTCCTCATTTAAATATTCTTCTCGAACATGAATTTTAATAACTTCACAGATGACCAAATTCCCCGCGCCACCTTCAGTACCTAAATGTTTAATTTCTAAAACTTTACATTCCAAGTTAACTGGACATTCCTCGATCAACTTTGGTTTTATTAAAGTTGAATCTTTCATCGTTAAACCCGCTTTTGTAAACTCATTCACGTCTTTTCCGTATTCCGTAGAAGCGAGTGAAATTTGTTGAACGATTTTATAATTGACGATACCAATCACCACTTCTGGAACTTCTAATACATTTTCTAACGTATGTTTCGTCGTATTATCTCGAACTCTCCTGGCTGGAGAAAAGATCACTACCGGAGGATTAGAACTGAACAAATTGAAAAAACTAAACGGACTTAAGTTGATGTTTCCTTCTTTGTCAATGGTTGAAGCCAAGGCGATCGGTCGTGGCGCAATCGCAGTCTGCAAAAGAGTTTGAAGTTGAAAATTATTGAGATCTTCAGGAGAGATGGTTTTCATGTTTAATAAAAGTCGTTTAATAAATGATCAGAAAATAATTTAGAAAAAATAGCTGAGATAAATGTTTGTAATTATTTCTGTTTCTTCTTTCTAAATTGTTGCACTAAAGAAATAATAATAAAAATTACAAGAATAGGAACGAAGAGAATAATATCAGTACGAATCACGGGATCGTTTGGTGGCAAAGTAGATATCCATTTTGGTAAATACCAAAACTCATAAGTCAGAAATGCGATCAGCAAAACCAATGTTATGATTTGAAAAACCGTTAATTTCACTTTGTAATTTTCAAATTAATTATAAAAAATAATTCAGTTCAAATTTATTTTGCTGGTAAAACCGTTCCCGTAACTTCACCAAATCCAACGCGCATTCCATCTTTTTCGGCATAACCGCGCATAATCACTTTATCGTGATCATTAATAAATTTGCGTTCTGTTCCGTCTACTAACTGTAAAGGTTGCGTTCCTCTCCAAGTTAATTCGAGCATCGAGCCGAAAGAACTTTTATCTGGTCCAGAAATCGTACCCGAGGCATACATATCTCCAACTTCTACATTACAACCATTAACGGTATGATGAGCGAGCTGCTGCAACATATTCCAGTACATATATTTGTAATTACTTTGAGAAATTAAATTTTCTCTCCCATTTTCTGGCTGAATATAAACTTGCAGGTTAATATCCATATTTTGTTGTCCTTCGAATTTTAAATAATCTAAAACTTCTGGTTCTTGTTTAGGAGAATCTGTACGGAATGGTTCCAACGCTTCTAAAGTTACCACCCAAGGTGAAACCGTAGATCAAAAGTTTTTACCGAGAAATGGTCCGAGTGGTACATATTCCCAACTTTGGATATCT
>JBBSRZ010000023.1:0-29559 GCA_038242555.1 Flavobacteriales bacterium | reverse complement strand
CATCTAAGTGAGCAAACGTTGTTGCCGGCGCCGGGTCAGTTAAATCATCCGCAGGAACGTAAATCGCCTGTACAGATGTAATTGAACCATTTTTAGTAGAAGTAATTCTTTCTTGCATCGCTCCCATTTCAGAAGCCAAAGTTGGTTGGTAACCTACTGCAGATGGCATTCTTCCTAATAGTGCAGAAACCTCAGAACCTGCTTGAGTAAATCGGAAGATATTATCTACGAAGAATAATACGTCTCTTCCTTGTCCTTGCCCGTCACCATCTCTAAAATATTCAGCGATCGTTAAACCAGACAAAGCTACTCTTGCTCTTGCTCCAGGTGGTTCGTTCATTTGTCCGAAAACGAAGGTACATTTAGATTCCTTCATTTCTTCCAAATCAACTTTAGATAAATCCCATCCTCCATTTTCCATGGATTCCATGAATTGATCACCGTATTTAATAATGCCTGATTCTAGCATCTCTCTCAAAAGGTCGTTTCCTTCTCTCGTTCTTTCACCTACACCGGCAAAAACAGAAAGACCACCGTGACCTTTTGCAATATTGTTAATTAATTCCTGGATCAGTACTGTTTTACCAACACCTGCTCCACCGAACAAACCAATTTTCCCTCCTTTAGAATAAGGTTCAACTAAGTCGATCACTTTAATTCCGGTAAAAAGAACTTCTTGAGAAGTTGATAGTTGATCAAATTTTGGTGCTTCTCTGTGAATTGGCCAACCGTCTTCTTTAGAAACCTGTTCGATTCCGTCAATCGCGTCACCAACTACATTAAACAATCTACCGTATACTTCTTCGCCTACTGGCATCGTAATTTGTCGACCTTGTGAAATTACTTCCTGACCTCTTTGAAGTCCGTCTGTTGCATCCATTGCGATACATCTTACCGAGTCTTCACCAATATGTTGTTCTACTTCAAGTATCACTTTGTTACCGTCGGTTTTCAAAATCTCCAATGCATCAAAGATGTTTGGAAGTTCAGCCGCATCTGTAAAATGTACATCGATTACAGGACCGATAATTTGCGAAATTTTTCCTCTAAGTTGGTTTGCCATTTCTAATTTTTTTCTTGAGTGCAAATATAATGAATATTCGCAAATTTGCAATTGGTTTAAAGAAGATTTTTGTCATATTTGCACTTTGTTATTTTAAGATCATTTTATTGGTCGCTAATTCCCCTATCATTAAGAATTTCAGTTGAATATTACAGAAAATTTCCTCGGTTTAAATCCAAATAATCCTTTAGCTCTTTCGATTGGGATGTTTGATGGTGTGCATTTCGGACATCAAAGTATTATTAAAAGACTGAACGCGATTTCTACTGAAAAGAATCTGCAATCTGCCATCCTTACTTTTTGGCCTCATCCTAGAAAAGTTTTTAATCCAGAATTTGATTTGAAACTTTTAAATACGATTGAGGAGAAAAAATATCTACTTCAGAAAAACGGATTGAACCATTTATTTTTAAAAGAATTTGATCAAGATTTTAGAAATTTAAGGGGCGAAGAATTTGTGAAACAGATTTTGGTTGAAAAGCTTAAGGTGAAACATCTGATAATCGGACACGATCATACCTTCGGAAAAAATAAAAGCGGTGATTTTTCTTTATTAAAGAAAATAGGTCCCGAATTAGGTTTTGAAGTTGAGCAAGTAGAAGCCGTTAATTATAAAAAACTCAACATTAGTTCGACGCAGATTAGAAATGCATTGTCCAACGGCGATGTTATTTCTGCAAATGAAATGTTGGGTTACAACTACTCCATTTCTGGCCAGGTTATTCACGGTAAAAAAATCGGACGAACAATAGGTTATCCAACCGCAAATATCAAAGTTGATTCTTTAAAATTATTACCTAAAAACGGCGCTTATATTGTCGATGTTTTTGTGAAGAATAAACATTACAAAGGAATGTTGAGCATCGGCACCAATCCCACCGTTGAAGGTAAATCGATTTCTACTGAAGTTTACATTTTAGACTTTGATGAAAATATTTACGGTCAAGAAATCTCGGTTAATTTTCGCGCATTTCTTCATGAGGAAATAAAATTTAACGGTCTCAGCGAATTGATGGAGCGATTAGATGAAGATAAACGATTGACGAACGAATTCGAATTTTAAAAGCTTTTATTTACCCCGAAAACTACGTGACGCGGTAAAAGTCTTTGGGTGTATAGACTTTCACTAATATTACTGATAGAATATCTTTGGATTGAATTAATATTTAGCAAATTATTTCCTTTCAGAAAGAGATTCATCTTATACTTAGTCCATTTATAATCTAGATTTATATCCCAAAACTGGATCGACTTTTGCGCCGTACTTCCGTATCGATAATATTCGAATTCAGATTGCAAATTCATCGCTTTATTTAGTTTAAAAAATAAGCTTACAAATCCTTTTTGATCAATATAATTATTGGAATTCACCTCTGAATTAATGGAAGAGAAATTCCAATCGTAACCAAGTTCATAATTCATAAATCTCGTCCAGCCAGATTTCATTTCAAAACCGGTTTTAATCGTAGAGAACTGGGTACTGATTAACGCTTGATTATTAATACTATTTTTGTATTCAGAATTCATGTATGAGCCAAGCAAACTTATGCGAGAACCGATTATTTTGAAATATCTTTTTGCCTCCAAATTAGCAAAAATATTGTGATTATTTTTCACCAAAATACTCTGAAAAAAACTGTAATTCGGATTTATAATAACGTTATTAGAAAGATAATCTTCGTTCCTGATATAGTTCCCAGTAAAAGTAATTTGGTTAGAAAATTCATTTCCAAGAGTATAGCCGAAATTGAAATAGTGCGCGGGCAACAGTTGAAAACCAATATCACTTTGTCGAAAAGTTCTATTTCCCTGGTAAATGTAATTGATGTTTAGATCATTAATCTCTGTCTGCGAAAAACGCCGACCTGCGGAAAAATTAAAATTTCCGGTTCTTCTATTTTGATAGGCGAGATTAAAATTGGGCGATAAAATCAATTTCTGTTCGGTTTTATCATTATAATTTGTAGAAATAAGTTCGGTGAGCAAGTTCAAGCCATATTCCCACCGTTTGATTTTATGATTGTATTTAGCTTGTGCGAAAAGTTTGTTTTGTTTAAAACGAGTGTCATTTTCAAAACTACTTTTATCAAATAATAACTCCACTCCTGCTTTATTATAGACCCAAATACCAGAAGACAAATTATTTATTCTGAACTCATCCCCCAGTTGCAATTCTAAATTATGAGTTTCGCTGTATTTTTTTAAATAAGAAAATTTAACGCCTCCAAAATTCATTTTAGAATTTACATGTTCTTCTATTCTTTTTGCTTCTGGGTTGTTTAAGATATATTGAAAGACATCATTTTCATCTATAAATTGATACGGTCGTTCTTGCGAAATAAATTTACCAACCGCAACAAATGCGCGGGTAGAATCGATTTTTTTAGTATAAACGACCTTGTTTTCAGTAGCGAGAAGATGATTATCTCCTACTTGATGATTTGGTTGTTCATTAAATAGGAACTGATTATTGTTACCTTCTTGGAGGTAAGACAATTTATTGTAAAACTGTAAACTCGCGTCTTTTTTAAAATCTTTGATCACTTCTACTTTACCAATAATGTTTTGTTTTTTCTGTTGCCATGTTTTGTTTTCTATATTGGTGAATCTTACATTATTGTAATTGTACTTATATATACTTTCTACAAAATTTCTATTTTCTATTTGGTTGAAGATCGTAACCGCTTTAAGTTTCCAGTCATTTTTAAAATTATATATATAATTAAGCGAAGCCAGTTTATCATTGTTGAAATTGGTTCTATTATCATCAAACTGGTGATTTTTTTGGTGTAAATTAATACTCGAAAGCACATTAATATTGGCACCTATATTTTCTACATCTTTGTCAGAAGAAGGTTTAATGAGATATTCTACTCCTTTCATCTCATTTAAACCAAGATTGTTGGCATTAAGTAAAAGGTAGATTTTCTTCTTCTTAGAAAAATTCATGAGATTAAATTTCGCTTGCCGCCTGTCTTCTTCGTAACTAGTCGATGCAAGTAATAAACTACCGAACCACTGATCTTTTGCATCCTCTTTTAAAGTAAGATTTAAGGCAATACGTTCTGATTTTTCTATCCCTTTTAATAATTTATTTTTAGAATAGTTTTTTAGAACTTGCACTTTATCCAAAGGTTTAGCTGGCATATTTTGGGTTAAAGTTTGATAACCACGTTCAAAAAGATCGTCATTTTCGATCATCACTCGATCTACTTCCTTATTGCCAAATTTGATTTTACCGTCTTTATCGATCTTTATACCCGGCAACTTTTTTAGCAGCTCTTCTACATTTTGTTCAGTACCGTTTGAGAAATTTTTAACTGAATATTCTATGGTATCTTTCTTAACTTTTATAGGAGTGCTGCGTGTAATAATGACTTCTTTAATTTCCTCTTCTTTAAGTTGGATCATTTTAATTTCGCCCAAATTAATTGGTATATTTTTATTGACCATAGTAACATCTAACGTAGTCGGATGGAAATTGAGCGCTGTTATTTTTAATTTTAAACTGCCTGTTTTAGTCGTAGAAACAAGAAAACTTCCGTCTTTATTACTAAAAACGAAAGTCAATATATTACTTTCTGGATCCATTAAAATTACATTTGCGCTGGCAATAGGCTTTTGTGAATCTGAATGTAAAACGCCTTTTATTTCTGTTTGTGCGGAAATTTTTAGAAATACAAATAGAAATATTAAAAATAACTTCTTCATCTAAGTTTTTTCTAATCAACATCCCATTCGAACGACTTCTCTAATAAATCTTCTCTTAAATCCCGATCTAAAAATTGTGTCCCAATGGGAAAACTAGCTTTAATTTCCTTTTCTGTTTCTTTCAACGCATTATTTTCGATTGTAATATATCTTTCATATGATGTAGCTTTATCTCTCAAGGTGAAAAATTCGCTTACAAATTGTGGTAAATTATAGTTAGAATTTGTATGTATTTCTGTTGCTACAAATGTTAATAGTGAATTCTCATCCCGAGCTTCTAATATAAGACCAGGTAAACCGTCTAATTTCCATGGGCCAAATGAGGACGCAATTTCTGGTGCGTACCAAACGATCCAAGTTCTACCTCTAAATTGTGCAGTTGCTTTTTTGCAGTTGTATCCTAAAATTTCTTTATTTCCGTCTTCTAAAATCCATTTATAATCCAAAGTATCGCTTGTAATATAACTATTGGGTAATTTAAAATGCCATTTATATTCAAAATAATTAGAAGAATTTGATTTTTTATTGAGCATCATATCTTTAGATACATTTTGAAAATCCGATTTTAATAAATCATCAAATTGATAAAGACTGTGATCTTTTTTCATTTTAAAATTTAGATAATATTTTTCTTTATCATCAAAAAATAGATAATCATTTCGCTGATCTGCGGTATAGCCATTGCTTTTAACAAAATGGTACTGAACGAAATTTAACTTTTGCTGCGCAAAAACTAAATTAAATGTTAGAAATAAAATTAATGCAAAATATTTCATTTACTTTTCATATTTGTAACTTCCCATTCGAAATTAGTTTCTCTTCTTAAATCTCTGACCGAAGGTATTTCTGAGATATTAGTTCCCTTAGGCAGATTTGCGATGCTTTTTTGTTGAATGTCTTTCAGCCATGCATCTTCTTCATTTATAAGATCCTTATAATTTTTAATTTTACTCTTGTCGAACTTTTCCATAAATTCATAGACAATATCGGGTACTTGAAAGCCGCTATTTTTGATATAGGTAATTGCTTCGTATTTAAAGGTGCCTTTCGTATCTTGGGCTTCTAAAATAAGGCCAGGAAGTCCGTCCAATTTCCATGGACCAATTTTAACCGGTATATTTTCTGTAAACCATACTATATAATCTCGACCTCTAAAATTCCCCTCCGCCTTCGTACATTCATATCCCAATATCATTTTCTTTTCAACTTTAATAGACCATTTAATAGAAGGCTTATCATCGATAATTAAGTAATGTTTTCTACCAGAATTCGGTGTTATATTGATGCGCACAAGAAGATTAATTTGATCTAATTTCCTATAACTTTTTTGACCACCTCTGGCGATATTATAATTTCTTAAAATCTCGTCATACGTCTGGTGAGAACCATCTACAAAATCAAAATAGTAAGAGTCGATAGGATTAAAGATCAAAAACTCTCTGCCATTATCACCACCATAACCATTTTTGACCTTGTATTCTACGATATTAGATTGCGCAGATACGTTGGTGCAAAAAATGACTAACAATATATAAAATGGTACTTTCACTTTAAGATTAGTTTCTAAAATTAGTTAAAGATAGATTTAATTTAAAACAATTTACATTTATTTTTCAAATTACTTACAAATTTGGTAATTCATTTCTTTTTTCTTTGTTAAAGACTCCACGACCAAGTCGTAAGAATGATCAATCAATTGAAAGATTAATTCCTTCTCAGACCTTCACAAACGACCGAATTCGAATATTAAAAACTTTTATTTACCCCCAAAACCACATGACGCGGCAAAAGTCGTTGGGTGTATAAACTCTCACTAATGTTGGAAATAGAATATCGTTGAATGGTCTTGCCGTTCAATAAATTATTGGCATATATAAATACATTCATTTGGTAGTTCTTTAATTGATAATTAAATTTAGAATCCCAAAAATTGGTTGTTTTTTGTGAAGCATTTCCGAATTTATAATATTCAAATTTAGATTCTAAACGAATTTGCGGATTAAAATGATAATACAAATTCACAAATCCTTTTTGATTAAGATAGTTGTTGGAATTCACCTCTGAACTGATATAAGAGAAACTCCAATCATAACCCAATTCATAATTGATCTTTTTGGTCCAACCAGATTTCATCTCCAGACCCATCTTTATGATTTGGAACTTAGAGGTAATTAAGGGCTGATTGTTAACACTGTTTTGGTAGGTCGAAAAAGAATAATTTCCAAGTAAACTGATTCTGGATTTTATAAATTTTAGAAATCTACGTGCTTCTGCATTTGCAAATAAATTGTCATTATTTTTTACCAGTATGCTTTGATTAAAGCTGTAATTTGGATTTATGATTATATTATTGGCGATATAATCTTCCTGACGATAATAATTGATACTGAAATTAAATCTCTGACTCAGTTCGTCTCCTCTATTAAAAGAAAATCCAACGTTATAATCCGGCAAATTTTGCAAACCTACTTCACTCTGCCGAAAACTTCTATTTCCTTGATAAATAAAATTCTGATAAAAATTCTCCATGCCGGTTTGCGATATTTTTCTACCAGCATATAAATTTAAATCACCCAACTTCTTACTTTTATATCCTAAGTTAAAACTTGGAGAAAAATTCAACAAATTCTGGGTGTCGCCATTTAATTTTGTAGTAATATACTGCGAAACCAATGAGATTGTATATCTCCAATTTTTGTTTTTCAATCTATAAGTGGCTTCAGAAAATAATTTATTTTGGGAGTAATCTACTGAATTTTGAAAAGTACTCTTATCGAAATCTAGTTCTTGGTCAGTGTTATCAAAAACAATCAAACTAGAATGCAAATAATTTTTCCGAAACTCATTTCCGATTTGTATTTCCAGATTTTTATCTTTGCTGATATTATTTAAATAAGAGAATTTTGTACCACCGAACTGCAGACCCGAATCTACAGTTTGTTGCACTTTTTTTGCCGCGGGGTTATTTAAAATAAACTGAAAAACATCATTCTCATCTGTGAATTGATAGGGACGGTTTTGATACATATATTTCCCAACCGCAACTAGGGCTCTCGTAGAATCCAGTTTTTTGGTATAAACCAATTTATTTTCTGTTGCAAACAGTTTATTTTCTCCGACCTGATTATTAGGCTGATCGTTGAAGATGAAAAGGTTATCATTATCTTCCTTCAGCCAGGAAATTTTATTATAAAATTGCAAACTAGAATTTTTATTAAAATCTTTAATTACTTCTACTTTTGCAATCACATTTTGGTTCCTCTGTTTCCAAGTATTGCTTTCTGTATTGGTGAAACTTAAGCCATTAAAATTAAATTTATACAAACTGTTTACAAAATTTCGGTTTTCGATATCGTTGAAGATGGTTACAAATTTGAGTTTCCAGTCATTTTTGTAATTATTGATATAGTTAAGAGAAGCCAGTTTGTCGTTATTAAAGTTGGTTCTGTTATCTTCAAAAAGTCCATTTTTTGAGTGCAGATTGAGAAGGGAAATTAAATTAATGGTCCCTCCCATATTTTCAACATTTTTGTCTGATGATGCATTCATTAAATACTGTACACCTTTCATCTCATTTAAACCTAAATTATTTTGGTTATATAACATGTATACTTTTTTCCGCTTGGTGAAATTCATTAAATTAAATTTCACTTGGTACATATTAGTTTCGTAAGTGGTTGATGCCAGTATCGTGCTGCCAAACCATTTTCCTTTTGCATCTTCTTTTATCGTAAGATTGATCGCAATGCTTTCCGTATTCTGAACGTTTTTGAGCAGTTGATTTTTCGAATAATTTTTGATAACCTGTATTTTATCCAAAGAACCAGCGGGCATATTTTGGGTCAGCGTCTGGTAACCACGCTCAAAAAGGTCGTCATTTTCTACCAGTACTACTTCTATCTCTTTATTTCCGAATGTAATTTTCCCGTCACCATGTACTTTTATACCTGGCAGTTTTTTCAGCAGATCTTCTACGCTCATTTCTGTGCCGTTTGCAAATTTTGCGGCTGCGTATTCTACCGTATCTTTATTTATTTTGACAGGATTTCGTCTAGTGATAATCACTTCTTTAATTTCATGTTCTTTTAGGTGACTGATTGTTATAGTACCCAGACTGAGAATGGTATTCTTTTTAGTAATGACTACATCTATGGCTTGTTCATTGTAGTTAAAAGCGGTTATTTTTAATTTAAATTTCCCCAGGTGTCCTGTAGAAATCGAAAAAACGCCATCTTTATTGGTGAAGCCGTAAGATATAATATCGTTGTTCTCATCGACCAAAATAACATTGGCTTTTATCGGAGAAGATGTAGAATCTGACTTTATAACACCTGCAATATAGGATTGCGCGATGTAGAGTTGAGAACAAAAAAGTAGAAAAAATAATATTCTCATGAAAAATGAACGTTTATTATATCTCTATAGAAATATTTATACAAACAAGATGGTATAATGAAAATGGCAGAGATTTTCTGCCATTTGTTAATAAAAATTGAATTTGTTAATACTGCGCTGGTTCGTTTTCCCACTCAAAAATAATTTCTTTTTGAGAAGCTCTTACGTGATCAGATTGAAGCCGGGTACCCACCGGAAGATCAGCCAAAATCTTAGAAGTTAAATCTCGAAAATATTTATTTTCTGCCGCAATATATTCTTTAATACCAATGATGTTTTTTTTCTTTGATTCTATATATTTTCCAAGTTCGCCTGGTAAAGTATAGTTCGTATTCAAATAAATGTAAGTTGCGTAGTAGTTTTCCACCATGGTCTTATCATTTGCTTCTAAGATGGCGCCAGGTAACCCTCTCAACTTCCACGGACCTGCCTGCATAGGAATTTCTGTAGTAAACCAAACGGTATAATCTCTACCTCGAAAGGTACCTTCTGCTTTCGTGCAGTTATAGCCAAGAATCACTTTCGTTTCTTTCAAAATATTCCATTTTATTTCAGGTATTTCATCCTTGACCAAAATGGGAACTGGAGCCATTCTCGTACCTAATTGATACATTACATTACTGCCGTCATTTAAGATGAAATTACTGAATTTTTTCAGATCAAAGTTGGATTTATGATATTGCTCAAAAGATTCTATACCAGCATTTGGTGCATTTGCAATGTAGATGATATCATTATTTGTCACAATAAGATACTCGCTGTTTATTATGCTTAGCCCTCGTTGATTATGTACGTGTTTGTATTCAATTACATTTGTTTGCGCGTTTACGACAAATGAAATGAAGAAATTAAGCAGGAAAAAAAATTTCATAGTTTTAAGAAAATTGGGCAATAAATTGCTCAGATTAATGTCATTAGTTTACGGACTGATCTTCTTCCAGTTCACCGCTAACCCTTATTATGTTGATACCATATACAACACCGTTTTGTGCGCCGATACACTCGTCGCCAGAACCAGCTTTTTTAGTTATAAAGGTAGTAATTAGTTCGCCTTTCGAATCTATCACGGAGTGCATAGTGTTAATTATGCAGTCCGATTCTATCTCAAGACTATTGTTTCCAGCCAGATTTACATCACTGTTAGCAAGTGACTATCCACTCATTCCTACGGACAAAATAAGTCCAAATAAAACTTTTTTCATAATGATTTATTTATTTATTATTAAAAATTATCGAGCGTTAATATTGTTGCAACTAGTTAACCTTACAAATAAAATAAAATAAATTGACAAATGCAACAGTAAATAAATAATTATCAATAAAATGTATAAAGTATAAATGATTGATACAATATGTTTAACAGTTTTACTGCTCTGCTGTGATATTTGTAAAATTGTTTTTATGAAAAATTTCATTCTGACCTTAATTATCCGTCTGTATTCTGTGATTAAATAATTTAACGGTCTCGCCGAATTGATGGAGCGATTAGATGAAGATAAAAGATTGACGAGAGAATTCGAATTTTAATTAAATACAAATTCAGAAAAGTTTTTGTATTTAAACTATTCCAAGATATTTAAAAAGTCAACTTGTACTAAATAATTGTTCACAAACTTTCCTAACTAAATTAATTTTTCTAATTGTTTACCAATAAACTAATTGTTAAATTTAGTGATAATCGTCGCGATAGAACTTGTTGTTAGGTAATTTAGATAAAGTCTCAATTATAATCCATTAACTCTTCTTTTTTCTTCTTTGTTAAAGATGCCACGACTAAATCGTAAGAATGATCAATTAACTGAAAAATCAATTCTTTTTTCAATCCGTTACAAACAACTGAATTCCAATGAGTTTTATTCATGTGATACGCGCCTGTTATTTGAGGATATTGTTCTCGAAGTTCGGCACTCCATTCTGGATCGGTTTTTACAGAAATCGTCAGCGGTTTTTTTTCTAAAGGTATTAAAGCAAATATTTTCCCTCCCACTTTCATGACTAATGAATGGGGATTAAAGGGGAAAGTTTCTTTTGCCATTTTTTTTGATTTACAGTATTCTAAAAGTTCTGTTAAATCCATTTATTGATATTATTAATTATAATTAGGGTAATGCTTGAAATCAAATTTACTATTTAAAGCAGTAAATTAGCATCATTAATTATTTTAAATATAATATGAAAGCTTTAATTATAGGTGCAACGGGCGCCACAGGAAAAGAAGTTGTTGATCAAATTTTGCAAGACAGCGACTTTACCGAGGTTCACGCATTCGTGCGGAAACCTTTAAAAAATGATAACACCAAATTAATAAATCATGTGATTGATTTTGATAAACCGGAGGAGTGGAGAGATCTGGTTAAAGGTGATGTTGCTTTTTCTTGCCTCGGGACCACTATAAAAGCCGCTGGAAGTAAAGAAGCGCAGCGAAAAATAGATGTTGGTTACCAATATAATTTTGCGCAAAGTGCAAAGGAAAATAACGTGGAAGATTTCATTTTAGTTTCGGCGTACGGAGCGGATCCAAAATCGAATATGTTTTATTCTCGATTGAAAGGTGAATTAGAACAGAAAGTAAAAGATCTGCATTTTGACAAACTGACTATTTTTCAACCCGGAATGTTGGATCGAAAAGATTCTGAACGTTTTGGAGAAGTTGCTGGCGGTAAAGTAATTAAATTCTTAAATAATTTCGGTTTACTAAAAAGTCAGAAACCTTTGCCAACCGACGTTCTCGCTCACGCAATGATCAATGCTGCAAAAATAAAATCAAATGGGTATTCTAAAATAAAATTAGGAAGCATCTTTAGTTCCGCTGAAAAGAATAATTAATACTTTATTTAAACGCAATGACGCAAAGAATTCTCAGTAAATTGCTGTTTAAAAATACGGACGCAAAAGGCGTTGCACTTAGCAAAGTAATACTTTAAATTTTTCAATTTTCTTTAATGTTGGGACTTTTTTACACATAATTCACATTGGTTTTTTTAAGTCAGATAAAGCGGTCAAAAAAGTGCCACGCACAACAATTTCTGAAGAAAATCTTAATAAATTTAACCTCTTAACAAAACCTTAATGGTTAAGTCTTAGTAGTGACATTAGTGAAAAGATTGGTGTCATTTGTGTTTAATCATATTCATATCAAAAAAGTTTTCCACTCAACAGTTCGTGCATTCGTGGCACCTAAAATTTCAAAACAAAAAAGCCGTTTCAATTTTTGAAACGGCTTTTAATTTTAACAGCTAATAAAATTAGATTTTCATTATCTCAGCTTCTTTCACCTTAAAGTTATCGTCGCACATTTTGATATAAGTATCGGTCAAAACCTGAATTTTCGCTTCCTCATCTTTAATAATATCTTCAGAAACTCCATCTAATTTGCGAAGTTCTTTCATACCATCTTGACGGGCATTTCTAATCGTAATTTTACTTGCTTCCGCTTCCGATTTCGCTTGCTTGGCTAATTCGCGTCGTCGATCTTCCGTTAAAGGTGGAACGTTTAAAATAATATTCTCGCCGTTATTAGAAGGTGCAAACCCTAAATTGGAATTAATAATTGCTTTTTCAATCGCTCCGATCGCAGTTTTGTCCCACGGTTGAATTGAAATCGTCATCGCATCAGGAACCATAACATTCGCTACTTGACTCAAAGGAGTTGGCGCACCGTAATATTCGACCATAACATCCTGAACCATTGTGGTAGAAGCACGTCCCGCTCTGATTTTCTGAAAAGCATGTTCCAAATGCTTGATGGCAGCATCCATTTCCTGCTTGACCATATCTACAATAAATTCTAATTCTTCCATTATATTTAAAATTTCTGTTTTACCAATTTCAACGAAGCACGCAAAAGTACTGCAATTTTTATATATTTACTAATGTACCAACTGTTTCCCCTTGCACTACCTTCAATAAGTTTCCTTCTTTATTCATATCAAACACGATAATTGGTAAATTGTTTTCTTTACTTAAAGTAAATGCAGTCATGTCCATTACTTTTAAATCCTTTTCGAAAACTTCACTATAAGTTAAGTTGTCGAATTTAATTGCATCAGCATTTTTCTCAGGATCAGAATCATAAATTCCATCAACGCGGGTTCCTTTTAAAATAACATTGGCATCGATCTCAATAGCGCGCAAGGTTGCAGCGGTATCGGTTGTAAAGTATGGGTTTCCCGTTCCTGCACCGAAAATTACCACTCTGCCTTTTTCTAAATGACGAACTGCTTTTCTTTTGATGAATGGTTCCGCTACTTTGTCCATTTCAATGGCACTTTGCAAACGTGTAAAAATACCGGCATCTTCTAACGCTCCTTGTAAAGCCATTCCATTAATAACAGTGGCGAGCATTCCCATATAATCTCCCTGAACTCTATCCATACCTTTTGCGGCGCCGGCTAGACCACGGAAAATATTTCCCCCACCGATCACGATGGCAACCTGACAACCTAAGTCAACAACTTTTTTTATTTCGGCTGCGTAGATCTTTAGGCGATCATTATCAATTCCGTATTGGCGGTTTCCCATTAAAGCCTCACCACTCAATTTTAGAAGAATTCGTTCGTATTTCATTTTTGCCATTTTATTACTTTTTACGATGCAAATATAAGTAAACACAAATAATTTCGTTAATAGATTTATCTTTACGCTGAAATTATTTTTAAGAGATTTAAAAATAAATTATTATTGCATCATTATCTATCAATTTGAGAAAACTCTTTTCCTTTTCGGCAATACTTTTGGCGGGCTTATTATTAGGTCAGGAAGGAACGAATGTCTACCCTTTTCTAAATATTCCAGCATCTGCTCGGCAGGCGGCGTTGGGAGGTGATGCAGTTTCGGTTCGAGATTATGATGTGAGTTTCGCTGCAATTAATCCGGGTTTGATGAATCTCGAGCAAGACGATATGGTTTCGGTGAACTACGCTTCTTATCTTGCCGATTCAAAATATGGAACAATTAGTTATGTAAAAGATCTGCAATACGGACATTTAATCGGCTTTAATGCGCGGTATATGGATTATGGTAAAATGCCAAGAACTGATGAAAGTGCAGAAATAAATGGTGATTTTGGCGCAATGGATGCTTCGGTTGGTTTATCATATGCGTATCAATTTGATGAAGATTTCACCATTGCCGGCGGAACCAATTTTGTCACTTCAAAAATAGATAGTTATACGTCGATGGCAGTGGTTGCTAATGCAGGAATTACTTATCACAACGAAAAAAATAAAGAAACTGTAGCCCTGGTTTTCCGGAATTTCGGGTATCAATTTAAATCGTTTAATGGAGTTCGAGAAAATGTCGCATTTCGAGTAGATCTGGGATATACTAAGATATTAGATGAATTTCCGTTGGCCTTTACCATTACGGCCCACGATTTACAAAAATTTAATATTTCACAAGATTATAACAACAACGGCCAGGAAATTAACTGGACGCGAAAAGTAGCCGATCATCTTTCTGTAGGTGCTGAACTTTTCCCGGAACAAGCTTTTAATATTCGCTTTGGATATAATATACGACGCGGAAACGAACTCGCAGTTTTAGATCAAAGAAGTTTCGCGGGATTATCTGCTGGCTTCGGAATCAAAATTTCTAGTTTCCGATTTGATTATGCACACGTGAGATATCACAACGCTTCGAATGTCAATATGTTCGGCGTGACACTTGATTTAATTGAAGTGTCTGGCAATCGAAGATAATCTCTATTTAAATTTCACAATTCTTTTAGTAAAAATATTGGGAGGCAATTGAGATGAAGTAAATCCATCAATTATAAAACTGTTTCTATTTAAATAGATTGCCGCGTTAATGTTTTCTTAAAAAAGATGTGACGGTAACAAATTTCATTTTTTTTTCTAACTTATGTTCAATTAAAATTTTTTGGTTTCCTCCACATTTTCATTCCGCAGATTGGGATGTACAAGCGTGGAAAGCAAATCAAAAGTTACGTGAAAATTCAGACGATAATTATCACTGATAATATCTGAAAATTATATTTTAATGATAAAGACATTGTGCTGAATGTTCACAAATAAATACTTTATTTAAAATATGAATAATTCTACAAAAAAAATTGATTTATGGTCTGCAGTTGGGCTAGGCGTTGGAGCCATGATAGGTGCAGGCATTTTTGCACTGATGGGACAAGCGGGAGCAATTGCAGGTAAAGCAGTTTACATCTCATTTATCTTAGGAGGACTCGTTGCCGCAATCAGTGGGTACTCTTTAGCAAAATTGGGAGCACACTACCCTGCTGCCGGTGGTATTGTAGAATACGTAGTCCAATCATTCGGTGTCAATCTATTTACTGGTGGCATAAGCATAATGCTGTATTTAGCAACCATATTATCACTGGCATTATTGGGTAAGGCTTTTGGAAGTTATGCCGCTGCATTACTAAATTTAAACGGGTCTACTTTATATACTAATATATTTGCCTTGTCAATAACCGTATTACTTGGAATCGTGCATTTTTTTGGAATTAAAAAGATCGTTAAATTTCAAAATGTCGCGATTGTAGTTACCATTATAATTCTGGTTGGCTTTGCCACCGCAGGTTTAATCAATATGAAACCAGAATTAATGTCGCCAGCCTTATATCCGTCATCGGATAAAATATTGTTCAGCATTGCAATTACTTTTTTTTCCTACGAAGGTTTTAGAATAATAACAAATACCGCTGAAGATATTGCCAAACCAGAAAAAAATCTGATGAGAGCCATTTTTATTTCAATTACAATTACAATGGTTATTTACACTGCGTTGGCATTTACCGTATTTGGTAATTTGGAAGTAGACGAGGTAATTGCAGCGAAAGATTTTGCTCTGGCAGAAGCGGCAAAACCTATTTTTGGAGCAATTGGTTTTACAATTATTTCAGTTGCAGCATTGTTTGCGACATCATCATCGATAAATGCAGTATTGTACGCCGCAACTAATATATCTTATCAAATGGCAAAAGATGGTCAACTGCCAAAATTCTTCTCTAAACCAATCGGAAAAACTAAAGAAGGTTTATTTGTTACTGTTTTATTAACTGCCTTATTAATCATCTTCCTGAACTTATTACAGATCGCTGCAGTTGGTTCTATTGCGGTGTTATTTATTCACGCGGTAACGCACTGGGGTCATCTTAAAGTTATTAAGGAAACTAAAGCCTCGAAGTTTTTGGTTGTCAGTGCGCTGTTGATCACGTTGGCAGTCATCGGCTTGTTTCTAACTTATTCTATAAAAGAATCTTACACCATATTGTACCTTTTTGGGGGCTTGCTCGTTCTATCATTTTTGATAGAATTCATCATCAGATTTTTCACACATAGAGAAGTAGGCAAAGACAATAAAGTTGTGTCCGGAAATATATTTGAATAGAAACTAAAGAAATTTCCAAATTATTTTGTGAGATTTATTTATATACTTTAAACATTATCAACCTTAAATAAATCACTAATTAATATGTTTTCTGTATATTAATAAAAATACTTAAAAATGAAGTTATCCATCGTAGATTTAGCGACCGTTATACCTGGACAGACACGGCATGATGCGTTGATGAACAGTATAGAAGTTGCACAACATATCGAAAAACTCGGTTTTGAAAGAATATGGGTAGCGGAGCATCATGGCAGCGGTTCCATTGCAGGAAGAGCACCCGAAGTTTTGATCGCGGCCATCGCTGCGAATACATCCACAATCAGAGTTGGTTCAGGTTCGGTTTTATTAAACCATTACAGTCCCTTTAAAGTTGCTGAAGTTTTTTGTACTTTGAATGAACTTTATCCTGGAAGAATTGATCTGGGTGCAGGAAGAGCAACCACTGGTCCGGTTACAGATTTCGCGCTTCAGCAAATGAGAGACAAACAGCACCACAGCGATTCTGATCAACAAATTTTGGAATTGGTTGCCTGGTTAGACAACACTTTTCCTGACGATCACCCTTTTTCAAAATCTCCGGTACATACCATTGAAAGTATCCCCGATCTTTACATTTTAGGCTCCAGTTCTTGGAGCGCTTCTGCCGCCGCGAATCTTGGTATTCGGTATGTATTTGCAGGATTCATCAACCAGAGAGGTGCAAAAGAAATTTTGACGTCTTACAGAAATAACTTTATGCCTTCCGACGGCAAGTCTGGCATAAATTCGCCTGAAGCAATACTGGCGGTTCACGTCGTTTGTGCCGATACGGAGGAAGAAGCAAGAAAACAAATCGCGCCAGTGAACGTGATGTACGGAAATCTCGCCAAAGGAATTATCGATACTCACCTTCTCAGTCCTGATGAAGCCGTAGAAAAACTCGGAGGTTTACCAAAAGTGGAAAAGTACGTCGCCGGTTCAGGAATTCCACCAAAATTTATCGCTGGAACTCCAAAGCAAGTTTACGAACAATTGATGCAATTGGGAGAAGATCTTTCCGTGAACGAAATAATAATCCAAGATATGATGACAGATCACCAAGCGCGTTTACACTCTTACAATTTGCTAGCCTCAGTTTTTGGACTTGTTGCAAAGTAATTATAAGTGTTGAATTAAATCTCTAAGAACACGGATTTTAATTTCTACAAAAGTTCTAGCACGAATTTATTAGTTTTTTAAAGACATGAAATAAATCTTAGCTTTTTACTTTAAACCAACAGTTATCAAGTTAAAAGAGTTGAAAAAATATTTTAAAGATATGACATATCAAGTGCATTTAAATTCTATAGAATTGCAATAAATACTTTTAAAGTTTCAACTTCGAAAAGAGAAGAAAAGAACTTCATCAATATTATAATTACCTACGAATCCTAGAAGTAAAAAGTTGTTTTAAATATTCAAGATCTAGCTTCTCAAAAAATAGATCAACTTCCAATTATTAGTTTGGTTAAATAAAAGGTTTTAAGAGAATAAATTATATGTGGAAACTTTCAAGGTACCATTTAGGTAGAAATCTCTTTTACACAATCTAAACGATTATTAACATCTTTAATTACCTCTTCATTGTCTAATTCAGTTTTTGCTTTATTACTAATTACTTCTTTAATATTATTTTCCATATTCTCCAAAACAATATTCATCTTAGCATTAAGATCATAATTAAACTGGCGAAAAGATTCCTGTACTCGATAATTAAGGTCGTAAATAACCGAAGCTGTATTTCTGGTGATTACTTCGTAGTAATGATTTTGTAGTTTCGAACGCACCTTTCTTATTTGAAATGACAGAGGCAAGACTTTATCAAAAAGTGAAAGTGGCTGATCCACAGCCGACATTCCACTATCAAAGGTAATGTAGAAAGAAGTGTAAGCACTCAAATCAAATTGTTCTGAAAATAAACCGATTTTTTCATCAAGATAAATAGAAAGATTTGCACTCAGTTCCTTTAAAAAACTCTGTGAACGTGCGCTGTATTGCTGTAGAAGATCATTGAAATGTTCCCTTGTTTTTATTTCCGCATTCTCTTTTGTAGTTTCAAAACTGTTAAGGATAAGATCATCTAATTGTTTGCGGTTGGAAATTAAGATTTCACCGTTTAAATCCTGAATTTCATTAATGATTTGGTCTACATGCAAGCGTAGCGCTTTACCTTTTTTATTGAGCTCGTCATAAATGTCTTTTTGCAAACGCTTTATTTTCCCACCGATAATGCTTTTAAATTCTTCTTTCTGCTCGTTCATTAATTGTATCGATTGGCTAAGTTCGGAACTTCTTTTTTCTAATTCGTGCAGAGGCAATAAATAGGCGTCTGCAATAAATTGTAATTGAACTTCTGCCTGATGGGACAAGGATTTAAACTGGCGCGAAGAGGATAACTCGAGCAATGCTACTTTTTCGTTTTGGGCCAAGGAAAGCAATTCTTTTTTCAGACCACCAAGATCATTTCTTTCCTCAGAGACATAGGAAACAATATAAAATTTAATTTCGTTTTTCTCTTTTTGCAACATCTGTGCTAGAACGGTCTTATTGTGCAAGATCAGTTTTTGCAAATCTTCGTCTCCTAAAAGATCTGCCTTATTAAATACGAAAATAATTTTAGTTACCGTTTTTTGTATCTCTTGCAACAAATCCAGATCAATGGTATTTATAGGAATGTCCGCACTGAGTAAAAAAATCGCAGCGTCAATTTGAGGAATGAAATCCAATGTCGTCTGCGTATTGTGATCGTAAGCCGAACCTAAGCCGGGCGTATCTACAAGCGAAATTTGTTCTAATATTGCTACATTTTCAAAGATGTGCACATAGCGCACACCTTTTTTATTATTTGGGTTTTTATCTTCGGTGATGTATTCATCAATGGAATCAATTGTAATATCTATATTTTTCTCATTTGTAAAATGTACCATTGCACCTGGATTTTCATTGTATTCAATAATCGTTATCGATGCTGTGGCGGGAGTAACAGAAACGGGTAAAATTTCTTTTTCAAGTAGTGAATTGATCAACGTAGATTTTCCTCTTTTAAAGAGACCAGTTACGACCACATATAATTTATCGTCCTTAATTTTTTCCTGCAAAGCATCCAGATCATGAATCAGTGAACGATCAACATATCCTTTGGAGCACAGAGAAAGTTCTTTAATATTAGAAAGTAAATCCATTGAAATCTCTTTAAATAAAATATGAGTGAGACGCGGAAAAAAGCAAGCACTAATTTAATATCTTTTCAGCGTCGTTCAATCTGTAAAAATTCTGTTATACAGATCAAGGCCGTAACTGGTTTGAAAAGGTTCCCCCTCTACCAATTTGTAGGTTCTCTCGCCATCTGGTTTTCTTTCCGCTCTTAGAAAAATCATATTATCAGTTCTAGATGTATAAAATTCATTTGAAAAAGCATACAAATGTGTAACAAAAAAAACATTGATCCTTCTGGTTACTAGAGCTTTTACTATTTGTTGCGCGATTTTTGAACCTTCTCTTTCATTAGTGGAAGAAAAAGATTCATTAATTAGAATCATCGAATTTGGAGTGATATCATTTACGATCTGATCCATTCTGTTCAGTTCTTCGTCCAATTTACCACTTTCCATGGTAGAATCTTCTTCCCGTTTAAAATGTGTAAAAATGCCTGCGCACAGACTTCCAGTATAAGATTCGGCGGGAACAAACATTCCGGTCTGCATCATCATCTGTGATAATCCAATGCTCCTTAAAAAAGTAGTCTTTCCGCCTTCGTTAGCGCCGGTGATGATGATCAGATCTTTATCATCAATATTTAAAATATTACCAACCAGTCTTTTTTTCATACTTAAAGAAAGAGAAATATCGTATAAACCATCAAAGGACCGTATCTGACTTGCCATCTCTTTAACTTCTGGAAATGAAATCGGTGAACCCAAATTGGACAGCGCCGTGTGTAAATTCAAACATCCTAGGTAAAAAGCAAGTTCAGTCTGAAGCGTCTGAAGAAAATCAAATAGATGATCATTGGTCTGTGCTACCGTATTTGCAACATTGTTAAGGACTTTGTTTTCAATTTCTCCTAAAATTCTAATTCCTGTGTTGTCTCGCTTATGAATCGTAAAGGTGTAATTTCTTGTTTTTTTTGGAAATAACCAACTCCACCAATTTTTTTCATCTACGGCAGGTCGAATAAGTTGATAACTGGATCCTTTATTTCCTTTGGTTAATTTTCCATTAAAGGATATTCCTCCAGATAATTTTAGTGCTTTTAAATGGTTTTCAATTTCGATAAAATAATCATCACTCCATTCTTTTGAAATCATATCGAAAAAACGACTGAAGCCAGGTGAGTGAAATTTAGATCCATTTTCTTCGACTAAAGTTCTTATCTTTCTGAGGATATCAAGATATATTTTCATTATCTCAATAGAATTAGAAAGAACAGACCTTGGTTGTTTTGAAAAGATCCGGTACCAACTGACGTCCTTTCTCTGCGCAGCTTCGATGGTAAGACTGTAGAGTTTTCTTACAATTTCCGTATTATCCAGACAATCTTTTAATATTTCCTGCCGATAATTGACGGTTTTTACATCAGTCTTTAAAAAGGACAGCAGTGTTTTTTTGCAGACATCCAGTAGAAATTTATCTCCGCCAGCCATGGTTTTAAATAATAGATTTAAACCCAGATCCTGCGTAAGATCTTTTTCGTTTATGAGAGAGTTTGTGTCGAGGTCAAACCTTTGGCTTTTATGTAAAAGTAGCACCTTCATTCTTGTATTCTTTCTATAATATCATCATAAGTTAGTCTGTGCTTTTCCGTAATTGAAAGCGCATAGACTAATCCGCTAGCTTCTTGTCTTACTATTTTAAAAGTTCTGATAGAAGGATTTTCAGGAATTACGGAACTTACCATGCTTACTGTTTTTTCATTCAAGGAAGCCAATTCATCAATAAAAGTTACCCAAACACAGAGTGCATCTAACTCAAATATTTTGCTCATTAATTCTTTGCTTAAATAAATAGCATCCTGTAATGATGTCGAAGAGAGAATTTCGTTCATGATCAATATGCTATTATCTGTACATTGAGTTACGATCTGATTGGCCTTAATTAGGTCAGCTTCTAATTTACTGCGGTGATCTTCTATCCTTTCTTCCTCTTCAAAATGAGTAAATAGTTGATCATATAAAAAGAGCCGCGCTTTTTTCCCTGGAACTGGCAAACCAATATTTGCAAGATAATGCAGTTGCCCAATGGTGCGTGCATAAGTGGTTTTTCCACCTTGATTAGGACCGGTTATAACAATTACTCTTTCCGGACCATTAAGACAAAAATCATTACATACGATCGATGACTTTTCCTTAATTAATTTAGTGGCTAATGCTATGTCAAATCCGTCTTCAGTAGAGAGGGCATCTTTAGTTGTCGATATTTCTGGATAGCAAAATTTGAGTCCAGACTTTTTTAATTCTGAAATATAATCGAGATAAGATATATAAAACTGGACTTCTCGATCAAAACGCTCAATCTTTTTATCAAAAAATTCTGCATTTTTTTGGGTGAATTTTTCAAGATTCCGAAAAAGTTCTGGATATAGGAGCGCAACCCCTTTCAATATTGAATCTTCTACCTGGTTAAGTCGTACTTCAGGCAAATATTTAATTCGATAATCCTCAAATGTGGTTTTTTGAAATTTTGAAAACGTATTTTCAACTTCCGGACTATAATCACTTTCGTCATCTACAGGACCGACTTCAACACGAAGTTCTTTGATATGTATCTGGTATTTAACCGAATCCAAATTTTCAATAAGATTGGAAGTTTGTTCCGACAATAGCGAGAAAGTAGAGGAACTGGTATAATGCTTTAAATATTCGTACAGGTTTTTAAAGCCATCAGATTTTAGATCTATTTCTGACAGATTATTTTCTAGCGAATTAATGGTACTAATATATAAGGATACAGCGTCTAGAAATAATCTTTCTTTCTCATTTTTAAAAAAAGATTTTTGTACGCTGTCCAGTTTTGAACGCATTTCACGGATATGCCTAGCAAAGGTTTCAATTGTTTGGTATAAATTTGCATTTTCCAAATCTTTCATGATTTCCTGACAATATTCTATCGCAGCAACGCTATTCAATTTCGAATAGAAGAAGGGTTTTAAATTATAAACCTCTTTATTAAAGGTAATATCATCTATGACTTGATCAAGATTTAAATCAGCAAAGAAATCAGGTGCGTGTTTCTCTACTTTATTATCGTTGACGAAAATATCATTATTTTTATAAAAAATGCTTTCAAACGTCATCCCTATTATTTATTATCATTATTTTCTCTGTATGAAGAGTTCAGTGAGCTCTGATTTATTTTTTTTCCTCGAAACACCTGAAATTATTGTATTTAACAATTTTAATTTTTAAGGTATAAAAATATAGTTGAACTTAAAAATTTCAAATTAATCTTATAAAGGTGAGGTATACTATTTTAACTAGATAAGACTTATAATTGATTCTTCATTAATTTTTTTATCCAAAAAAAAACAGGAAATTTGCTTTATGAGAAAACCTGTAATCGCGATCGACGGCTACTCTTCTACCGGTAAAAGTTCGATATCAAAAATCGTTGCTCAAAAGTTGGGTCTGGTGCATTTAGATACAGGCGCCTTATACCGTGGTATTACTTATTTTGCGTTGAATAATTGTCTTTGCGAAAAAGGTGAAATAGATTTGCAGCAACTCTTTGCGAGGTTAAATGAAATTAAACTAGATTTTAAACCGATTGATCAAGAGTTAGTTCTCGTTTTGAACGGTAAAGATCTTTATAACGAAATTCGAACAAATGACATTTCTCAAAATGTAAGTTTGATTGCTAGCCAAAAAGAAATTCGCGATTTCTTATTAGAAGCACAAAGAACGATGGCAAAAAACGGCGGTGTTATAATGGATGGTCGAGATATCGGTACTGTAATTTTGCCAGACGCCGATTATAAATTTTTCCTGACAGCCAGTGTTGAAGAGCGGACAAAACGTCGCTTTTTAGAATTGAAGGGTTTAGGAATTGAAGCAGACGAAAATACCGTGCGAGAGAATCTGGTCGCAAGAGACAAAACAGACAGTGAGCGAGCCGTTGCTCCTTTGAAAAAAGCAGAAGACGCGATCGTAATTGACAACTCTAATTTTACTAAAATGGAGACGATTGAATTGATTATATCCTATCTAAAAGACTTTTAACATAATTTTAAGAGTACTCTTTTTTCTTTGGTATATTAATTGTAACTTTAAAAAAGATGGAAAAATCCATTACGTAAGATTTATTAACTATTAAAAAATTAACTAAGATGTCGAAAAAAGGTAGTAACGCAGCAAGTGTATTAGCAGGTTTATTAGCAGGAGCAGCAGCAGGTGTTGTTCTTGGAATGTTATATGCCCCAGAAGAAGGTGCAGAAACTAGAAAGAAAATCAAATGCAAAGCTAACGACCTGAAAGATCAAGCTGTTGATCAGTACGGTAAAGTATCTGAAAAAGCAAAAGAGCAGTATGATGATGTATCTGGAAAGGTGAAAGATCAGTATAACAATATTTCTACTCAAGTTAAAGACACTACTGACAAAGTGGTAACTTCTGTAAAAGATGGTTATGACAAATATAAAGATCAGGCAGTTGCAACAACTAAAGATGTTGTTGGTGATGTAGAAAATGAATTAGACGGAATGAAATCATAATTTCAACCCCATTTTTATTCATAAAAATAAAAAGGAACTTTACTATCAAGTTCCTTTTTTTGTAACTTTAAAAAAAATATTATGGTAGACATTATAAAAGACTTTGCCTCTAAAAAGTTAGACTTACTAAAAATGGAGGTGACTGAAAAGTCATCTGTTACTGCAGGAACAGTAACTTATCTGGTTTTAACAGCGATTGCGGTTTTATTTTTTATCATATTATTTAATATTGGCTTAGGTTTATTAATTGGATCGTGGCTCGGAAATTACGCTTATGGGATTCTGATCATGGCTGCCTTTTATTTATTAATCATCATCATTATTTTTGTTACGCGAAACTCTATTAAAAATGCGGTAGCCGATAAAATTATTAAATTAATAAATTCATAAACATGAGTGCAAAATACAACAGTTTAGAAGAACTTAGAAGAAAGAAAGCCTTGCTAAAGCAGGAAGTTTCTGACCTACAAGATTTATTAACTTTTGATAATACGAAAGAAAGTTTGAGTGCGTTTACCAATGGCTTTACTGATAAATTTTTGCAGGAAGAACCAACTTTAGATGGCGATACCAAGGTATCCATCGATAAAAATAAAATTCTAAAAGAAATTTCCGGAAATATTAAAGATTCATTTTTTAACAGGCAGGCTGTTCTTGGTTTCGCGAGAAGCGATGCCGGTGTAAATATCGTAGAAAATGCTTTAAAAATAGGTGCCGTTACGGTAGTTGGTAATTACGCTAAGAAAAGTCTCTATAATAGCAGTTGGAAGAAAAAACTGATAGGTCTAGCACTTATTTATTTGGCGCCGATCGCACTGCGATTTATTCGTAGAAAATTAGAGGATTATCAGAAAAACCAGACTACTTCTAGCATGGAACAATTAATATAAATACAAAGTCGGATTTACCCGACTTTTATTTTTTGCTAAATATTTGTCCTAAAATAATTCCGGCCGACATGGCTACATTTAAACTTTCCGTAGATTGACTTTTCCCGAAGCGTGGAATGGTTATTTTATCGGATAATAAATCTTCTATTCCAGGTCGTATCCCATTACCTTCATTTCCGAGAACTAAATTAAAGTTTTCTAGAAATTCATACTGATATATGTTTTCACCATTCATATCAGTTCCAATCGTCGGTCTTTTATTGGCGGTTAAGTAAATTTCCAAATCAGTATATACGATATTGACCCGCAGAAAAGAACCCATACTTGCCTGAATCACTTTTGGATTATAAAAATCGGCCGTATCCGCACTGCAAATGATTTGCGAAATTCCAAACCAATCTGCTAATCTGATAATCGTTCCTAAATTTCCTGGATCTTGAATGCCGTCTAAAACTAATTGAATGCCGGTTTCTTTTTCTAAAAACTCTTCTTTACTCTCACAAAGCGCTACCGAGTCTTTTGGATTTTGGAGAAAACTAATCTTCTTTAAATCGCCTGAGCTAATTTCAATAATATCTAAATTTTCAACTGCTAAATCTTCAGGGTTCACTGAGTAAACTTCATTGATTTTATAGGCTGAATTGGGGATTTCTTTGATCGTTTTATTACCTTCAACCAAAAACATATTGTATTTTTGTCTGAACTTCTTTTTATCAAGAGATTGTAAAATTTTTATTTTATGAGCGGTAAGCATTTTTCAAAATATTTTCAAAAGTATTACTTATTTTTTTCATCTGCAATCGTCCTACTTTTTTTGTACGCCTGCAGCACAACGAAGAAAGTACCCGATGGGGAATATCTTTTAGTTAAAAATAATTTTAAATATGAAGATGGAAAAGTTCATGATGATGAAGTCCCTAGTCACGTTAATCAGAAGCCGAACAAGAAACAGCTTTTCGTATTACCGCTGGGATTATGGCTTTACAATGCGACAGATCCTAAATATGACTCGATCTTAGCAGAGTACATGACGTATCCTAATGAAATGCGGGATCAAAAATTAAGAGATTCTCTTTTTGTAAAATATGAACATCCGGAATATGTTGGGAAGAGTCTTTTTGTCGAACGTTTTTTACAAAATATTGGTCAGCCACCCGTAATTTTAGACCAAGGAAAAAGTGAAGAAAGTGCGAATTCTGTTCGTAAGTATTTGGTGTACAAAGGATATTGGGATACCGATGTAAAGTACAGTCACGACTTAGATTCTGCGGCTAAAAAAGCAGAAGTCAATTATTTAATTACCCATAAGGATCCTACGATGATCAAGGATTTTTATTACAATATTCCAGATACTGCGATTAAAAACATTTACGAGCAAAACCTTAAAAAATCTTTGGTTCGCGGAAAGAACATTTTAGATCAGTCGGTCTTAGAAAGCGAAGTTAAGCGCATCAATGATCTGATGAAAGATTCTGGTTATTATAAATTTAATAATTCTAACGAAGAAATCTATTTTACGGCGGATACTTTACAAAGTCGAAAAGATGTTCCATTGACGATGGATATTCACAAAGACTCTCTCAACTCTAGATATAAATTAACCACAATTGGAGATGTTAAAGTTCACCTTTTAGAAAAGTTATCGGATTCTGTAAATACCGTAAAAGATTCTTTACTCAGAATCAACTTTTACAAATTAGGTGATCAGTACAAAACTTTGTCTTTGTGGAGACCGATTATTTTACGACCTGGCGAATTGTACGAACAGCAAAACCTTGATCATACGAAGCGAAATATCGCCGCGATGAATAATTTCAGCATTATTAAATATGATGAAATTCTTCGTAAGGGACCAGACAGTATTTTAGATGTATCCTATTTTCTAGCTCCACTTCCCAAATATGATTTAAAAATCGCAACAGATATTAATTACTCGCAAATTTTAAATTTTGGAGTTTCACCTTCTATCGATCTAACGACTCGAAATGTTTTTGGTGGTGCTGAAAATTTAAGTACCAGTCTGTCGGGAATTTTTGGTTCGGTCGTGAATTCAAAGAACACCGACAAAAGAAGTTTAGCGTACGAAATTTCTGCACAGGCAGCGTTAAGTTTTCCTCGGTTGCTTCTACCCTTTCAAACTTGGAAATTAATTCCGAAAAGATATTCGCCCACATCATCGATCATTTTAGGAACGTCTGTTCAGAATAATATTGGCTTAGGAAGAATTGGTTTTAATGGAAGTCTCAATTATTTTGCAAATGCTAATGACATTATTTCACATCGTTTGTCAATATTTAATACACAACTGAGTTTGACTAGGAATAAAGATCGCTATTATGACTTCTTCCCTCGTGATGCAGATGTGCGCGATCAGTTGTATGAAATATATTCGCCGTCTTTGTATCAAGATTTTAGGGCGGGAAATATAAGTTCCGATGAATTTTCTACCATTATTTTAGATGATAACGATTTCCAACAATCGCTGACGGATGATAATCTTAATACTTTAAATACGTTTTTGCAGACGCTGGTTAATAAAGACCGACAAACGCAGAATATTTTAATATCATCAATGATTTACAATTTTGTGTATAACGAAATTGGTAAAAAAGACCGTCCAAATCCATTTTATTTCAACGGAAAAATAGAGACGGCTGGCAACGTTTTTAGCATATTTAATAGCAGTAAAAAAGAAGATGGTTTGGTCTCAGGTCCAACAAGAAAGATATTCAATATTCCTTATTCTCAATTTGTAAAGTTTGATTTTGATGTCCGAAAATATTTCACTTTTTTTAATGAAAAGCACACGTTAGCTTTAAGACAATTTGTTGGAGTTGGTATTCCTTACGGAAATTCATCAACGATGCCTTTTGTTAGATCTTATTTTAATGGAGGTTCTAATGATATTAGAGCGTGGCGCGTTTTCGGTGGTCTTGGGCCGGCTGATTCCCAACTCGATGAAAAAATTCGTTCGTATGTTATGGATAATGTGAAACTTACGACTAATGTCGAATACAGAATGCCTTTCACGACGATGTTTGAAGGCGCTGCGTTTGTAGATGCTGGAAACATCTGGAGTTTAAAAGATACTGGATTTGGAGATGAGTTTAAATTCAATAAGTTTATTTCCCAAATGGGGGTTGGAACAGGAGTCGGAGTTAGAATTAATGTCGCATATATCACCCTGCGATTAGATGCTGCATATAAAGTGTACGATCCCAATAAACCGATGGGTGACCGTTGGGTGATCAGTAAATGGCAGCCACTGAAACCAGTTCTTAATTTCGCCTTTGGGTATCCATTCTAAAATTGAAAATCAAAATTTATAATTCTAAAATATATGAAAATAAAAGACGCTCGATGGAGCGTCTTTTTTGATATTATAAAATAAGTTAAAATACTTTTTATTCTGGAAATTCAAATAAATCACCAATCGTTCCTTCTTCGGGGAAATCTTCATCTTTCACATCTTCATCAATAAAACTTATGTGACCTTCTGTTGTTTCCACTACGTCAAAACCATCATGAATTTCTTCTTCGACTTCCGGAATTTCGATATTGATCGTTTTAACTTTATCTTTAATAAATTGGTTGCCGATCGCTTTAATTCCTTTGATCGAAATAAATTCATCAATGTTGATCGTTTCCGGTTCTTTTTCGATTCCTTTAACTTTCGCAAAAATAATTTCTGCAGTCGCGTTATTGGAAACAATAATATTCTCCACAAAAGATTTAGGATGTTCTGAAGGCATAAAATTCTGAACATTTACGGTGTTTTCCAGCACAAATCGTTTAATAAAGTAAATCTGTTTTTCACCATCAAAATAAATACAGGTAATCGGTTGTGAAGGTTTCCATTTTTCGAGAACTAAATAGTCACTATCAAAACGGTTGCTTAAATCAAATGAAATCAATTTCGCCTCTCCTAGTGAATTGATGGTTAATATTTTATCGTCCCCTTTGAAAGTTCCCAATAATGTTCCGCGAGCATCTGCATTTAAGCGACGAACCGTATCATCAAACCAAATTTTACGAGGTGCTAATGTCGAATGACCTTCTTCTTTCAAATCGACTTTCTTGACCGTATATTTCGTAACCAGATTTCCTTTAGAATCTCGACCTTTTATCGCAAGATCAGAAAAATCGATGTCAATTCTGTTTTTGCGAACGCGCGCGTTAGGTTTTAATATCACACTTACTTTTTCGGCCTCTCCATTTGGGTTTGCAGAAAAATATAGCATCTCTGAACCTTTTTGATCAGATGCTAATTTGTAGTCGGTATTTCTGGTCACGCCAGTTACAGAAAAACGTTTCATATAATAAGAACCGTCTTTGCTCTCGCGATATATTAAATTATAAACGGTGCGTTTATCATTCTTTTTCCAGATTGCAACATGTTCGATATT
>JBBSRZ010000022.1:0-29775 GCA_038242555.1 Flavobacteriales bacterium | reverse complement strand
GTTTTGATCGGAGACATTTTCTTTGGTGGTGGATATCTGTTGTTGCAATATATTTAACTGACTTTGAGCTGCAGCGATTTGTTTCTGAATAACTTTCACTTGTCCATTAGCATCATCCAGTTGCCTTCTGGTCGCGGCATCTTTGGCGACCAAATTTGCAGTTCTATTTCTTTCTCGTAAGGCATTTTGAAGTTGTTCCTGTAAAATAGAAACATTCGCAGATTGTCCTGAGATCTGAGATTGTAAGACTTGAATTTGCGGAAGTGCAGAAATCGTCTTTTGTTCAATCGCATCCATGCTTGCGAGAATCTGTTCTTTCTGAAGTTCCACATTTCTAGAATCTATTACGCCGACTTTTTCATTGAGCATTAATTGCTGACCTTCTTCTACATTGAGTTGTAAAATTGTTCCATTCGCTTTGGCGGTAACCATTAATTCATCTGCTTCAAAAGTACCGGAAGCATCGTAGTTATTGTCTGCGTTATCGCAGGCGGAGAGTGAAAGAATGGCTGCAAATAAAATATATTTTTTCATCGGAAGATTTTTTAATAGTTAACGATTCTTACCTTAATTGTAAGGTTCAAACACTCAATAACTCAACACCTAATCACTGATTGAGTTGCGCTCTAAGATTATATTGTATTAAAAGATATTGAATCTCGCGCGTGATCTTTTGATTTTTCGCTCGATCGAGTTCGTTCACTTCTCGTAGATATTCGCTGGTAGTGATAACACCGTTTTCGAGTTGTGCTAAAGAAGCTTTCTTAATGCTTTCTCGCAGTTCAATTAGTTCGTTATCCTTATTAATAAGTTGCTGGATTTTATCGAGGTCGTTGTTGTTCTTAATGGTTTGAAATTGTTGATTGAAAAGGAAGTTTTCTTTCAGTACATCGATTTCTTGTTGTTGGGTATTGATTAAAGCTAAATCAATTTTATTGGTATAAAATACAGAGATTGGTATGTTTAACCGCAAACCTCCGATAAAGAAGACGTCAAATTCATTTATCAACATATTGAAACCAGGTTTTCCATAACCACCTTGAAAAAAGGCGCCTAATTTTGGAAGATTTTTGGAGTTGATGTTTGCTTTCTGTTGGTCTAAACCTAGCTTTTGCAAATCAAAGAGTTTAAGTTCCGCACGTTTATTTTCATCTTGAATTAATATCTTTTCTGGTTTTATAAGAATTGTATTTTCGTCGATATTTTTTTGAACGAAAACAGAAAGCATTTGCATGAAACTTTTCTTCGTGGATTGCAGTTCCAGTTGTTTCTGATCGATATTGATGATCTGTGCTTTTAAAACGTCGACATTACTTCGGAAAATAACTCCGTTTTCTAACTGCACTTCTGCTTTCTTAAGTCCGTTTGATAAATCAGATTTAGTGAGTTCTGTTTGTTGAAGTTGCTCGTCAGTTTGAAGAATTCCAAAATAAATTTGGTTGATTCTCATTTCCAATTGATCAGTTTCAACTTCTGTTTTTTGTACTTCTATTTCTGAATTGATGGTCGCCATCTTCTTTTGATTGGAAATCTTCCACCGTCATAAATATTTTGCTGAACATCTGCATACACTTTATATTGATCTTTACTCAGCGGATCGATACTTATATTTGGCAGTTGAATGGGAAACTGAATAACATCACTTTGATAAGTTGCTTGTCCGACGATTTGTATTTGTGGAAGCCAACCTTTCGCTGCATTTTGAATATTATATTCTTTAGTTTTTGAAATGAGATCGTGTCGTTTGATGAGCGGATAATTATGTTTCGCCAGATCGTAGCATTCTTTTAAAGTCAATGTTTGAGCATTGGTTGAGAAGCAGAGGAATAGAAATAGGAATTTTAAAATTTTCATTTTTATCTGTGCTTTTGTCATTCTGAATGAAGTGAGTAATTAAAAATAATTTTATTTTTAAACGCAACGAGCGCAAGGATTTTCTTTAACTTCTTTAGAGCAAACGCAAAGGCGTTTCACTTAGCAAGGTTCGCTACGAATTCAACATCATCTTGATCCACATCGGAACCATCATTTTTCGTTCTTCGACGAATTGTTGAAACTCACCTTCATTCATTATATCGAAAGATTGAAGAATTGGTTTTCCTAAAAACGGAAAAACGGTCATGCTTAAAAAGTTGAACAGAAAATGAAAAGGATTAACCTCGGGTTTTCTTTCTTTAATTTGTTTCATTAAATAAGAATTATTCAATACTTTTTCAAACGGAAGAATTGATTTCACATCAGAGGTCTTCTTCTGAATTTCACTTAATACAAAAATAGGAAGGTTTGGATTCTTTGTTAAAATTTCGAAGTATTTTACACTCGCTAAATCTATTTTTTCATCTAAAGAAGTTTTCTCATTGGTAACGATGGGAATAATTTGTCCGAAGAGTACAACGATTTTTACTTTCATCACCTGCTCAAACAATTTCTCTTTCGTTCTAAAATAGTAATTGAGAAGCGCTAAGTTTATTCCGGCCTCTTCCGCAATATCACGCGTTCTTGTGCCCGAAAATCCTTTTTCCGTAAAGACTTTCGAAGCGGCTAATAATATTTTATCTTCTGTAGAAAGATCTTTTGATTCCATTTTATCTAATTCTTTAACAAAGATAAAACTAATAATCTGATTTAAACAAATGAATTAATCATATGATTAAACATTATGAATAAAAAAAACGCAAATCGGTTGAAATGCGTTTTAATAATTTTAGATTCAAATCTACAAACCAAATTGTTTGGCGAAAAGATCGGGAAAAACTCCCATCGCAAATAAAGCGAAGACGATAAAAACCGCCACGATATTATACGTTAATGAAACTTTCTCTGAAGTTTTGAAACTGCTTTCTTTTGGAAAAAACATGATCATGATCAATCTCAAATAATAAGCGATCGAGATGGCCGATCCTAAAACCGCAACTAAAACCAGGAACGGTGCGCGATCAATCGCCTGAGCGAAGATTGCAAATTTCCCCATAAAACCAGCAGTTAATGGAATTCCGGCCATTGATAATAAAGATACCGTCGCTGTTACAGCCAAAATTGGTTCTGTGTGCGCTAACCCTTTGAAAGCGTTATAAGAAGTTTCTCTTTTCAATTTTTCTACCCAAATTAAACACATCATTACACCGACCGTGGCAAGTGAATAAGCGAATAAATAAAAGGCCAGGTTGTAACTTGAAAGACTGTTCATTCCGTAAAAGATCAACGATAAATATCCAACGTGAGAAACGGAAGAGTAGGCCAACATTCGTTTTGCATTGCTCTGCGCTAAGCCCATTACATTCGCTAGGAATAAAGTGATGATCAATAAAACGCCAAGAATATTAATCCATTCGCCCATAATGCCGACAAAACCAATCGTCATTAATTTAAAGAAAGCATAGAAGGCAGCAATTTTAACCACAGACATCATAAACGCAGTGATCAAGGAGGGTGAACCTTGATAAACATCTGGACTCCACATGTGGAATGGTGCTAGGGACACTTTAAAAGCCAATGCGACCAACATTAAGATCGCGCCTAAATTGAACATTAAGTTCTTTGGGCTATTGATCGCGAATTCGTGAATAGTGTATAAATCGAAACTCCCGCTGCTTCCGTAGATTAAAGCAACTCCAAATAAAAGAAATCCGGTGGCAAAAGCACCCATTAGGAAATATTTGATCGAGGCTTCGTTAGAACGCAGATCTGTTTTGTTACTTCCGGCTAAAACGTATAAGGGAATGGAAAGTATTTCGATTCCTAAAAATAAAGTCACTAGGTTTTGAAATCCAAATAAAACGATTCCACCACACAGCGAAAATAGCATTAAAGCGTATAATTCTGATTGGTGATTACGGTGATTGCTGAATGAAAACCCTCCTAAGAAAAATAATAAAATGGTGATTACAATCGTGATTTTAGTGAACAAGGCGGCATTTGCGCCGAATTCATACATGTGCTGAAATTGGTTAAAGAACGAAAGTTCTGGCAAAAAACTGACATAAAAAGCAATCATCAGACCCAGAATGCCAATGTATCTTGAAAATTTCCCTTGCTCAAAAACACCCGCAAACAATGCGATAACTGCGGTAAGGAATATAATTATTAAAACGCTCATTTATTTTAGATTTGAGATTGATAGAAGGGAGAAGTCAGATTCGTGATCTTATTCTCGATCTCTTTATTTCTTAATTATTATTTTTTAATTGATCATTGAAGTGAATATGAACTTCAAAGAACTGTTGACCATGTCGAGCATCGGTTGTGGATAAACACCCAACACGATAACAAATACAACAAGACTTGCTAAGACTGAAAATTCTACAGTACTTAAATCTTCGGCCGCTGCTAAAACTTGATCATCTCCAGGTCCAAACATTGCTTTTCCGTAAAATCTAAATAAATAAACAGAAGAGAAAATCATGGTAAGGCCAGCAATAACGGCTGCTAAAATATTATAATCGAAGATGGATTTGATTAAAATAAATTCACCGATAAAACCATTAGTTAAAGGAAGCGCGATCGATCCCAATACAATAACCAAAAACAGAACTGCGAATTTAGGAGCGACTTTTGCCAATCCACCCATTTTGCGAATATCTCGGGTTTTAAATCTTTTGTAAAGAATATCGGCACAATAAAACAAACCTACGACGTTGATACCGTGTGCGAATGACTGTACTAACGCACCTTCACCACCTTCTATCATAAAGGTTCCCTTCATGGTTAAAATAGCAGAAGCCATAATCCCAGCGGTTATTAAACCAACGTGTGACAAAGAAGAATAGGCAATAATTCGTTTGGAATCATTTTGAATAATGGCAATTAAAGCACCATGCACAACTCCGATAATGGCTAGCACCAAAACAATCTGTCCCGAAATTCCTAATATTGGATCTGGCGTAATTGGCAATAACCATCTTAATAAACCATATACGGCCATCTTCAACATAATTCCCGATAGTAACATCGAGCCTTGTGTTGGAGAATAAGTATACGTATCTGCTTGCCAAGAATGGAAAGGGAAGATCGGTAATTTCACGGCGAAGGCCAAGAATATAAACCAGAATATCACGGATTGCGCACCCGAAGTTAAATCTGCATTATACAAATCGGTCAAGGCGAACGAGGCAGAATGCGTGTACAAATAGATTAATCCGAGTAACATAAATAGAGAACCTACAAATGTGAAGACGAAAAACCGCGTTGTAAATTGAATTTTTTTATTTTCCTGACCCCAAATCCCGGCGATTAACCAAATCGGAATTAAAGTTACTTCCCAGAAAATATAAAACAACAATCCATCTAACGAAGTGAAAACTCCAACTAAACCGAATTGCATCAATAAAATTAACCCGTAGAAACTGTTTTTATAGCCTGGTTTTTCATTGAAAGCTGAAAGGATAATTAGTGGTGTTAAAATGTTGGTTAATAATAACATCAACATCGTCATTCCATCAATCCCGAAATGCAGATTACTTTTGATATAATTGGACCAAGGATAATTGATCTCATATTGCAAAACTCCATCAACGGTAGGTTTGTAATCGAAATCTGATAACATGTAAAAGGTCAAAAACATTTGTGCAAATGCAATTCCTAATGCGAGATATTTACTGGCGGGATTTTTCCACGCGAACACCAATCCTGAACCTACAAGAGGTAATAGTAGTAATGTTAATAATAGGTATGACATTTACTATTGTAATATAAAGTTAACAATTAAAATAATTCCGATGGCCAAAGACATGATGAGCACATAGTTTTCTACGTTTCCATTTTGTAGGCGTTTTGCCGCTCTTCCAGAATCTTCTGCTCCAGTACCAATATAATCGACGAAGGTTTTAAGAACTCCTTTGTCAAACATATTTCCACCGACGCCAAGACCTTCAATAAATTTCACAAAAGTTGCGTTGTTCAATTCATCGAGGTATAATTTCCTGTTAGAAAGTCGCTCCCAACCGGTGTATTGTTCATCTGGCAAAGCCATTTTTTTCTTGTTAACATAAATGTTTCTAACGACGAACCACACCACGAAAAACATTAAAACTGTTAAGCCTAAAAGAATCATTTCTGTTCCGAAGGGTACTTCTGCCAATTTCACATCGTAGACGTAAATCGATTTTAACCAATCGCCTAATTTTGCATAATTACCGTGACCAATGAAGTGCGGAAGATTGATGAAACCACCGACAACAGAAAGAACGGCTAGAACGATTAAAGGTAAAGTCATTGTTAAAGGACTTTCATGGATATTCTTTTTCTGCTCTTCGGTTCCTCTAAATTCACCATGGAAAGTAAGGTAATACGCTCTGAACATATAAATCGCGGTCATTGCTGCTACAGCAAATAACACGACCCAAAGAATTGGATTTTTACCGTAAACACTGGTTAAAATTTCATCTTTAGAAATCATTCCTGAAAGGAAAGGAAATCCTGAAATTGCTAATGTCCCGATTAAGAATGTGATATGCGTAATTGGAATTTTCTTTTTTAAACCTCCCATTAATCGCATGTCTTGTTCATTGCTCATTGCGTGAATGACAGATCCTGATCCTAAAAATAACAATGCCTTAAAGAAAGCGTGCGTCATCAAGTGAAACATCGCAACCGTGTAAGCACCAACACCAACTGCCACAAACATAAATCCTAATTGGGAAACTGTAGAGTAGGCTAAAACTTTTTTAATATCATTTTGTCGAAGTCCGATAAACGCTGCAATGATCGCGGTTAGTAATCCAATAAACAGAATACCATCCATTGTCGTCGGAGCCAGCGAGAATAAGAAGTTAGATCGTACGATTAAGTAAATTCCTGCAGTTACCATTGTCGCTGCGTGAATTAAAGCAGAAACTGGAGTTGGTCCCGCCATCGCATCGGGAAGCCAAGTGAATAAAGGAACCTGCGCCGATTTTCCGACGGCTCCAATAAATAAACTCGCAGTGATGAAAATAATGATGGTAGAATCCAGTTCAAATTTTCCAGCATTTTGTGCTACAGAAAGGTAATCGATGGCGTTGGTTTGATAGGCAATCATTAAGATCCCGATGATCATTCCTAAGTCACCAATTCTGTTCATGATGAAGGCTTTTCTCGCCGCCGCGCCATATTCTTTGTTTTCATACCAGAAACCAATTAATAAGTACGAACATAATCCAACACCTTCCCAACCAATGAAAAGAATTAAATAATTACTTCCCATTACTAAAAGAAGCATCGAGAAAATAAATAAATTTAAGTAAGAAAAGAATTTATAAAATCCTTTATCGTGAGCCATGTAACCAATCGAGTAGAGGTGAATTAAAGAACCGATTCCTGTAATGATCATAATCATCATTAACGAAAGTTGATCGATTTGAAATCCAAAATTAACTTGAATTCCATTTACTCTAAACCATTCAAACGCTCTGACGATTATCGGTTGCGATTCTGCATCAAACTTAAAGAATATACTTAAAGCAATAAGAAAAGAACCGAATACAATTGCAGTGGCAAAACCACCCACCAATGTTTTAGGTAACTTTTTTCCAAACAAACCAGTAATAAGAAATCCTGCCAGAGGTAAAAGTATAATTGCGTAAACTAAATTTTCCATCCTATATTAACCTCTTAATTTATTAAAAATACTAATGTCTACCGATTTGGTATTTCTATATAACATGGCGATAATTGCTAAACCTACAGCAACTTCTGCCGCCGCAACAACCATGATAAAGAATACCAAGATCTGTCCATTTCCGTCTCCTTTATAAGAAGAAAACGCTGCTAATAAAAGGTTTACAGAATTCAGCATTAATTCTACACAACCTAAAATGATGATTGCATTTTTTCGGATTAAAACTCCCAAAACGCCCAGACAAAACAAAACAGAACTTAGAATAATAAAATATTCTAATGGAACTACTTGTATAAATGAATTTACTTCTCCCATAATTCTATAAATCTCTTTTACCAATTAAAACTGCTCCAACAATTCCGGCAAGAATTAGAATGGAGGCCAGCTCAAACGGTAAAACATATTCGTTAAACAATAATCTTCCAAGGTTTTTGGTTAAACCAACTGAAGTATCTACATCGCCTGCATAAGTTTGTTGATTTAAACCTTTAAATGCACCTAAAATTCCGACCAATAATAATCCGGCGGTGAAAACGCCAATGAATTTGGAAAGGTTTTTCTTTTTACTTTCATCTTCTTTATTAAGATTAAGCATCATTAGAATATAAAGGAACAAAACCATGATGGCTCCAGCATAAACGATGATCTGAACAATGCCGAGGAATTGTGCATTCAGTAATATATAAAGTGCAGCGATGGAAAAGAAAGTGACGATAAGTGACAAAATTGCATACATGGCATTTCTTGCAAAGACAAAATAAAACGCGCTTACCAATGCCAAAAATGCTACGAAGAAAAATATGATTTGTTCCATACTATTTTACAGATTTTTTTTGCAATTCAGTTTGGCGATCGGTGATATCAATTCTAGCATTGATATTCTCGACCAATTTTTCTTTACCGTAAATAAAACTTCCACGATTCGTTTCAACATCAACTAAACGATCAGTCATATAAATTGCAGATTTTGGGCAAGCCTCTTCGCACATGCCACAGAAAATACAACGAAGCATATTTATTTCATAAACTGCTGCATATTTTTCTTCTCTGTAAAGATGTTTTTCTTCCTTCGTTCTTTCTGCTGATGTCATGGTAATTGCCTCTGCCGGACAAGCCACAGCACACAATCCACAAGAAGTACATCTTTCACGACCTTCTTCGTCTAATTTCAAAACGTGAAGTCCACGCCAAATTTTGGCTCTTGGTTTTACAACTTCAGGATAGGCATAAACTTTTCCTTTCGGGCCTTCTAAAGCGTGCCTTAAAGTAATCGCCATTCCTTTGAAAATCTCGGGAAGGTATATTCTTTCCATAAAAGTCATCTCTTTATTCGAGACTACTTTTGATCTATTTGTCAGTTTCATATTGATGGGTTTTAGCCTCACTTTTCAGCGGTGCATTAAAACTTCTATTTTATTTAATTTCCAAAAAAGACAATCACGGCAGCCGTAATTATTAAATTTGCTAATGCCAGTGGAATTAATGTTTTCCAACCTAAATGCATTAATTGATCATATCTAAATCTTGGGATCGTCCAACGAATCCACATAAAGATTAAAATTCCTAAAACGGTTTTTCCTAACATCGCGAATATACTTAATGTACCAGCGATATTTTCTCCCCAATTCTGAGAAACCCAATCGATTCCTGGATAATTAAATCCACCGAAAAACAAGGTAACAATCAGCGCATTAGAAATAAACATGTTCACATATTCACCGAACATATATTGTCCGTAGTTCATCGACGAATATTCGGTCATATAACCGTTAACCAATTCTGATTCACATTCGGGTAGATCAAAAGGGTGACGGTTTGTTTCTGCCATGGCAGCCACTAAGAAAATAATAAAAGCTAAAGGTTGGTAGAAAATATTCCAGTTCATTCCATCTGCTGGAATAAAGCCCCAAATTTTACCGGTTCCCTGTGAAGTCGTGATAAAGTGTAGATCCAAACTTCCAGACATTAAAATAATGGAAAGAAGCGATAGACCCATGGCCAATTCATAAGAAATCATTTGCGAAGATGCACGAATAGCACCGATCAACGAATACTTATTATTAGAAGCCCATCCACCGATCATCATTCCATAAACTCCGATGGAAACCATTCCGATCAAATACAAAACTCCGACATCAATATTGGCAACTTGAATATCAAAAGAATTTCCGCCAATGTTCAAAGTTTTTCCCCAAGGAATTACAGCTCCTGTGATTAAGGAAATAAACATGGTCAAGGCTGGTCCGACGTAAAACAGAAGTCGATCTGCGCCTTGTGGGACAAATCCTTCTTTAAAGAATAATTTTCCACCATCTGCTAACGGCTGCAAAATTCCAAACGGGCCCGCTCTATCAGGACCAATTCTATCCTGAAGAATCGCTGCTACTTTTCTTTCTCCCCAAGTTGAATAGGCTGCAACACCCAAGGATACGGTGAAAAGGGTAACAACTAATATTATCTTAAAAGTAATTAAATCCATAATTATTGCTGGTCATTATCACTTAGTTCTTTTGCATCTGGATTATCCAAAAGACTAATCATGTTTTTAGGTTTTTCGTAATGGTTCAAAGAAATCACCGAATGACGGTCGATATGACGCGGTCCTTCGATCGTCCATAATTTTAGATCTTTTCGGTGGAATCTACAATCATCGCAGATCCATTCCTGAACTTCATCGTACTGATTTTTTCTGCCCGTTACGCGAATGATTTCATCACCCTTCATCCAAACGACTGCTTTACCAGAACACTTCGTACATTCACAAGTTCCATTCATCGGTTTCGTAAACCAAACTCGACTCGCAAATCTCGCAGTTCTATCTGTTAACGCTCCAACTGGACAAACATCAATTACGTTTCCGATGAAATCGCTTTCTAACGCCTTGTTCAGATTGGTAGAAATTTCTGCATGTTCCCCACGGAATAATATTCCATGTTCTCTGTTTTCCGTCAACTGATTTGCTACCAATACACATCTTGCACACAAGATGCAACGGTTCATATTCAGTTTAATATTGGGACCAATATCTTCTGGTTCGAACGTTCTTCTTTCGAATTCTGTTCTGGTTTTTTCTAAACCGTGCTCGTAACTTAAATCCTGTAAATGACATTCTCCCGCCTGATCACAAATCGGGCAATCAAGTGGATGATTTATTAATAGAAATTCTGTTACAGCATGTCTTGCTTCTTGTGTTTTTGGCGACGTAAGATTTTTTACTTCCATTCCGTCCATTACGCCAGTTCTGCAACTCGCTACCAATTTTGGCATCGGTCGTGTATCTGCATCTGAACCTTTTGATACTTCTACCAAACAAGTCCTGCATCGTCCTCCGCTTGATTCCAATGGTTTGTAATAACACATTGCTGGCGGAACTAACTTACCACCGATTTGTCGCGCTGCTTCTAAAATAGAAGTGCCGGGCTCAACTTCCGTTGTATGTCCGTCGATGGTTATTTTAAATTTTTTAATTTCTTCGCTCATTATAGATGAATTCAAAAATGAATTAATTATTTTTTTGTATTAAAGGTATAACCTATTCCAAAAGTAACTTGGCCGAAAACGAAATCCTGTTCCGCTTTATCGGGTTTATTATTTAAGGTTGTTTTAATGTTAAACATATTGATGTAGCCGGCTTTCGCTTCTACTCTGGCCACAATATGTTTCCAAAAAACAAAATTTAAACTGGTTCTACCGTCTAAACCAAATCCCGCTACATGGAATCGGTCACTTCTTTCGTTATCAAATAATTCGATATTACTTTTTGGAAACATTGGTCCTAAACCGCCGCCGTAACTCCAGACAATATCAAATTTTTCTCTGTTATATATATTCTTATATTTTTCTAAACCAACGCTGATATAATTTAAGCCATCGGTATGTTCAAAAATTAAAAATTGTTCATCTGCCAAATTAACTTCTCCGTTTTGTACCATTGAAGCATAAACTGGATCTGAAATGTTTCCGGAAAACTTTACCGTCTGATCCTGATCCATTACATATTTCATGTGATCAACTCCAGCAACAATTGCCAAATTGTCTTTAATGAAATACGCAACTCTTTGGTTGGTCTGCGGAATGGTAATTCGGTCTGGTTTAAAATAGTTGTAATAAGATAAGTCGGTCGGTCGATCGTGCGCAACTACTTTATGCAAAACAAAATCATAGTCATTTCCTTTAAAATGAATATCTGAATTGCTAAAGGCGGCGCGATTCCATCCCCAATAAATCAGCATTTGTCCTTTCTTGGTTAAAGGTTCCTTTTGCGAACTGTGATCTTGTCCGAAGCCAAAACTAAATCCTAAAAAAAATGTTGTTAAAACTATTACTTTCTTCATGTCTAAAAGAACTGACGTTCTTTATATCTTCTAAATCAAACTTCTTATAATTCTGCTTTTGCAGCCATCGGAATTGGATCTGCGTAATTTGCCAAACCATAACTCTTCGTCAAAGCATCTGGATTATTGATGTACCATTCAAACTCATCTCGGAAATGACGAATTGCTGCAGCGACAGGCCAAGCGGCAGCGTCACCAAGTGGGCAAATCGTATTTCCTTCAATTTTTCGCTGAACGTCCCAAAGCAAATCGATATCTGCCATTGTTCCTATTCCGTTATAAATCTTTTTCAAAATCTTAAACATCCACGGAGTTCCTTCTCTACAAGGCGTACATTGTCCGCAACTTTCGTGGGCGTAGAAATGAGATAAAGTCATGGTGTGTTTAACCACCGATTGATCTTCATCTAAAACAATAAAACCTCCTGAACCCATCATCGTTCCGGTAGCAAAACCACCATCTGCTAGAGATTCGTAATTCATATATCGAGGCTCACCATTAATGGTTCTTAACAATAAATTGGCTGGTACAATTGGTACCGAACTTCCGCCTGGAATACAAGCTTTTAGTTTTTTACCATTTGGAATTCCACCACAGTATTCATCAGAATAAATAAACTCTTCTACGGTAATAGTCATGTCGATTTCGTACACTCCTGGTTTGTTGATATTTCCACAAGCCGAAATTAATTTCGTTCCTGTTGATCGACCAACTCCAATTTTTGCATATTCTGCTCCAGTAATGTTAATAATCGGAACAACTGCGGCAATAGTTTCAACATTATTGACAACAGTAGGACATTCCCATAAACCTTTCACAGCAGGGAAGGGTGGCTTCAAACGAGGATTTCCTCTTTTTCCTTCTAGCGATTCTAAAAGTGCAGTTTCTTCTCCACAAATATAAGCGCCGGCACCGCGGTGAACATAAATTTCTAAATTGAAACCAGTTCCTAAAATATCTTTTCCTAAAAAACCAGCGGCTTTTGCTTCTTCAATTGCTTTTTCTAAAATGTCCGGAATCCAGGCAAATTCACCACGAATGTAAATGTATCCTGTGTGTGCTCCTAAAGCAAACGCGGAAATAATCATTCCTTCGATCAAAAGATGAGGAATATATTCCATCAAGTAGCGGTCTTTGAAAGTCCCAGGCTCAGATTCATCTGCATTAACGACCAAATATCTTGGTACTCCTTCTGGTTTTGCCAAGAAACTCCATTTCATTCCGGTAGGAAAACCTGCACCACCACGACCTCTCAGACCAGAAGTTTTTACTTCTTCGGTGATTTCGTCCGGTGACATTTTGAAGGCTTTTTCCACCGCGTCGTAGCCACCTTGTTTACGGTAGACATCGAACGTGTGAATTCCTTCTATATGGGCATCTTTAAGTAAAAGTTTTTTACTCATTGTTCTTATAAATTATTCCAAAACAAACGTTCCCTGTCTGCAAAGTTCTAGGATTTCGTTTACTTTTTCTTTTGTTAAATGTTCGTGATAAAATTTACCGACTTGCATCATCGGTGCGTAGCCACAAGCGCCAAGACATTCTACCGTTTTTAAAGTAAACAATCCATCAGCAGTAGTTTCTCCTGCATTGATGTTTAATGTTTCTTTAATATGTTGGATGATCTCATCGCTACCATTCAACATACACGGTCCTGTTTGACAAACTTCTAAAACGTATTTTCCTACAGGATTCATATTGAACATGCTGTAGAACGTTGCTACTTCGTAAACCTCAATTGGTTTAATCTCTAACAATTCTGCTACATAATCCATTACTGGAACCTGTAGCCAACCGCCGAATTCTTTTTGTGCTAAATGAAGCACCGGAATCAATGCTGATTTTTTTCTTTCGACCGGATATCTTGCGGTAATTTTATGAACCTGAGTTAAGGTTTCAGGTTTAAAAGCAATCGTTTCGCTCATCTTATTCTTTGCAAAATGTACTATGTTTAAGGACCACAGTACTTTCTAAATTTTTAATTATAATTAGGCGTCTAATTCGCCCGCAATTACGTTCATACTACACAAGGTTAAAATCGCATCTGAGATCGGAGCACCTTGAATCATTTCTGGATAAGCCTGATAATAAATAAAACAAGGTCTTCTGAAGTGAAGTCGGTAAGGAGTTCTTCCGCCATCGCTGACCAGATAAAATCCTAGTTCTCCATTTCCACCTTCTACACTGTGGTAAACTTCACCTTTTGGAACTTCTGTTTCTGCCATCACGATCTTAAAGTGATAAATCAACGCTTCCATATTATTGTAGACGTCTGCTTTCTCAGGAAGATAAAACTCAGGAAGATCTGCATGGAAAGGTCCTTCAGGTAAATTCTTGTAGGCTTGTTCAATGATTTTCAAACTTTCCCAAACTTCCTGCTGACGAACCATAAATCGGTCGTACGTATCTCCGGCAGTTCCTACAGGAATAATGAAATCAAAATCATTATAAGAAGAGTAAGGAGTGGCAACTCGAACGTCGTAATCAACACCAGCGGCTCTTAAATTCGGACCCGTGAATCCGTAACTTAAGGCTCTTTCAGCTGAGATCGGTCCGGCTTTAATAGTTCGGTCCATGAAGATTCTGTTTCTTTCATTCAAAGAACAAAATTCTCCCCAAATCTTCGGGAATTTCTTTAAAAAAGTTTGTAATAATTCATGGAATTTAGGACTGAAGTCTCTTTCGAAACCACCAATTCTGCCCATGTTTGTGGTTAATCTCGCGCCACAAATTTCTTCATACATTTCATAAACTTTCTCTCTCTCTTGAAAAAGATAAGTTAAACCTGTGATCGCACCAGCATCCATCGCCGTAACACCGTTACAAATCAAGTGATCGGTGATCCGAGCGAGTTCCATCATAATCACGCGCATATAATCTACTCGTTTTGGAACTTCGCAGCCAATCAATTTTTCAACCGTCATGTGCCAGCCTAAATTATTAATCGGGGCCGAACAGTAATTCATTCGGTCTGTTAAAGTGGTAATTTGAGTAAAATTTCTACGTTCAGAAATTTTTTCAAAAGCGCGGTGAATGTAGCCTACGGTTTGCTCAGCATGTAAAATTCTCTCACCATCCATCGTAAGGACATTCTGGAAAATACCATGTGTCGCGGGGTGAGTAGGACCTAAATTTAACGTGTACAATTGACCGTCAATCTGTTCCTTAGAATCGTACTGGTTCAGTATATTTGAGAGTGCGTTATCTTTCATATTAATTTGACTTTAAGAAAAAAGGAAGCCTTTTCACTAATTATCTTCCGAACATTTTATCGTCTTTGTCGGTTCTGGTACCATCTTCTAAACGATATTCCTTCAGCATTGGGTGATACCCTAGATCTTCCATATTTAAGATTACTCTTAAATCAGGATGACCTTTAAATTTAATACCATAGAAGTCAAAAGTTTCTCTTTCCATCCAGTTTGCAGCGGCGTAAAGATCAGTCATCGAATCTACTTCTGCATTTTCGCGCGGCATAAATGTTTTCAAACGAATTCTAACATTACCCATCATATTATGAAGATGATAAATAACGCCCAGTTCTTTTTTAGGAGTTTCGGGATAATGAATTCCACAAATATCCGTAAGGAAATTAAATTGAAGCGAAGAATCTCTTAAGTGATGAATCACTTTTTTAATATCTTCTTTTTTTATCTCTAACGTCAAAAAATCGTACGGTGTATCGTACGAGATTACGGATTCAGGAAATTCTCTTGTAATTGCTTCTAAAACAAATTCGTTCGTCATTTCCATTAATTTATATCGTAGGATTCCAATAATTGTTGGTATTCTGGCATATCTCTCCTTCGAATGCTTTCTCCTTGACACAATGCTTGAACTTGCATTACCCCTTCAATAATTTGTTCTGGTCTTGGCGGACAGCCAGGAACGTAAACATCTACCGGAATGATTTTATCAATCCCCTGAAGTACAGAATACGAATCGAAAATCCCACCGCTTGAAGCACAGGCTCCTACAGCGATAACCCATTTTGGCTCAGCCATTTGGGTGTAAACTTGTTTTAAAACCGGTCCTAATTTTTTTGAAATGGTTCCACAAACCATCAACATATCTGCTTGTCTGGGTGAAAAAGAGTTTTTTTCCATTCCAAATCTAGAGGCGTCGAATGTTGGATTAAGGGTTGCCATGAATTCAATTCCGCAACATGAGGTGGCAAAAGGAAGTGGCCAAAGCGAAAATTTCCGAGCCATTCCGATTACACTGCTAAGTTTTGTGGCGAAGAAACCTTCCCCCTCAAAACCTTCTGGAGCTTCCGCATCCATTCTTATTACTGGCTTATTATCAGACATTTTAATTTTCTTAAAGTTACTAAAGATTCAGTTTCAAACTATTTATCCCAGTCTAAGGCTCCTCGTTTCCATACATAAATGAAAGCGATGAAAAAGACCGAAATAAAAGTGAGTACTGCAAAGAAACCTTCAACTCCAAATTCGCGGATATTGACCGCGTAAGGATAGAAAAATACAATCTCGATATCAAACAGAACGAATAGTACGGCAGTTAAAAAATATTTTACTGAAAACGGAGTTCTCGCATTTCCTTCTACTTCAATACCACATTCAAAACTTTCATTCTTTTTAAGAGACGTTGATTTTTGTCTTGGTCCTAAGAAATGTGTTCCTAAAATGGAGAGCAAAACGAAACCCGCAGCAACCGCAATTTGAATAATAATCGGAATATAATTTTCTGGAAGATTCATCTTTACATTATTTTCTTTGACCTGCAAATTTACGGAATTAAGTAGTATAGAAAAAATTATAAACCTTAAATATGAATGTTAGCCAAGAAAAATTTAATGTATGAGCAACAAAAAGACTATTTTTTACTCGTATTTTTTATTCTCTTCAAAAGTAAATACGCCAAATATCCAATGTAAAGGAAAAGAACGCTGGCAAAGAGAATGTTAATCCCCTCGTTCATCCGAACATCTTCCACTTGGAAAAACTGGTTATAGATGATGAATGCAATGATCAGCGCTGCGTAAATGTATAATTGTTTCTTCATTTCTATTGGTTTTCAGATAAAATATCCATCGAATAAGTTCTCCGACGTTTATGATTGACCGGATTGTAATCTTGCCACAACACTTGCACGCTTTTGTTTTCTTCGAGTTCGGGATTTGTCTCCAAAATTTTAACTCCTTTTTTACTGAAGTTCCGCCAGATTTCTTTAAAAATAATTGAAGTTACGCCACGTCGTTGATATTCTGGATGAATGCCAATCAAGTAAAAGTTGGCTCGTAGATTTTTCTTACCGGCTTGCAAAAAGTGATACCACCCAAAAGGTAATAGATTGCCGTTTGCTTTTTGTAAAGCTTTTGAATAAGAAGGCATCGTAATCGCAAACGAAATCAATTCGTCGTGCTCATCAACCACGCAAACAATATAATCTTTATCGATAAAACTAAAGTACTTATCTCGGTATGTTTTGATCTGTTCATCGGTGATCGGAGTGTACGTAGAAAGCGTTTTATATGTTTCATCTAATAATTTGAACATTGGTTCTACATAAGGCAGGATTTCTTTTTTATTCTTGAATTCTAGAACTCTTAATTTGTACTTCTCTGCAATTACAGCACTGAATTTCTTTACCTTTTCGGACAATATTACAGGGAAATCCAATTCAAATTCGACCCATTCTTTTTCTTTAACCAAACCCAACTGTTCCATATGTTTTGGGTAATATTCGAAATTATACAATCCGATCATCGTTGCAATTTCATCAAAACCCATAGTCAACATTCCTGCTTTATCTAAATTGGTGAAGCCCATCGGTCCCTCAATTTTCGACATGTTTTTTTCTCTGGCGTAATCAATCGCTTTTTCAATTAATGATTTTGAAACTTCTAAATCGTCGATAAAATCCAACCAACCAAATCTTATTTTTTGGATTTCCAGTTCGTTAACTTCTTTATAGTTAATCATTACGGCGATTCTACCCACTATCTTTCCATCGATGTAAGCTAAGTATTTTTTGAATTCAGAATACTCTAACGCCGCATTTTCGCTGCGTTTCCAGATATTCTTTTCATCATTTATTAACGGTGGAACATAATTTTTGTTATTTTTGTAAAGTTCCATCGGAAATTTGATGAATTTTTTTAAATCATTATCGTTTTTTACTTCAAGAACCGTAATATTATTCATCAATTTTTATTTCAAAAAACAAAGATAATTGATTCGGCCAAAACTAAAAACTTTGGCATGTTTATTATTAATAGGTAGTCGATTATAGTAAGATAAAAAAATAGAAAAAATGACAGGGTATTATGTAATTATTGGAATTTCAATGCTAGTAAGTTGGTTGGTTTCAAACAGATTAAAAGCGAAATTCGCACACTATTCACAGGTTCACTTGCGAAACGGAATGTCCGGAAAAGAAGTAGCTGAAAAAATGTTACGAGATAACAATATTAATGATGTAAAAGTAATTTCCGTTCCCGGACAATTAACGGATCATTATAATCCAGCAGACAAAACAGTCAACTTATCAGAAGGTGTTTATATGCAGAGAAACGCGGCTGCCGCGGCTGTTGCTGCGCATGAATGCGGTCACGCTGTACAGCATGCTGTGGGATATTCGATGTTGCAATTGCGTTCTAAATTAGTTCCGATGGTTAATCTGAGTTCACGATTAATGCAATTTGTGCTAATTGGAGGTATTGTTTTAATGACGGCGACAAGAACTATTGAAAACCCGAATGGAAACACAACCGTTTTAGCAATTGGTGTTGCACTATTTGCGATGACGACTTTATTTGCATTTGTCACTTTGCCAGTAGAATATGACGCGAGTAGACGTGCGATGAAATGGTTAAAAGATACAGGAACCGTAACTGTAGAAGAATATGTAGGCGTGAAGGATTCTTTAACTTGGGCTGCTAGAACGTATGTGGTTGCTGCTTTAGGATCATTAGCACAACTCTTATATTGGGCGTCGTTATTGATGGGAAGAAGAAATTAATCAAGAGAGAAATTTATAAGAAATATTTTGCATCTCAGACAGTAAGTCTGAGATGTTTTCTTTGTCAGACGTTTTAAGTTTACTCAGAATAGTGCAATTTTCTTCTGTTTTAAATTCAATAATTTTTGCGTCGAATTTATTGAGCAAAGTGAAAATAACATTTTGTTGAGCGAAGTCAAATTGGATTTCTAGTTCCGACTGCAATTCTTTCGTAATAATTTCGGAGTTTTCTAACGTGTATTTTGCGGTTTCTTTGTAGGCTTTGACCAAGCCAGAAACTCCTAATTTTGTTCCGCCATAATAGCGCACAACAATCAGTAAAATTTCGGTAACGTTATTTGCAAGCAACTGATTGTAAATCGGTAAGCCAGCACTTCCCGAAGGCTCACCATCATCATTCGCCCGATAATTTTCGCCCGTTATCCCTAAACGAAATGCGTAGCAATGATGCGTCGCTTTTGGATGTTCTTCTTTAACTTTTCCCAATGCTTCTTTCACCTCTTTTTCATTTTCTACCGGAAAGGCAAATCCAATGAATTTACTTCCTTTCTCTTTTAAAAGGATGTTTTCAATCGGTAATTTTATGGTATTAAAGGAAAATTCCATTATAAAAGATTCTTGTAAAATTCGATTGTATTATCTCGGAACTGCTTTGTCGTGAAGTTTTCTGAATTAAATTTTGGGGCTTTCGTTCCGCTTAGTAATTTCAAGTTTTCGTTTTTAATAATTATAGTTTCATCCCAAAGATTTTGATCTACGAATTCTTGCAATGTAAAACTACCACCTTCTATAATGACCGATTGAATTTGATGCTCAAATAATTTCTGCATTAAATTTTCTAAGAAATTATCCTTTTCAATTTTAATGAAAGTAATATTTCCTTCAACTGAATCTTTTACTGAATTAAAAACGATTGATTCTGCTTCTTCATTAAAGATGTTAAAATCGGCGGGAACCTTTAAATCAAAATCAATTAAAATTCTGACTGGATTTCTACCTACAACCTCTCGCGTCGTCAAACTTGGATTATCGATCAGCGCAGTATTCGTCCCGACCAAAATTGCATGTTCTTCGCTTCTTAATTGATGAACAAATTGCTTAGTCAAAGGATTTCCGATCTGAGTCGGTTGATGATCTTTGTCTAAAAATCCATCTCCAGATTCTGCCCATTTCAAAATAATATACGGACGGCGTTTTTGATGAAATGTGAAAAACCGGTTGTTTACTTCCTGACATACCTTTTCAAGAACTCCAGATATCACTTCAGTTCCAGCGTCTTCTAAAATCTGTCTTCCTTTGCCGTTGACTTTATCATGAGAATCCAATGTTCCAATGACCACTTTTTTAAAACCGATTTCGATAATCTTATTTGCACAAGGCGGAGTTTTACCAAAATGAGCGCAAGGTTCCAATGAAACATAAATGGTACTTTCCTTTAATAATGATGGATCTTTAACGCTATTTATTGCGTTGATTTCTGCATGCGGTTGTCCTGCTTCTTCATGGTAACCTTCACTGATAATTTGATCATTATGAACAATCACGCATCCTACCAAAGGATTTGGATAGGTATTACCTAAGGCTTTTTGAGCGAGTTCGAGGCACCGTTGCATGTATATTTCGTGCTTCATGAATTAAAAAACACTCAGCAAGTTTGCCAAGTGTTCGTTTTTTATAATTATATATTACAAGGTATTTGCAACTCTAATTTCCGGAATTTTATATTCGATCATCGTTGTTAACAAATGGTCTCGTTGTCTGGCCAAAGATCGCACGGACGATTTCAAATCACCATACATTCTTTTCGTATGCGCCAAGATTAGAAAATTTTTGGTGGCGCCGTCATCAGAACTTCTGAAACGATAAATATTATATTCGATATAAGGATCTCCGTTTTCAGGACTCTCGGATATAAAATAATCCACAATATATTCTGTGCCATCAGGACTTTCAAGTACATTTACTTTCGCGAATTTATCAGACTTCGATCGATCCTGAATTTCCTCAACTTTCTGGCGGACTGCTAATTCCATTTCTATTTCCTTGTTGAAAAAAGAAAAATCAAGCAGTTGATTAAAATCTTCAATTCGTTCATCAATCGGTAAGTACTGCTGACGAACTAAAGTTTTGGAAATAGGTTTGCTCCAAGACAGAAAATATTCGGTGCCATCATATTCGATGGGACCAGAAATAGACAAAAGATCGGGAGCCGTATCCTGCGCTTTCAAAATCGACAAAATACCAATCGATAGAATTAAAAATAGCTTTTTCACGAATTACTTATTATTGATTATCACCGATCAGAATATTGTGTAAACTTTGTTTCATGCTTTCCAACTGTGATTTCTTATGATCGATTTTCTCGTAAGTTTCTCTCAACAGAGGATTCTCACGCGATGGATTGCTAAAGAAACCAAGATTGTTTTCCATTTTCACGATCTCTGCTTCTAGATCAGCAACCTGATTTTTAATCTTTCTCGCTTTATCAGTTACTTGATCTTCAGAAAGTCCTTCTTCTCTTAAATCGTATTCGTTAATCTTATTCAGTTTTAATTTGTCGCGAAGTGTTTTATTAAATTCAGTATTAATGGTAATTTTTTCTCTCGGTACTTTTCCGATATTATTCCATTTAGTTTTAATTTGCTCAATTTTTTCTACGCTTCTTTCTTCGTCGCCAATTTCTTTTAACTCTTCGAGTAACTGTTTTTTATTTTTAAAGTTTTCTTTCCAGTTATCGTTCGCTGTATTATTTTTCTCTCTGTAATTATTAAAGAAGGTATTACAAGCCTCCCTGAAATCGTCCCAAACTTTATTGGTCATACTTCGTGGTACGTGTCCAATTTTTCGCCAATCTTCTTGTAGTTTTTTATAAAGAGGCACCGTGATTTCCCAATCTTCAGACATCATATTATCTTTTGCCGTTTGGATCAATTTTAATTTTTCGTCAAGATTGGTCTGCTGAGAATTCTTTAAACCTTTATAAAACTCATTTTTAGTAATATTAAAGTTTCGAAGATGATCTTTGAAATCGTTCCAATTTTGGTTAGAAACCTTACGCGGAACATTTCCTAATTTTAAAAATTCTGTGCGAAGAAGTTCAACTTTTTTAATGGAGTTTTGCCAATAACTGTGCGTGGTTTCCTTTTCCGACCCAGCCATTTTTTTAATCTCTTCGATAATTTCATTCTTGCGAATCAAATTTTCGTTTTGTTCTTTTTCGATTTGCTCTGTTAATTCTGATTTTCGATCGTGAATTTTATTAGAGATTTCTTTGAATTCATCCCAAGTTTTTTCGCGGAATTCTTCTGCAACCGGTTCTGCTTCCTCTTTCCAAAGTTTATGAAGGTATTGCAGTTCATTCAAGGCTTTTTGAACAGAAGGTTCTGATTGCAATTCTTTCGCTCTTTCAATAATATGTTGTCTCTTTTCTAAATTATGTGCAAATTCCTGCTCCATATATTCCTTGTTCATATTAAGCATTTGATAGAACTGATTGAGATGATGAAAATAATTATTGTTGAGTAATTTAAATTCTGATTTTGCAACCTGACCTGCATTTTTCCACTCTTCTTTAATTTCGCGTATTGCTTTAAAAAGATTGGTTCCAACTTCTGTATTCGTATACAGATTCTTTAAATTGTCAATAATACTTTGTCGATGCTCTAAATTTTTATGCTGCTGTGCATCCTGCTTTTTATGATAATCATCATTTTTCTCACGGTATGTATTTAAAACAGCAGAGAGTCTTGGCTGAGAAGCGTGATGCGCGCTAAAAAGTTCTTCGGGATTTCCTGCAGCGACAAATTCGCTTTTAAGGTTTTCCGTTTCCTGGTGAATCAAGTGATTTGCACGTTCTTTTAATTGATTAAATTTTCTAAAATGTGCGCCAGCATCCTCCTTGTCAGCGATAGTTTCCATCTTAGATAGTACTTCGGGTAGAAGTAAAGATTCGATGCTTTCTAATTCCTCGTCGTGGTGATCTTTATCAGACTTTTTCTCCGAAGTTGAAGCTGCATCATTTTGGTCTTTTTCAGACTGCTTTTGAGCAGTTACTTCTGAAGATTGTGGCTGTACTTCGTTTTCGTATTGACCGACCATTTCCGGGTCATCTTGTTTTGGAGTATTATTTTCTACTACGTCCTGTTCAGTTACAGTTTCATCTTCAGGCAACGATACATCTGGACTTATTTCCAAAGCGACTTCTTCTAGAACCAATTTGCTTTCATCAGTGTTTTCGGTAACGTCATCAGCTATTTTAGGCTCTTCCGCTTCTTTACTGGTTTCCAAAAATGCCTCTTCGATTACCGGAACGTCTTCCTTTGGATCTTCCTGCGTTTCTGGCGTCTCCTCTGGCTCTTCTACCACAGGATCTTCCATTTCTGCCGGTGGCGCATCTTCATTTGCGCTTGGAATTTCAAAAGGATTTTCGTTTGAAATCTCTTCTTGCTCAGGTTTCTTTTCGTTGTTCTCAGAAAGGGAATCTTCTGTAATCATAGCAATCTTTGTATTAAATTTTTGGTCTGGTACTTTTTACGGTAAATGATGCACTAATTAACTTATTTTTTTTGAACATTCCAAATTTCCCAGGCTTTTTCTGCTTGTTGTTCAAGCATATAAAAACCGTTCACCGTTTTCGCTCCATTTTCTGCTGCAGTCTTTAAGAATAAAGTATAAGTCGGATTGTAAATAAGGTCGATAATTAAATGCTTGTCGGTCAATCCTGCGAAAGGAAAATCAAGGCAATCATCAATATTTGGAAAAGTTCCAACCGGCGTGCATTGAATAATTAATGGATGTTCACGAACTATCTTTTCAGTGAGATTAATGAAATTTAATTCACCAGTTCTGGAAACGGTTTTGTATGGAATTCCATTTTTTTCTAAAACATATTGTACCGCTTTCGCTGCGCCACCATTTCCTAAAATAAGTGCAGAACGATGAAAATCTTTTTTATGAGGAAAAAGTGTTTTTTCAAAACCCACAGCATCGGTATTAAATCCTTTTTTAATATTGTTTTTAATAAGAATCGTATTTACGGCACCGATTTTTTGTGCTTCCTCACTCAACTCGTCGAGGTAGGGAATTATTTTTTCTTTGAAAGGGATCGTTACATTAAGGCCATTTAAATTTGGATCCTTAAATAATAGATCGACCTCCGAAATATCCTTTAAATCAAAAATATCGTACGAACAATCAGTAAGCATTAATTTTCCAAATTTATTTTCAAAAAATTTTTTAGAAAAGGAGTAGGAGATATTTTGTCCGATTAGGCCTAATTTGAAGTGCTGATTCATAAGTCAAAATTATCGAAATTGAAATTGTAAAGTAATATTAAAATGATGTTCTTATTCAATTTCATAATTACATCTAAAAAAATATATCAGAATTTAGTTCCACAATTTGGACATTCGCATTCTTTATCATTAGTCTTTTCTTTGGCAATTCGGTTGATAAAGGCGGAACTGATAATTCCAGTTGGCAAAGCCAAAACACCGATCCCGATAATGGCAATCGCAGAACTTAATATTTTTCCAGTCGGAGTAATCGGATAAATGTCACCGTACCCAACAGTGGTAAGAGTCTCGACAGACCACCAAAGCGCTTGTCCAATATTTTCAAATTTTTCAGGTTGCGCCTCACTTTCTACATAAAACATTAAGGTAGAAGAGAGTATTAAAAGAATAAACGCTACAAATAAAGTTAGTGACAATTCTGATTTTGAATCCTTTAATACACTCGTAATGGTCTGTAAAGATTTTGATAATCTTCCAAGTTTAAATATTCTGAGCAATCTAAATAATCGTAAAATTCGTAAAATTCGCAGATCGAACGGGAAAAATAACGGCAAGTAAAACGGTAAAATAGATACTAGATCAATAATCCCGTACGTGGACAAACTAAATTTTAATTTTTTAGAAAGTCCATTGCCATTCTCAAAGTGGTAATCTGCCGTCCAAAATCTTAAAACATATTCGATCGTAAATATGATTACAGAGAAAAGTTCGAACATCTCAAAGAAAACTTTATAAGCACCAAAAACTTCTTTGTAGGAAGCCAAAATAAGAGACATTACATTTAAAATAATAAACTGTAAATGAACTTTTGAAACCACGAATCGGAGTTGATAAAATCGTAAACTTTTTTCTTTAACATGGATAAAAGATTTGAAATGAAAATTCTTCAGAAGAGATTATCTAAGTATTAATATAAATAACAGACTTTTTCGTTCTAAATCTGCCGTAATTTGTATTTGCAAATATGATTATTTTTGAGGAAACACTTTGTATTACCGTATGTTTAATTATTGAAATCTACATTCGAATTTCACAAACTAAAACTTAGTTTACGAAAAGTGCATTCTCATATCAAAACAAAAAAAGACTGAAGTGAACCTTCAGTCTTTAATAACAAAATATGGTTTTATTTATTCAACCAAGAACTTCGAAGAAGTTTGATCAGTTTTCAAAATATAAATTCCTTTTGGTAAATTTTTAAGGATAATTTTATTTCCATTTTTAAATGGTTGCGAAATCTTCTGAACTAATTTCCCGGTCGAATCAAAAATTAAAGCCGTTTCAATCTTCGCTAAATCTTTTCCTGAAACATTTAATTCTCCGTTTTTAACTGGATTAGGATAAATTGTTAAACTGTTTTTAACTAGGTTATTTTCTCCCGTCGCCAGGCTATTATAACAAGTCCAACTCATATCGTCGATTGCAATTCTGTTAGAGTTTTCATTCACCAAACTTATTTCGACCGGACCGCTGATATTGATTCCGGTAATGACCGTTGTTTTAACGGCAGCACTGTATGGAACTGTTTTTCCGGTATCTACTTCATTTATAAAAATTTTCAAAGCTCCTGCAGAACCAGAAAAATTCAGTTGTGTTGTCACGGTTAAATCTCCAATACCGTTGGGTACAGATAAGGCGGTCAAAGAACCATTTCTTATTGTGATCGCTCTGCCATTCAAGGGAAGATCCGTTCTGGAATCTTCTGACATCCATGAAATTCCGTTGCTTGTCCAGTTATACGTAGAATACTGGGTTGCACTTGCCGGAATGTTTTCAAAATCTTCATTACCACACGTAATTCCTATAGCCAATGTAGTAGCTGTGATTGAGTTACTTTGAGGCGAAGCATTTCCAGCAGCATCTTTTGCAATTACATAGATGATATAAGCCGTTTCAGGATTTAAGCTTCCAATATTGGCATTGGTCGTGGTCGATGATCCGTTTAACACTCCATTGACGTAAATATCGTAAGAAGTAACTTCCACATTATCTGTTGAAGCGGTCCATTCGACAGCAATATTATTCGTACCAACCGAATTTAAAGATAAATCCGTTGGTGCTGTCGGTGCTTGCGTATCAACCAGAGTAGTACCTGTAGCGGTATTACTTTGAGGTGAAAAATTTCCTGCGGCATCGGCTGCAATAACGTAGAAGTTATACGTTGTTCCCTGATTCAAACCTCCTACGGTCACAGAATTCGTAGCGGAATTCCTATTGAAAACGCCATCCACATAAATTTTATAGTATGTAACAGCGATATCGTCTGTAGAGGCTGTCCACGTCAGGTTAGCACCTGCTGACGTCGTCGAAACAACCGCTAAATTTGTTGGAGTTGAAGGCGCTTCGTTATCAGCGACCTGCGTTCCCCAAATTTGCTGTACCCATTCTGGATGATCAATAAAAGGATTTCTATTTTGTTGGAACGTGTAAGAGGCATTGTTACGAACAATTTCTGCCGGCGAAACGGGATCCTGAGCATTCCAGGCCACTAATACATCGCGTTCCCAGGTCTGTAATCCCGGATAAGCAGAACTTCCCAACATGTTTCCGGTAGAGAAAGTCGAAAGGTTGTTTTCGTATCTTGTAACAAAGTAAAAGACCATTCTAGCAATGTCACCTTTGAACTCATCAATCGGTTCGAAGACCGTACCGTTATAACCTGCTGAACCGGAAACTCCCACTTTACTGCCATTTTTGGACAGATATGATACGTTATTTACTTTTCCAAAAGGAAAGTTACTCCGCATTCCATTTACTTTTCCGTCAGTAGGTCGGATATGGTGAAGGTCAGAAACCATCGGTGCTTTTTTGCCAAAGAAACTTTGTGGGATCACGTGCTCGCGGTTATAACAATCACCTTCGACGCTATAGTTTCCACATTTTTTCTGACCGTGTTGGTAGGTATAAGGATCGGGTCCCGCTGGATTCTCGGAATACATGTCTAAAACACTTCCGTCATTTTCGTAAAAACTGTCTTTGTCCGTTGTTGGATAAGCATCATAGAGAGCAGCGTAGCCTTTATCCAGAGCTCCTTCAGAAATTATCTGGCTCAATTTTGTTTTTAAGGCAGCGCCTGACAGACCGTTTGTTCCGTCATAATAAGTAGCTGGAGCCTGGGCTAAGGTTAGGGAAAATAAGAATCCCAGAAAAAGAGTAGTTATTTTTTTCATATTACAAAATTTTGTCGAGTAAAGTTAAAAATATATTATCAATTGAAACGGTTAAAAAATGAACTGCATTTAATCTTAAAGATAACATACCAACTGCTTTTCGCTCCTGAAAACCTTTAATATTATTAAAATAGAAAAAAATTTAATCTGTTTTAAAATGTCTTTTATTCACTTTAGAAAATATTCGAGCCACGAAGAGTCCGAAAATCCCGGCAGTGGCGGCAACGATAATATAATTGAGGAATTCGATCCGAACCGGGAAGGCCAAATCAGTATTCGAACCTGCCTTAAAAAAGCCAGTATTAATTTGGACATAGCAAATAATCGTTCCGAGAAGTAAACCAGCGATAATCCCAAAAAACACGATGAGTAAACCGGTATAGAAATAAATATTCCGCAAAGATTTTAAATTCATACCCAAAGAAATAAGGGATTTTGCCTGTTCCTTTTTATCGAGTTGTAAAATAATAATCGCGCCTGCTAAATTAAAAGTCGTAATGAAAATCACCAACGCAAAAATCAAATAAATAAATAATTTTTCGGTGTTGATCATCTTCCAGAAAGCAGCATTTTCCTCTTTCTTCGTTTTTAAATCGTATTTATTTCCTAAAAGTTTTTGAAGTTGCTCTTTAACCTCATCCGCTTTATCAGAATCTTTCAACTTAATAACAATCTGATAGGCCGAATTCTTAGGTAATTCTAAAAGTTCCTGAGCCAACTCGAGCGGAGAAATAATCGTATTATCTAATTGATCATTTCCTGGGAAAACTCCCGAAACAAAGATTTCTCTTTTAGTGAAAATATCTTCCTCTTTGCTGATCATTCCCGTTCCAGGTTTCGGCATCAAGATCGTCGCGTATTCTTCACCTTCACCAACCGGAATGGCCAGCCGATTATTCAATTTATTTTCCATTAAAACTTCGTTGGAAAACTTATAACTCGGATAAACACCGTATAAAATATTCTGATGAATCGGATTAACAAAAATGTAGGCAGAATCTACGCCGCGTAAATTGGCAATATCACCATTTTCGCGAAAAGTGATGTAGGCTTTCTCTTCAATTACTTTCGAATAAAACGCGATCTCCTTATTTTCACCAATGATCTTCGAAGCTTTATCAATGTCAGGCAGAATTTTTCCCGTTTTACTTTTCACCGTGATATCAGCGTGAAGATTCGCGATCAAATCTTGATTCAGATCCTCTAAAGCGGAAAAAACAGAAATAATAATAAACATTGCAGCAACCGCCACCAACATTGCAAGTGCAGCCAACCACGTGATAAACGTAACGGCAGTACTTCCTTTCTTGGACAGAAGATAACGGGTAGCAATGTAAAAAGATGTATTTCTCAAAAGAAAAGATATTTGATTAACCTTAGTTACAGAATAGGATTATCTCCTTCACCTCTTAATTCTTTCTCAATTTTTTCTACATCGTCCAAAGTCGTGTCCAAATAGAAATTAAGTTCTGGAATGATCCGAACCTGTTTCCCCATTTTCTGTCCCATAAAATTTCTGTACTGCGCTTTATTCTCCACGATTTCCTTCATAATAGTAGTGCGGTATTCAGCAGGGAAAATGCTCAAGTAAATTTTGGCGATGCTTAAATCAGCGGTTACTTTTACATCAGAAACGCTGATTAAAAACGTTTGTTTACTTTCTGAGGCTTGTTTTCGAAAAAATTCTGCAAAATCTTCCTGTATAATTTGGGCGACTTTTCTTTGTCTGTTGCTTTCGTTCATGACGCAAATTTACTACTTTTGTTTGAATTATTTGGGCGTGTCCTTTTTCGGTTTCGCCATGCAGCGATACCGAAAAGGTCGGTCTACGTGCAGTCGCTTTTTTCTGCTCTCACCAGACCAGCCGCAGAAAAAGAGCTTCAACAATGCACTTCGCCCTCACGCAAAAACCCGTACTAAAATACAAACCAGTTATGAAAATCGAACACCTCGGAATTGCCGTTAAATCTTTAGGAACTTCCGACGACTTATTTGCCAAATTATTAGGCAAAGAAAATTATAAGCAAGAAGCCGTGGAAAGAGAAGGCGTAAAAACTTCTTTCTATGAAGTAGGAGAAAGTAAAATCGAACTATTAGAAGCCACCAATCCCGAAAGTCCGATTGCTAAATTTTTAGACAAACGAGGCGAAGGAATTCACCATATGGCTTTTGGTGTCGAAAATATACAAACAGAAATCGAACGCTTAAAAAAGGCTGGTTTCCTGTTCATTTCTGAAGAACCAAAAGACGGCGCCGATAATAAACTTGTAGTTTTTCTACATCCAAAATCCACAAACGGTATTTTAATAGAACTTTGTCAGGAAAAACCAGCGGTTTAAAATCAACGGAAAAGATCAACTCGAAGTGAATGGTCAAGAGTGAATGGTCAATTTTTTTTT
>JBBSRZ010000021.1:0-30619 GCA_038242555.1 Flavobacteriales bacterium | reverse complement strand
AGAAGTAATGCAAGCATTACAATCACCAAACTTGGGCGTTTAATCGATACTTCTACTAATTTCATATTCTTTATTAATCGATTATTTTAAGATTCTAATTTTAGTTTTATCTGCAAGGTTGATCTGACCACTTGTCACTACGATATCTCCTTCTTTTAAACCACTGGTAACTTCTACTTTGTCACCGTAGTTCATTCCGCTTTGTACTTTTGTCAAATAAGCAACATTATTTTTTACAACAAAAATAAGGTTATCACTTACACTTCCCACGAACGCATCTCTAGGAACCGTGATCATATTATTACTACCAGCATTATTAAACATGGCGCTTCCATACATTCCTGCTCTAAGTTTATTAAAACTGTTTGGTACTGTTATTTCCACCGGGAACTTTAACGCTCCGGAAGCAGAAGGTGCGATGAACGAAATTCGTCCGTCAATTGTTCCTTCTATGACATCTGGCTGCACTTTAACTGAATTCCCAACTGATAATTGACTAACCAAAGATTGGTCAACATCAACCTTCAATTTTACTGAAGAAATATCAACGATCTCAACAATTGGAGTTCCGGGAGATAATATTGCTCCTACTTCCACCAATTTCTGATTAACGATTCCGCTTATTTTTGCAATTACGTTGGTATCCCCAGATTGTAATTGTGCAGATTGTACTTGTGAACGCGCATTTTTTACTTGAAGTCTGGCTTCATCTAATTGCAATGCGGTAACTCCACCGGTTTTGTAGGCTGCTTCATATCTGCTTAATGCCGATTGTGCTTGAGCCAAATTCGCTTTTGAATTACCAACATTTACATTTAGTTTTTCTCCGGCAAGTCGGCCAATACTTTGTCCTGCTTTTACATAACTTCCTTCTCTCACATTTAATGAAATAAGTTGTCCGCTAATTTCTGCCGCGATCATACTTTGTTTATTTGGTAGAAAGGTACCATTAACGGTAAACTCACCACTAATTTCTTCTCTTCCTACTACTGCTGTTCGTACGGCAACATCTGCATTTGTTTCTGCAACGATGGCGACTTCCTCTTGATTTTTCTTTTTATTATTTTGAAGGATAAAAAAAAGTCCGGCTGCAATCGCTATAATTGCTATAATTGTTATTAAAGTTCTCTTTTTCATTGTATTAGTTTATTTCTTTTAATGTATTGAGTTTCCCTTGGGATTTTAGTAATTCTATTTCTGCAAGTTTATAGTCCAGTCTTGCAGTCGTAAGGTTATTTTTTGCATCGGTAAGTTCCCGTTCTGTATCTAAAATATCATTCAGCGTTGCTAAACCATACTTGTAGTTTGCGCGGGTATTAGCGATCACCTCCTCGGCTAATTCTACGTTTTCCTCCTGCATTTTGATCGTCGTCATATTATTATCTAATACCGTAATCGCATTGTTGTAGGCTAAGTCTAATCCCAGTTTAGTCTCATCAAAATCAGCACGGGCTTTTTCAATTTCAATTTGATTCAATTCAACTCTTGCTTTTGTTGCAAAACCATTAAAAATGGGAACGTTGATTTGTAAACCAACTGAGGCAATATCTGACCAGAAAACGCCGTTTTTCGAACCATTTACTAAAGGAAATTTATCACCTTGACCTAGAAATCCGTAGTTAGCGGCAAGCGCGACTGTCGGATAATATTCTGCTTCAGTTGCTTTTTTCTGCCAAGCGAGTAACTCCAATTCTTTATTTAAAAGTTTTAGTTCTGTTCTGTCTTCAAAAGTTCCTTGTTGACTATCTGCTAAAACGGAGGGATCAAAAGTACGCTCAGGCAAAGTGATATCTTGAGAAATAGGCATTCCTATCATAAACTTCAAAGCATTTTCTGAAAGTTGAACCGCGTTCACTAACTGTTGCTGAACAGACATTAATTTGTTTTGAGCAACTCTCGTTCTGTCGTAATCAATTTTTCTGGCAAGACCGGCATCAAATAGACCTTTAATAATTTTACTGGTTTCTTTGGTGACCTCCAGATTGCTTTCCGCATTGGTCAGCATCTGGTCACTCTGGTAAACCTGATAGTAAGCATTGGCTACTTTTTCAATAATTTGCTCTTCCGTCAAAGTAGCATTAATGATGTAAAACTCTCTGGTAGTTTTGGCCGCTTTTAAACCTGTGAAAACTGCCTGATTAAAAAGCACCTGAGTTAATTGGATGTTGTTACTCGAGATCCATTTTTGTCCGAATGCTACTTTAATCTGCTGACCGGGTGCACCAAAAATTTCTCCTGGCAAAACGGATTCCTGTAATAAAGGATTGTAGGTCGTATTGCTTCCAATAGAGATATTAGGATACGCCGCGGATTTAGTCTCAGCGATCTGAGCTTCTCCTTTTCGAATATCCAGTAAAGCCTTTTTCGCATCTGCTTTATTTTGTAAAGCGTAAGAAATGGCTTCGGGCAAAGTAAGAACCTTTGTTTCTTGACCGAAGATCAACCCTCCGCAAAAAAGAAGACTTAGTGCTACTTTCTTCATATTAATAGTTTATTTTATTTAAAATTTGTTTTCCTTTTTCTGTCGTGATCGCATTCATATACATTGTCATTACCTCATGTTTGTAATGAACTTTTTCGTTGACGCTAATATCTAAATACGGAGAACTTTCCAACGACATGATCAACTGAAAGAATAGTTTTGCATATACCTCAGCGTCAAAATTATTTCTGTAAAAACCTTGGCCGCGTCCTTTCTCAATATTATGAACCATTACTTCCGAAAATTTCTCCGAAAATTCGATCATATGTTTATTGAAAATGGTGGGATAATACTTTATTAATTGTCTAATCAACAGCGTGTTATTTGAATTCGCTACTATTTCAATTTCTTCATCCCGACAAAACATTCTTTCAATCGCGTTTTCGATAGTTTGATCCAGATATTTCAACCGCTTGATGATCTCGTCTAATTTATATCTTAAAACCTCCTCTATCAATTCTTCTTTATTCTTATACTTTTTATAAAGCGTCTTTTTTGAAATGCCAAAAGCTTTCGCCACGTCATCCATAGTAAGGGATTTAGCGCCGTTTTCAAGAAAAAGATCTGATAATTTAGTTAAGAATTCTTGTTTATTTTCCATAATCAAGGTGCAAAGATACAAAAGAAAACTAGAAAACAAAAATAGTTTCCTAGTTTATTAATAGAATATTATCCAGTTAAAAAGAAGGTTTTCGCAGTAGTTAATAATGTGTAATTATTAACGGAAAGTTTATTTTTTAAATAACATTTGCGTAAAAGACGGTTTTAGATGGGTCATTAAACATTGATCGTCATAGATTTTACGGATTTTGATAATCTCATAAATACATGTGAGGTTATTTTTTATCATTCACTCTACATTTGTATCACAAACTAACCAAATAAAATTTTTAACCATGAAAAAATTATTAGCAAGTGCATTCGCACTTATGATGGTAGGAGTATCCTACGGACAGATGAATAACGATGTAACGCAACAGTACGGCAATTTAAACAAAGCCGATGTTGATCAACACGGACTAATGAATGACAATGCGATTTGGCAGCAAGGGAATAGTAACAAAGCCAAGGTGTCGCAATTTGGTCAAGTAAATGCAAACCAAACAACGAGTATTGGTAATGAAAATGCTGATCGAGTTTACCAAAGCGGTAGAGCAAACAGTAATGAAACGTATCAAAGAGGAAACAGAAACGACGCCACTACTGAACAGTATGGCCGATTCAATGCAGTTTCTCAATCTCAAATTGGAAATAGTAACTCCGTATACGCCTTGCAGTGTGGTAATAGTAACGACGCAGTTCAAACGCAAAATGGAAATGGAAATAGCGCGGACTCTGAGCAATACGGAAATGACAATAGCGTAGCACAAAACCAAAACGGAAGTTATAACTCAGCAGATGCAGAACAAAATGGCTCAGATAACTCTGTTGTACAAAACCAAGATGGTTTATTCAACGATGCTTTAGCGCTGCAAACAGGATATGATAACAAAATTGTGCAGACTCAAAAAGGAAATTTCAACTTCGCTTACGCAGAACAGTGGGGTGACAGAAACTCGATCGATCAAAATCAAAGAGGAAGTTTCAATACTGCGATAGATTACCAAGACGGGTGTGATAATGATATTATCGTTCAGCAAATAGGTAACGGTCATGGTCATTTAGGAATCCAAGTTGGTGATGGTAACTCACAAAACATTTTACAAGAATCTGGAAATTCAGCTGGCGCTAACTGTTGCGCACCGCCAATGCCGGAAGTAAGATGTCCACAAAATTCAGGAGGCGGTTGTTAATAATCTAACCATCTGATATTAATTCAATCCTGTGGGAGAAACTATTAATAGTTTCTCCCTTTTATCCAAAAAAGATATACCATGAAAAATCTATTTATAATCGTGATGTTTTTGTGTTGTTATCAAATTTCTAGTCAAACCATTAACTTCAATAATGTCAACAGCAACAATGTTTTGAATTTGATCAACTCAGGAAATCAACAATCTCTAATAAACTCTTCTAAAACAGCAGTAATACAAGTTGGAAATAATAACCATACTTCTATTGTTGATAAAAGCAAAAAAAGTGATTTGTTAGTTCGGCAGACGGGAGATTTTAATAACACCCAAATATTTAATGCTAATCGAGAACTAGAAAATCAGCAAAAAGTTAACGTTCAAGGAAATAATAACTACATCGATATTACTGGTAACAACAGTAATTCCAAAGAGATGGAAATCAATATTAGAGGCAATGACAAGATGATCTTTGTAAGACATTATTAATTTTAAAATAAATAATGATGAAAAATAAGATGACTTGCTTTAATATTATTGTTCTTCTATTTTTAATAATGACTTGTAATGCACAAGATAAAAATACGGTCACCGCAAAAATTGAGGTTGACAATATAGAAGGTGCATTAAAACTAAAAGCCGTCGCAAAAAATGAAGGTTCAGTTCACCAATCGCTCAACTATATTTTTCTAGCGGTAAAAAAGAGCAAACAAAAAAACATGTCCTCTTCGCAGCAGGAAAATAAATTCACACTCTTACCTGGAGAAATTAAATTGCTTTCTGAAATTTCAATGAATGTTGAAAAGGAAGATGCCTTAAAAGTTTATTTATTCATCAAAGATGAAAAAACTGCCAAAGTCATTGCTAAGGATAGTTTAGAAATGAATTCAAAAAACTTTACAAATACAGTAGCCTATGAGAAAACGACCAATGAGGAAAATATGATGATGAAAAGTTTGGTGATCAACGATACCAAAACTAAAGTCGGCGACGATTTCTACGGAAAATTTTTTTCGGTTTTAATGTTAAATGATATTGCATTTACTTTTAGAGTTCGTATTTCAGAACTTCCTACTAATGGGAGAAATACACAACTTCAAATTTTTGCAGATGATGAAAATATCGCGTCATTTAATTCAAGACCAGATGATGATTTTCTAGACGATATGGTTAAACAATCAATCGCGATGCTCATTAATTATGAGAAACAGCGACAGGTCAGTGACCAAGGTTTTATATATTAATACTAAAAAACACTAATTATGAAAACACTTCTTTTGTTCCTCATCGGAGGAACGGGTTGGGTATGCGGACAACAATTTGTCTACAAGCCAGTAAATCCCGCTTTCGGTGGAGACACTTTTAACTACCAATGGTTGTTAAGTTCCGCAGTGGCACAAAACCAATTTAAAAACACTACTTCTTCTTACGGCTCTCTAAGTTCTTTAGACAGTTTTACAGAAAGTCTTAATCGACAATTGTTAAGTCAATTATCTCAAAAACTCTTTGGAGATCAATTTGGAGAAGGAAATCTAAAACCGGGAAATTATACTTTCGGTTCTATGTACGTACAAGTCGCACAGTCTGACAAAGGTTTAATTATTAAAATTTTAAATACAACTACAGGTGAACAATCAGAAATTATAATCCCGAACTAAAGAATTAATATCATGAGAAAATTATTAACAGTCAAAAGTGCACTGCTTTTCATCTTTATAGGATTGGTGAATAGTTGCGGTACAATGATGAATCTACCCGCTGAAGGTGATATATCCACCTTAGGAGAGATTACACCTTACACAAAACAATTAAAAGAACTGCCTGCTCCGGCTGAAAAAATCGTTATTGGAGTTTATAAATTTAAAGACCAGACTGGCCAGTATAAAATGGCTGAAAATGGCAGCAATTGGAGTACTGCAATTCCGCAAGGAACTACTTCAATTTTATTAAAAGCTTTAGAAGATTCAAAATGGTTTCGCCCCATTGAAAGAGAAAACATCGGAAATCTTTTAAATGAGAGACAGATTATTCGATCCACAAGAAAAGAATATGAAGTTGCTAAAGACGGTAAGACGATCTTAAGTGATCAACTCCCGCCTCTACTCTATGCAGGGATCTTATTAGAAGGCGGAATTATTTCCTACGATACTAATGTAATGACCGGCGGAATCGGTGCGCGTTATTTTGGTCTTGGCGGTGGCACGCAATACAGACAGGACCGTGTCTCAATCTACCTTAGAGTCGTATCTAGTATGACGGGAGAAATTTTAAAAACGGTTTATACTTCTAAGAATATATTGTCAACTGCTGTAAATGGCAGTTTTTTCAGGTATATAGATACCGATCGAATTTTGGAAGTTGAAATGGGTTTTTCCCAAAATGAACCCGTGAGTTTAGCAGTAACCCAGGCGATTGAGAAAGCAGTGTACACTTTAATTTTAGAAAGTGTAGAAGATGGAACTTTCCGAATAGAAAAAATACACGAAAACGATGTCATGGAATTGCTTAAAAAATATCACACCGAGCAAAAGCAAAATACCAATCGACTTGTCGGAAATAAAGTTTCAGATAAACAAAGATCAAAAGCGTCGATCCTTCTCTTGGCAAATGGTGACCTTATTCGTGGTGATTATACTGATGCTAAAATGAATATTGGTGGTAAAGCCGGAGTAAAATATTTTTTCACCGATAATATTAATGCTGAGATAAGCTTTGGATTTCAAACCTTAGAAAATACCGGAATAGTTAAAAATGATTTTTTATTTGCGGAAGCAAATATAGAATATCTGCTTTTGCCCAAATTCAGTTTGACCCCTTACGCCTATGCGGGAGTTGGTTCTTTGTTTAATGGGAAATCTTTTTTTAAATATCAGTTTGGTGGTGGATTAGAATATTTAGTAGGAAATAATCTTGCATTTAGACTTAATGCACAATACGACATGGGCATTGATGATACCTGGGACGAATTTGTCAACGGTAAACAAAAAGATCAAGCATTTCATATCGGTATTGGAATTAATTTCTATTTCAACCAAGCCAAAAAATTCAACTTAAAAAAATAAAACATGAAAACTCTATTATATATAATATTTGGATCTTTCCTCTTTCTTTTTTGCCTCTCGTGTAGGGAGGATCAAGTTGGTAAGATCTCGACTAGTACCATTAGCGGGAAAGTAGTTAAGAAAGGAACAAATTCTCCACTTGCTGATGTCAAAATTTATACGTCACCGACCACTCAAACTGTTTTTACAAAAACAGACGGCACCTTTGTTTTGGAAAATATACCGTTGGGTGATTATTCTGTAAAAGCAGAACTTAAAGGATATATTTCAACTTTTGAAGGAGTAAACTTGCAAACAAAAGATGGAGTAAGTGTGGTGTTTGAGTTGTCAGATGATAGTTCCCTCAACTCTCCACCTTCAGTTCCCCTATTACTTACGCCGGCAGATCATTCAGAAGATCAACCAACATCGGTGAATTTAAGTTGGGAAAGTAAAGATCCTGATCCAGGAGATTCTTTAAAATTGAAATTTAAACTAATCGTTAAAAATAGTCTTAACAACATTGTCTTCGAAAAAGAAAACATTAAGGCAAAGAATTACACGCTTGAAAACTTGATTTATGGCGTAACTTATTTCTGGCAAGTTGTCGCAGATGATACCGTAAATCCTCCGGTTAATAGTGAAGTTCGACAATTTAAAGTTTCCGATAAGCCCAATAATCGCTTTCATTTTGTGAGAAAATCGGGTTCTAATTATTATATTGTTTCAAGCAACGAAGCGGGACAATCATTTCAATTGACTCCAAACTCAGTCAACAGTTGGAGACCAAAATTAAACAACGATGCGGGTTTGGTTGCATTTTTACGAACTGTAGCGGGAGCAACCCAAATATTTACCGCGAAGAAAGATGGCTCCAATATCAAGCAAGTCACAAGCACACAACCAGTTTTAGGTTACAATTATGAAGATATTGATTTCAGTTGGAGTACCAATGGAAGCGAGTTTTTATATCCTAGTTTTAATAAACTGTATAAAATTAACAAGGACGGTAGCGGACTAACTTTAGTCTATACCACAACAGATGGAAACTTTATATCAGAAGTTGACTGGAGTAATGATGGATCTAAGATTGCAATTAAAACCAACGATGTTAATGGATATAATGCTAAAATATTTATTATTGATCCGCTGGGAACTATTATTCAAACTGTGTTGAGCGGTGCAACTGGTGCTGCTGGCGGACTAAATTTTTCTATTTCTGGTGATAAACTTCTTTTCACCCGAGACGTTTCTGGTTACGAAAATTTAAATCGTCGACAACTCGACTCTCATATTTTTATATATGATTTAAACTTAAATACGAGTGTTGATTTTTCTACTGGTGCTAATAAAGACGCTGGAACAAATGATTTAGATCCACGATTCTCACCCAACGATGCAGAAATAATATTTACGAATACGTCGAATGATGGAATCTCGGCAAAAAATATTTATAAGGTTACTATTTCTACTTCCTCGTCGACAGCATCCTCGAGAACGCTGCTATTCGAAAATGCAGAAATGCCGGATTGGGAATAGTGTTTAAATTAAAGAAATCATGATGTTTTCTTCCCACAAAAAAACAGATTGCATGCAATCTGTTTTTTGTTTTTATGGAGTTAATCTTAATATTCTACCAATCGGTTTTCCATTGCGAATTTCACCAATTTAGAAGAACTGTTAATGTTAAATTTTAGCATCATATTTCTCCGATGAGATTCTACCGTGTGTGTACTTATAAAAAGTTTTTCTGCAATTTCTTTAGATCGCAATCCATCGCAGATCAATAGTAACACATCTTTTTCTCTGGCAGTTAATTCGTCTACGCCATTTAGTTTTCTTTCACTTGGTTCTTCAATACTGCAGATAAAATTTAACAAAATATTTTTTGTGTCGTCATTAATGTAAATTTTTCCATCGATTACATTATTAAAGGCCTCCAAAAATTCTTCGCTGCTTACATTATTTCCGAGAAAACTTTTAACCCCTTTGTCAAAGAATCTTTTGATCGTTCGGACCTCAGAGTTTTCAGAATGAACCATAATTTTTAAATGCGGATTGAGTTGAAGGAAATGTTCAATGTGATCAGTAATGTCTAGTAAATTTAGATTGGCAATATTTAAAATAAGTACACTGCCTTTACCCAGAATCTGCGCTTGAATATCATCAAAGTTTGTAATGTTATGTATGCTGTAATTCTTAGTTACGCCCTTTCCCTCGAGAAAATTCGACATACATTCCAAATTCAACCTTTGATGATCATAAAGGATGATTTTGTTTTTCATAATTTGTTAGTTTATACGAATTTACTAATTCTTCGACTAATATCCTAATAAATCATCATCTGATTATGCCTGCAATACGAGACTACAAGGTTCACTAGCAATTTTTAATTAAAACTCACAATCCTAACATCTTAGATAATTCATTCAAAGCAAAAAAAAGTTTTTAATTGGAATTACCTATTACAAACCTATATTATAAAAGTGCGTTTTCGATAATTATATTATGAATAAATTTAATTATTTGTAAACCTAATTAGTTAAGGAAAATCTGATATTTCTGGATATCATTAAAAATTTCTAGTAAATAACCATTAACTTCGATCATTGTTTGCATGCTCATCAATTCGAGTTGACTTTCATCTTCGGGGTTTTTAATGAAAAAGTTCAATTTTTGATCTCCTCGATGTTCATCAAATTGTTCTCTAAAAAAAGCGATATCTTCTTTTCTTAAATGGTTAATATCCACAACTATAGTCATTTTTTTTGCGAATTTTTCAAAGGCTTCTTTAAGGTCAATCACTTCCGCGACGTTTACGAAAACTCGTCCATCGTTTGACTGCGAAAATTTGACTTTAAAAATCACAAATCGTTGCACATCAATTTTATCTCTAAATTTCATATAATCGCGATCTCCAAGGCGGAATGAATAACTTCCGCTATAATCTTCCAGCATTAAAAAGGCAACCTTTTCCCCACTATTTTTTCCGTCTTTAATGGTATATTCAGTAACCAATCCCGCTACCATATATTCTGGAGCATTATTTTTCAAAGCCTGTTTTTCTTTCCAACTTAACTTGTCATTATTAAACAGATCTGGTTGCTGGCTTGCGAACACTGAGTTTTTATAATTCTCAATCTCATCAAGATTTAAAAAATTGAAGTTGCCCCGTGGCTCGACAATTTTAGTTGAATCTTCAGTTATTGATTCATCTTCGCCGTCTAAATTTTCAGGCGGTAAATCGATTAAGTCCTCGTCGTTATCTTCTACATCAGAGACTTCGATCGGTAAAAGAACCTGCTCTAATTCTAAAGTTTCTTCTATTTTATCTTCTAAGATTTCCTTTTTGCTTAATGCTCCCTGTAAGAATTGAAATTGATATTTGTATTCATCCAGCGGATGCGCAGAAAGATAAAAGCCGATGATTTCCTTTTCTTTATTAAGTTTGTGCATACTTTGCCATTCCGGCGCAGGATTAATTTTTGGTTGCTCGATTTTCACTTCATCTGCGAAATCTGCAAACAAAGAATTTTCGATCTCATTTTTACTGTCCTGAAAACTGTAGCCATACCGCAGTAACTTTTCTATATTGGTTTTTCCGGAAACATCAATATCGAAATATTGTGCCCGATGATATCGATCCACTTCATCGAAAGCACCTGCAAAAACCAAACTTTCAGCAACTCTTTTGTTCATTTGGGATGACGGAATCTTCTCAAAAAAATCATAGATGTTTTTATATCGTTCATCCTTTCTTGCGGCAACGATCGCTTCACTCGGACCTTCTCCTATTCCTTTTATTGCGCCTAAACCAAACCGGACTTGCCCTTTTTCATTCACTGCAAATGCATATTGCGACTCGTTGATATCTGGTCCTAAAACATCAACACCAATACTTTTGCAATCCTCCATAAATAGAGTGATTTGCTTGGTATTATTAATATTATTCGACATAACACTCGCCATATACTCTGCGGGATAATTCGCTTTTAAGTAAGCAGTTTGGTAAGCAATCAACGCATAACAAGTCGAGTGAGATTTGTTAAACGCATACTCTGCAAAAGCTTCCCAGTCTTTCCAAATTTTGTTGAGTTTTATTTCATCAAGGTTATTGACTTTTCCCCCTTCAATGAATTTAGGGTACATTTTATCCAGCACATCTCTTTGCTTTTTCCCCATTGCTTTTCGCAAAGTATCGGCTTCACCTTTTGTAAAGTTGGCCAGTTTTTGAGAGAGCAACATCACCTGTTCTTGGTAAACAGTAATTCCGTAGGTTTCACTTAAAAATTCTTCCGTTTCTTCTAAATCATAAACGGTCTCTTCTACTCCATTTTTTCTATTGATAAAAAGCGGAATATATTTAATCGGTCCTGGTCGGTACAAAGCATTCATCGCAATTAAATCAGCAAATTCCGTCGGTTTCAATTCACGCATATATTTTTGCATTCCCGGACTTTCATATTGAAAAATCCCAACCGTTCGACCGTCTTTAAATAATTGATACGTTTTTGCATCATCCAAAGGAATGGTATCCGGATCGATCTCGATTCCGTGTTTTTCTTTGATGAGTTTAATTGCGTGTTTGATGATGGTTAAAGTCCGCAAACCCAAAAAGTCCATTTTCAGCAGACCTGCGCTTTCAGCCACGGAGTTGTCAAACTGCGAAACCAAAATATCAGCATCTTTCGATGCGATTGTAATGGGCACCAAGTTCGTAATGTCTTCGGGCGTGATAATCACTCCACAAGCATGGATGCCAGTATTTCGAATGCAACCTTCCATTTTCTGAGCGGCTGAAAGGACTTCATAGCGTTCATCTTTTGGATTCGCCAAAATATCTTTCATTTCCTGCGCGAGCATTTTATCATCTGGACCCAGTTTATCGAACTTTGCAAATGCTTTTGCGATATTCATTCCTGGTGATGTTGGGATTAATTTTGCAATATTATTCGTCTCAAAAATCGGAATATCTAAAACCCTTCCCGCATCTTTAATCGCTGATTTTCCGCCTAAAACTGAATACGTAATAATCTGAGCAACATTACTTTTACCATATTTATCAACGACCCATTTAATTATCTTGTCACGTCCTTCATCATCGAAATCAATATCGATATCCGGCATTGAAACCCTTTCAGGATTTAGGAAACGCTCAAATAGCAAATCATATTTTATGGGATCAACGTTGGTAATTCCGGTGCAATATGCTACTGCTGAACCAGCAGCAGAACCACGACCTGGGCCAACCCAAACGCCCATATTTCTAGCTTCATTACAAAAATCCTGGACAATCAAAAAGTATCCTGGATAACCAGTATTGGCAATAACTTCTAATTCGAAATCAAGTCTTTCTCTGATTTCATCAGTAATTTCTCCATATCTTTTCGTTGCACCTTCATAAGTTAAATATCTTAAATAAGCATTTTCACCTCTTTTTCCACCATCTAATTTGTCTTGTTCGCTCAAGAATTCTTCAGGAATTCCAAATTCCGGAAGTAAAACATCAAGCTTTAATGTATAAGGTTCGAACTTTTGCACAAATTCATCATACGCTTCAAAAGCATCTGGAAATTCCCGGAAACTTTGTTTAATTTCCTCTGTATTTTTAATGTAAAATTCATGAGAAGGTAAACCTCTTCTTTTTCCAAAACCTTTTCCTACGGGCGAAGACAATTTCTCGCCATCTTTAATGCAATACAAAATATCCTGAATATGTGCTTCTGATTTTGACGTGTAAAAGGTTTCGTTTTGGGCTAAGATTTTAACATCGTATTTCTCTGCTAAAGCCAATAAAACATCATTTAAATAATGCTCTTCTTCAATCTCGTGATTTTGCAGTTGTACATAAAAATCATCACCAAACGTATTTTTCCACCATTGAAAAAGTTCCTCTCCTTTTTGTTCACCAAATTCCAAAATTGCATTGGGAATATCTCCCATCGTTCCAGCGGTCACGACGATTAAATCTTCCTTCAATTCAGCAATCATCTTTTTAGAAATCCTTGGAACTCCAAAGTAGAAACCATTGATATATCCTAAACTAGAAAGTTTTGCCAGATTTTTATATCCATTAAAGTTTTTCGCCAGTACGACTATATTCGTACGTCGATCGGGGTCATCTTTTGTAAATTGTTTTTGATCGGGTCGTTCAGACAAATAAAATTCACAACCGATAATTGGAATTAAAGGTTCTTTACGAGGTTCAACTTCACTAAATGCAATTCCCTCTTCTTCCGCTTTTTGTTTTTGATTTACATATTCCTGATACGCTTTAGAAATGTTTCCGTTGGCTTTTTCAACTTCAGAAATAAATTTAAACGCGCCCATCATATTTCCTAAATCGACAATACCAACCGCAGGGAATTTATTATCCAGCGCAGATTTTATTAAATCATGAATATGTGAGGACGCTTGAAGTGACGAGTAAATACTGTGATTGTGGAAATTAAAATAATTGCCAATTTCAATTTCATCTGTATTATTGAAGGATCTTTTCTTCTTCTTTTTGGACTGCGCAACTTGTCTTCTGATGACGATGGGAAACGGTCTGATTGAGACAGGATGTTGATTGATGTAGTGCTGTAATTCAGACGAATCGAGTTTAAGATTTTCAACCGGAATAATTCCGATCCGCATCATTTCAAAGAAGACCTGCGCTGTTGCATTTACATCTGCTGCCGCATTATGTGCTTCGTCAAATTTTTCACCGTATAACTTTTCGTATAATTCATCGAGTTTTGGTGATTTAAATCTGCCACTTTTTCCGCCGCCTAACTGACAAAAATCCGTGCCCAGTTTCATGGTATCTGCAGACGGAATGTTCTGCAAATTATTTTCATATTGCTTTCGGAAAAATTCGGCACCAACGATGTTGTAATCGAAAATGATATTGTGTCCGATCACGACTTCGGCTTTCTTTAAAACCTCGTCAAATTCCATCAAAACTTCATTTAAGTCACGACCTTCATCGGTCGCCATTTTAGTAGAAATTCCGTGAATTCTTTGTGAAGAAAACGGAATATCGTAACCTTCTGGTTTAATGATATAATCTTGATTTTCAAGTAGATTTCCTTCTCTATCATGAAGTTGCCACGCAATCTGAACCATTCTAGGCCAGTTGTCGGAATCGGTGATCGGAGCGTTGAAATTTTTTGGTAAACCGGTGGTTTCGGTATCGAAGATTAGGAACATTGAAAATAGAATTTGTGTAAAATTACCACTAAATCTTTTCAAAAAAAAGTTGGAGATTTGAAAAATACCAATTCTTTACTATGCTAATAGCAGTTGACAATTATATAATATTTGAGACATTAAATAAAATTTTTATCTTTGTTAACTATGGAAATTTTTAAAAAAGAAATTGTTTCTCAAGATATATTATTGAAAGCATTCAAACACATGATGCTTGCTAAAGCAACTGCAGATGTTTACGAAGAAAACAGAAATATTTGCACGTATGTTCACTCTACTTCCCGCGGGCACGAAGCTATTCAACTGGCTACCGCTTATCAGTTAACAAAAGAAGATTGGGTTTCTCCTTATTATCGCGACGAAAGTTTATTAATCGGAATGGGTTTCGAACCGTATCAATTAATGTTACAGTTATTAGCGAAAGCAGAAGATCCTTTTTCTGGCGGACGTTCTTATTATTCTCATCCATCGAGTAGAGAGGAACATTTACCTAAAATTATCCACCAAAGTTCCGCAACGGGAATGCAAGCAATTCCAACTACAGGCGTTGCACAGGGAATAAAATATATTCAAGAATTTAAGTTAAAAGAATACGAAAATAATCCGGTTGTCATCTGTAGTTTTGGAGACAACTCCGTTACTGAAGGCGAAGTTTCGGAAGCATTTCAATTTGCAGCACTTCACAAGTTGCCTATAATTTTTCTTGTTCAAGATAATGAATGGGGAATTTCGGTAACTAAAGAAGAAGCTAGAACATCTGACTCCTATGATTTTGCCGCAGGTTTTGTTGGATTAAACAGAATGAAAGTTGATGGGACTGATTTCGAAGCAAGTTTCGAAGCCATGAAAATAGCGGTGGATTTTGTGCGAGAGGAAAGAGAACCAATGTTGGTTTGCGCCAGTACCGTTTTAATCGGTCATCATACTTCAGGTGTTAGACGAGAATTTTATCGCGACGAAGAAGATTTAGTAAAACACCGAGCAAAAGATCCGGGCGTTCTTCTTCGAAAACGATTAATCGAGGAAGGTTTAAAAGAAGAACATCTAACACAAATTGAAAACGAAGCCCGCGTAGAAATTGAAGAGGCTTTTCAAAAAGCAATCAACGCAGAAGGTCCAAAACCAGAATCAGTTGAAGATCATGTGTTCGCTCCTACTCCAATTACAGAAGAAGTGGGCGAAAGAGAACCAAAAGGTCAAGAAAAAATTGTGATGGTGGATGCCGCGATTCATTCGATTCAGGAAATTATGTGGAAGCATCCCGAAGCTTTGCTATACGGACAAGATGTTGGAGAAAGAATTGGTGGAGTGTTCCGCGAGACAGTTACTTTAGGTAAAAAATTCGGAAATAAAAGAGTTTTCAATACGCCAATTCAGGAGGCATATATTATTGGTTCAACCGTGGGAATGAGCGCAGTTGGTTTAAAACCAATTGTAGAAGTTCAGTTCGCCGATTATATTTACCCTGGACTCAATCAGTTAATTACTGAAGTTTCCAAGTCTTGTTATTTAAGCAATGGTAAATTTCCGGTCAGTAATATTATTAGAGTACCGATTGGTGCTTACGGAGGTGGCGGACCTTATCACAGCGGAAGTGTTGAAAGTATTTTAACGAATATTAAAGGAATCAAAGTAGCCTACCCAAGTAATGCTGCAGATTTTAAAGGATTATTAAAAGCGGCTTACTACGATCCAAACCCGGTCGTAATGTTGGAGCATAAAGGTCTATATTGGAGTAAAGTTCCCGGAACAGAAGATGCAAAAACGATTGAACCAGCAGAAGATTATATCTTGCCTTTTGGAAAAGGAAATATTATTTTAGACGCAGACGAAACCGAAATTGAAAAAGGCAAAACGATCCTTATCGTTACTTATGGAATGGGCGTTTACTGGGCAAAAGAAGCATCTAAGAATTTCGAAGGACAAGTTGAAATCGTCGATTTGAGAACGTTAGTTCCACTAGATGAAAAATTAGTTTTTGAGCGCGCAAAAATTCACGGGAAATGTTTAGTGTTGACCGAAGAGCAATTGAATAACTCTTTTGCTGAAGCGTTTGCTCATCGTATCTCTAAGAACTGTTTTAAATATTTAGATGCGCCAGTTGAAGCGATGGGTTCGCTCAATTTACCGGCAGTTCCGATTAATGTAATTTTAGAAAAAGAAATGCTTCCCACCGCTGAGAAAGTCGCTGCGAAAATAAAAGAAATACTAACTCAGTAGCAGTTAAAACATCATCATGGACAATAAACCATTATTGGTAATCCTGGGAGCTGGACCTGGAGTTAGTGCAGGAATCGCAAGAAAATTTGGTATTAACGGATTTAAAGTAATACTCCTGTCCAGAAAACAGCAATCTCTCGACTTGCAATTAACAGAACTTCAGCTAAAGAATATTGAATCTTACGGAATTATTGCCGATTCTTCCGAACCAAAATCTGTTATAGCAGCATTTGATCAAATCCAAAAAAATTATGGTACTCCCGATGTTTTAGTCTATAATGCAGGTGCTAATTCCATTAATGATCCGTCCGTTTTAAGTCAAAATGAATTGATGAATGATTTTACAGTGAATGTAGCAGAAGCTTTAATCAGCGCCCAACAAGTAATTCCACAAATGAAGGAACGGAAAAGCGGAACCATTATATTCACGGGTGGAATGTTGGCTTTAATTCCTGTGGTATCAAGAGCTTCGGCTTCTATAAGTAAAGCAGGATTGCGAAATCTTACATTTACTTTAGCCGATGAACTTTCACCTTTTGGTATTCATGTTGCAACTGTTACAATTGGTGGTGTAGTAAAAGAAGGAACTTTTTATGATCCTGATTTAATTGCTGAAGCTTATTGGGAAATCTTTACAGGAAAAAATCAAAAGGAAATTTTATACAAGGAAAAATAAAAATCTAAGATTTTCGACTTGATTACTGATCCTAAATTTTAAACTGTAAATTGTATATAATCGCCTCCGCGAAAATATTCTTGGGAATCAATTGGGTTTTATGACTTCGTGTCCATATCTCTTAATTTTTTATTCCCCACCAAAATGCAGTTGCAATAATGATATAAAGTCCGATCAGCGCAACACCTTCCAACCAAATACTTTCTCCATCAAACACAATAAAAGCACTTACTAAAACGGAAAGTGCCAGAGTAGCAAGTAGCAGTGGGCTCAATACAAACGATAACACGGCACCGCCTAAAAAGAATGAAAGTAAGATTAATAAAGGATACAGCACTAAAGCAATTTGGAGAGAAGAATTCATAATAACGCTAACTGCATAATCTGCTTTATTTTTCAATGCTAACTGAATTCCAACTATATTTTCGATTGCATTACCAGCAATTGCAACGACGATCAAACCTGCAAAAACTTCATTGATTCCTAAAGAATCCATCGCAGGTGTCAGCGCATCCACAAATCAATCCGACACAAAAGCAGCCCCAACTCCCGAAAGCGCAAGAACTCCGAGCGTAATAGGCAAAGTCCAACTCGGCTCTTCTGCATCGCCATTTTTTTCAGGCGTAAGCGATTTATCACCTTTGATAGAGAAAGTGAGATAAGCGCCAAAAACAACTAGTAAGACAATTGCTACTATAACATCTAAATTATCAAGGTGACTTTCCGCTGGAGTGTGAAGATAAAAAGTAAGCGTTGGAACTGCCATCGCTGCAACAGCCAAGATCATTAGAATGGCGTTCATTTTCGGAGGTTCCGAATGAAAATGTTGTCTTCCGTTTTTTAGTCCGCCAAATAGAATTGCCATCCCAAAGACTAGAACAGAATTTCCTAAAATAGATCCTACTAACGCTGCTTTTACAACGGTATCAAGTCCGGCTCGCAAAGCGAAAATACACACGAAAAGTTCTGGTAAATTTCCTAAGGCTGATTGTAAAACGCCTGTTGCGGCCGGTCCCATTCGGTTTCCTAACTGCTCTGTCGCCTTTCCCACTATCATTGCCACCATAACCAAAGAGACGGCAGATAAACCAAATAACAAAATTGAATTTAAACCAGCATGAGTCGCAACTCCGGTAACTGCTGCAATAGCTAACGTCGCGCTGATTAATAGAATATCTTTTTTCTGCATAGTCAAGATTTTGTAAAATTGAAAGTTCTAGAAGTCAAAAGTCCTCAATTTTATTTAAAAATTTTAGAATAAAAGAACCTTTAAATTCCTTTTTTTTCTTCAAAGTTCAGACCAAATAATTAATCTCCTAAGCGAACTTATCTACCGTACATTTAAATGATTTAGTATTTTTGTAAAAACCTTGATCAAGATGTCCGAAAACATTCAACAACAAATAGAAGACCTGCGTGCAGAACTTCATCAGCACAATTATAATTATTACATCTTAGATGAAAGTAAGATCTCTGATTTAGAATTCGATTTAAAGTTGAAGGAACTTCAAGACTTAGAAGAAAAGCATCCCGAATTTTATGATGCGAACTCTCCTACTCTCCGTGTGGGAGGAGCAATTACGAAAAACTTCCCTACTATTGAACATCAATTTAGAATGTATTCTTTGGATAATTCTTACGACTTTGATGATTTAGAAGACTGGGAAAAACGCATCGTCAAAACGATTGAAGATCCCGTCGAATTTGTGGCCGAGTTAAAGTATGATGGCGCTTCTATATCTATTTTTTACGAAAACGGAAAATTACAGCAAGCAGTTACGCGTGGTGACGGTTTTCGAGGTGATGAAATTACGAATAACGTGAAAACGATTTCTGATATTCCATTAAAATTAAAAGGTGATTTTCCAAGCCAGTTTTTTATGCGTGGCGAAATTTTTCTTACTCGAAAAAACTTCGATAAGATTAATTTAAGACGTGAAGAAGAAGGTTTAGATTTATTTATGAATCCTAGGAATACAGCTTCTGGAAGTTTAAAAATGCAGGATTCTGCTGAGGTTAGCAAGCGTAAACTTTCTTCTTTACTTTATCAATTTATTTCTACCGAAATCCCAGCAGCAACTCATTGGGAATTATTGCAAAACGCACGACCTTGGGGTTTTAAAGTTTCTGACGAAGCCAGATTATGCAAAAATTTAGATGAGGTAAAAGATTTTATTACTTATTGGGATGAGCACCGACATGAACTTCCCTACGAAATTGATGGAATCGTTTTAAAGGTAAATTCCCTTCAACAACAATCAGATCTGGGTTATACCGCAAAATCTCCACGCTGGGCGATGGCTTATAAATTCAAAGCTGAAAAAGTAGAAACTGAATTGGAAAAGGTCACGTATCAGGTTGGAAGAACTGGAGCAATCACGCCAGTTGCAAATTTGAAACCTATCTTGTTGGCTGGCACTATTGTTAAAAGAGCGAGTTTACACAACGAAGACATCATCAAAAAACTCGGTTTACACGAACATGATTTTGTTTTCGTGGAGAAAGGTGGCGAAATCATCCCAAAGATTGTTGGAGTCAACTTAGAAAAAAGAAATTTTGAAAACAAAGAAATTCAGTACATCACAAACTGTCCAGAATGTGGAACTGAATTAATTCGACTGGAAGATCAAGCAATCCATTTCTGTCCGAATGATCTCCATTGTCCTCCTCAGGTTGTTGGAAGAATGATTCATTATGTTTCTAGGAAAGCCTTGGATATTGAAGGTTTAGGCGCAGAAACAATTGAGCAATTATACCGTGAAAAGTTGGTAGAAAATCCAGCAGATTTCTATGTTTTGACGAAAGAGCAATTGCTTCCTTTAGAAAGAATGGCGGAAAAATCGGCGCAAAACATATTAAATGGAGTTGAGAAGTCTAAAGATATTCCTTTTGAGAAAGTTCTCTTCGGCATTGGAATCAAACACGTCGGTGAAACAGTTGCGAAAAAATTGGTGAAAAATTTTGATTCGATTGAAGCAATTAAAAACGCAACTGCTGAAGAGTTAGTTCAAGTTGAAGATATTGGTGGGAAAATCGCTGAAAGCATTGTGAATTTCTTTAAAGATCCAGAAAGTTTACTGATGATCGAGCGTTTGAAATCGTACGGTGTCCAGTTAAAAAAAGGAGAAAACACCAATGAACTTTTAAGTCATCATTTAGAAAATAAAACTTTTCTCTTCACCGGAAAACTTTCACTTTTCAGCAGAGATGCCGCTGAAGAAATGGTGGAGAATCATGGCGGGAAAAATATTTCTGCCGTATCTAAAAATCTGAATTACTTAGTGGTTGGTGAAAAAGCTGGGAGCAAATTGAAAAAAGCCCAAGATATTGGAACGATAACAATTTTGGATGAACAGGAATTCTTAGATCTTATTCATTCACATTAATTCTCTGCGAGACTATTTTTAAAAACAAACCACTCTTTAGTGGTTTTTTAGGCTGATTTGTGAATGTATCTCGAAAGTTTAATGCCCAGATCGGTCCAAATTATTTTTGCATTTCCGTTTCTTTGCAAATGATAATCTGCCGTTGAAATTTCTTCGAGAATCGCTTCAATATTAGCACCATGAATAAATTCTGAAAAACGATCCCACTTGAATCCTCCCGCCTCTATTTTCTTATAAACAAGTTGTTCGTTGCAATAATTTTGAAGTAAAGCCAACCGGAACATTTCACCGCAATATTCTAGGAAACTCATCTGCTTTTCTCTATTCCAGACAGAAATATTTCGGCCCCATAAAACGATGTTTTTCAAAAATTCAGGTTTCTTTTTAACTTGAAACGCTTCTCGCACCCATTTTATAAACTGTTCTTCAAACTCAGAATCCGTATTATCCGTATGAAGTAATTTCTGGGCAATATTCCAGTTTCCCTGTGCCTGAAAAATGATACTTTGGATTTTATCTGAAGTAATTTCTTTATTTTTTTGTAACGCTATTTCGAGATCTGCATCTTTAATTCTGGGAATTTCAACAATTTGTGCTCTGGATAATATCGTTGGCAACATAGAATCTGCCGTGGACGCTGTTAAGATGATGTAGGTGTTTTTTGGTGGTTCCTCTAGAAATTTGAGAAATTTATTGGCCGCTTCCGTATTCATTTTATCTGCCTGCCAGACGATCAATATTTTACTTCCACCTTCGAAGCTTTTTAAAGCGAATTTTTTGTTGATCTCATCAATCTCTTCTACGTATAAACTCAACTGTTTGTTTTCTGATTCCAGGATCTCATTCCAGTCATCATTATTAGAATAAGGATTTTTCAAAACCATTTCTCGGAATTCCTCGAAGAACTGATCAGACAAACCATTTGTTTTGACTTTAAAAACGGGAAAACTAAAATGCAAATCTAAATGATTAAGATGATCAACTTTACTGGACGATTGTGCATTTTCCTTTTTTAAAATCTCTTTCGCAAAAGCCATCGCAAGCGGTAAGGTTCCGTAACCTTCTTTTCCGACAAATAACTGTGCATGACTCACCCGATTATTGGTGATGCTGTCTTTTAACTGATTCTTTAAGTCGTGATGTCCTACAATTTGATCCCAATTCATGTTTCAAAGATAAATATTTTTGCACAGGAAAAGGAGGAGTTTATTGTAGCAAAATGAAAAATACCATTATATAATATAAGTTTCAAAATTATTGAAGAAACGCTATTAATTTTTCATCATCAAATATGAATAAATACTATTAATAAATTGCGCTCAATGCATATTAAACCTGAAAAAATTAAATGAAAATGGTTAACAAACTTTAACCAAACTTACTTTCACAGTTCAGTAATATTTAAGATATTTGCGCATTATTTTTAAAAATAGAGAATGAAAAGATTTTTTGTATTACCCTTGATTGCCGCAGGTTTTTTTCTAAATGCACAATCCATTGGTAATTCGCCATATGCTGCTTTTGGAATCGGTGATGTGAAGTATAACAATACGACCGATATCAGTGCGATGGGCGGCGTTTCTACAGCATATATTTGGGATTTTAATAACAATTTTAATTTCAGCAATCCCGCCGCAAATAAAAATTTAGAACTAACTACATTAAAGATTGAAGGAACGAATGAAAATAACTTCTTCAAATCTGATGTTGATAATATGTCTTCTACGAAACATTCTTCGTACTTGTCTAACCTAACGATCGCATTTCCGATCTCCACAAAAGTGAAATTTGGATTAGGGTACCAACCTTATAGTTCAAAGAAATATTCTGTCTATAGTTCAGGAGAATTGCCAAGCGGAACGTCTCAAATAAATCTTAATCGTGGAGATGGAACGATAAGTACGGTGGAAGCTGCCTTATCTTATCAGATCTTACCAGAATTTGCCTTGGGTTTTAGATCTAATTTCTACTTCGGAAATCTATATGATCTTAATGAAGTAACAGTTTCTGACGCTGAATTAGTCAATGGTTATGAAACCAAAAATAAAATTAAATCTTTTAATTTCACTTTGGGTACGGCATATCAGAAGAAACTGGAAAACGATAAGAAGTTTACCTTGGGTGCGACCTATACGTTCGGAAGTACTGGACAAATGGAAACTCGGTTTATTAATAGTACCTACTTTTATACTGCGGGGGAAACCAAAAATAATGAAAACATTATTGAGGAAAAATATAGTGAAGATGATAACCTAATTCCAATGGAATTCTCTTTAGGTGCCGGTTACGGAAAAGAGGCGAAATGGTTTTTAGGAACTCAGTTCGATTATAAAAAAGGGGAAAATATTCAGTTTTTAGGAAAACCATTTGAAAACAATAATTCTTATAAAGTCTCTGCCGGAGGTTGGTATTTACCAAACTACAATAACTTCAGAAATTACTTCTCAAGAGTAACGTATCGATATGGTGCATTTTACGAAAAAGGAAATTTAGCCTTCAACGGAACAAATATTAATCAATTTGCGATTACGGGTGGAATGAGTTTGCCGTTTGAAAATAAAAGTGCCAGCAGAATGAGCGGAATTGATATCGGTGTTGAATTAGGACAAAGAGGAACTTTAGAAAATAATCTAATTCGTCAAAATTTCGTCAACTTGAAAATCGGAATTAACTTTGCAGACCGATGGTTCTTGAAACGTCTATATGATTAAAAAATGAATTTCTTTAAAGAAATAATATATAAAAATATAGCCACCTTTCTAAGTTGTGCTATATTTTTTGCTTTAATGTCATGCGACGAAGATCTCACCAAGATCAATAAAAATAGAAATAATAATTTTCCCTCGCAGGTAATTAATAATGCGAATATTGTTCAGCGCGATTCGGGTATGATTAAATTACGTGCGACGGCGCCACTGATCGAAAAATTTGAGTATATCGATTCTCCTTATATTGTCGCAAGAAAAGGAATTAATATTCTATTTTACGATAAAAAGAAACCAGATGTACCGGGAAAAATTTCGGCGAAATATGCTAAGTTTAATGAAAAAAAGAAATTTTACGAAGCGAAAGGAAATGTGAAAATCATCAGCAATGAAAATCAAATGTTTGCGATGCAATCCGTTTATTGGGATCAAGTGAAAAAGATTATTTATACGAGCGACACGGTTTATGTAACCGATAAAGATGGCTCTACTTTAGTTGGTGCGAATGGAATGAAAGCGAAAGATGATTTTTCGGAATATACTTTTTACAATAATTCGGGCGATATCAGCGCGCAGAAAATCCCGGAAAAAGGAAGATAAAAATGTGCTTCTTTTCCTTTAATGGAAAAGAATAATTTGAAATTTATCCACTTAAGTAATTTCCCACTTTTAATAAATTAAATAAAAATATTTTGGCTTTATGAAATTCCATGCAATTGGTTTAATGTCTGGCACCAGTCTCGATGGATTGGATCTTTGTTATTCCTCTTTTATAAAAGAGGAGTCAGGCAAATGGAATTTTGAAATTTTGAAGGCTGAAACAATTCCTTATTCTGATGTTTGGGAAAATAAACTTCGTAATGCGATTCATTTATCTGCAGAAGAAATCTTCGAGCTCAATGCAGAATATGGTTTTTATTTAGGTGAAAAAGTACAGGAATTTATTGAAAAACATTCTTTAAAGAACATAGATCTGATTGCTTCGCACGGACATACCGTTTTTCATCAACCGAAAAAGAAATTCACCGTGCAGATTGGAGACGGTCGCGCGATAAAGTTGCTCACTAAAGTTCCGGTGATTTACGATTTTAGAAGTCAAGATATTTTGATGGGTGGAAACGGCGCACCATTAGTTCCGATCGGTGATGAATTATTGTTTTCTGAATTTGATGCGTGCTTAAATATCGGTGGCTTTTCAAATATTTCCTTTAAAGAGGATAAAAAAAGAATTGCCTTTGATATTTGTCCGGTTAATATTGTGTTAAATCAGTTCGCAAAAGAACTTGGAAACGAATACGATGAAAACGGGAATTTCGCTAGAGATGGAAAAATAGATCAAGAACTTTTATCAGCCTTAAATTCGATAAAATATTATCAACAAAGTCCACCAAAATCGTTGGGAATGGAATGGGTTACGAAAAATATCCTAACTAAATTTAAGAACGAAAACCCATCAATCATATTAGCGACATTTACAGAACATGCGGCCATTCAGATTGCGAACACCTTTAATCATTACGAATTAAAAAATGTTCTGTTTACGGGAGGCGGCACGTATAATTCCTATTTGATAGAAAGGATAAGAAGTAAAACGTCGACCGAAATTATCATTCCAGAAAAAGAAATCATTGATTTCAAAGAAGCGCTTATTTTTGCCTTCATGGGCGTTTTACGTCTGAATAATGAAATCAATGTTTTGTCGTCCGCCACCGGAAGTTTCCACGATCACTGTTCCGGAATTATTGTTTAAATTGTAATTATAAAAATAAAATAGATGCAAATAGATATTAGACCACTAAATATTAAAGACTATGATGAACTTCGAGATACGATGCAAAAGGCGTATCCGGCGATGTCTGAAAATATTTGGTCCAAAAAAAGTATTCAAAAATTAATTAAGATTTTTCCAGATGGTCAAATCTGTATCACGGTCGATGATAAAATCGCAGCGGTTTGTCTTTCCTTAATTGTTCAGTATGAACTTTACGGTGATGATCACACTTACAAAGAAATTACAGGGAATTATACCTTTAATACCCATTCTGATACTGGAACGGTTTTGTACGGAATTGAAATTTTTGTAGATCCAGAATTTAGAGAGTTGCGACTGGCCAGAAGGTTATATGATGCGCGAAAGGAATTGTGCGAAAATTTGAATTTGAAATCAATTATTATTGGTGGACGTATTCCGAATTATCATTTGCATAGCCATGATCTTTCTCCCCGTCAATACATTCAGCAAGTTCGGAAGAAAGAGATTTATGATCCAGTTCTTAGTTTTCAATTGGCCAATAATTTCTTGCCAGTTCGGGTTTTAAAAAATTATTTACCAGAAGATATCCACTCGGCCGAAAATGCGGTTTTATTGCAGTGGAATAATATTTATTACAGCAAGAAACCCAATACGATGCAGGATTCTGTGATTCGTTTGGGATTGGTTCAGTGGCAAATGCGTCATTTTAAAGATACCGAAGCATTCTATGAGCAAGTGGAGTTTTTCGTAAATGTAATGGCTGATTATAAATCAGATTTTATTATGTTTCCAGAATTCTTCAACACTCCTCTACTTGCGCCTTTCAACGATCTGAATGAACGAGACAGTATGTTTAAACTGGCGGAGTTTACCGAAGACATTAAGAATAAACTGTCACAATTAGCCATCGGATATAATATTAATATCATTGGCGGAAGTATGCCTTTAGTGGAAAATGAAGAATTGTATAACGTTAGTTATTTACTTCATCGCGACGGAAAAATAGACGAGCATCGAAAAGTTCATATTACGCCTAACGAAAGGAAATATTACGGAATGAAAGGCGGAGATCAAATAAAAGTGATCGATACGGATTGCGGAAAAGTTGGTTTGGTCATTTGTTATGATGTAGAATTCCCGGAATTACCTCGACTTCTGGCAGACCAAGGAATGAAAATTTTATTTGTGCCTTATCTGACCGATACTCAAAATGCGTATATGCGCGTTCGAAATTGTGCCTCTGCGAGAGCAATTGAGAATGAATGTTATGTTGCGATTGCCGGTTGTGTCGGGAATTTGCCTGGTGTGAATAATATGGATATTCAGTATGGACAAGCCGCTGTATTTACGCCGTCGGATTTTGCGTTCCCTTCGAATGCCATTAAAGGTGAAGCGACGCCAAATACGGAAATGACTTTGATTGTTGACGTTGATTTAAATTTACTAAAAGAACTACATCATTATGGCGCTGTTCGAACCATGAGCGATCGCCGGAAAGATTTGTACGACACGATTTCACTTAGTGTGGATTCGGAGTCGGATACAGAATAAATGAAAATCCCGAAACTGAAGCAGTTTCGGGATCTTTTTAGGTATTAAAAAATTAAGTTTAAATAAACCGATCTTTACATTTAAGGATATAATCAATTCTTCTTGGTAGAACATTTCCTAGGAGTAAATTTCATTTTCATTGGAGAAAGATTTAAATTCCAAAGAATTGCCGCTAAAGTCAAGTACGAACATCGTCATCTGTTCGCCTACTTTTCCTTCATAGCGTTTTTGAGGTTTGAGAATAAAGTTGACGTTTTCCTTTTCAAATTTTTCATAGATTTTTTCAAAAACACTTTTCTCCAAAAGACATCCAAAGTGTGGGATTGGCACTTTCACTGCGTCCACATTACCACAGTAATCATTCTCGGGCAAATTAGCACTGATATGCGCTGATAATTGATTACCGAAAAAATTGAAATCAATCCAACTTTCGGTTGATCTCCCTTCTTCACATTCTAAAATATCGACATAGAATTTTCGAGTGGATTCGATATCTTTCACCTTAAAGGCGTAATGAAATGCATTCATATATTTAATTATAAATTTTTCCTGAAATTAAACCTGATGATAACGGATTTGTATGAAAACTCTTCGGAATATATCCAATATTGAAAGTGGATTACATTATCGATTACAATTTAAACTCCAATTTCACATTAAAGAATCTCCCGGTTAATCTCACAGGAACTGGATATTGATAACCCATATTCACATCATTAACCCATTGGTTTGCGATGGTATTGCTGATATTAAATGCATTAAAAATCTGAACTCCTAAAATCAGTTCATTGAAATTACTCCAAAATCCGCTGTCTACTTTGTTGTCTTTTTGATCGATAAAAACTTTAGATAAACCAATGTCCACTCTTTTATAAGAAGGCAAAGTTCTTTGGTATTTGTAAGGCGCTTCGAAATCAGGTTTTCCATTCATATCTAAAGAAATTGGTGTTCCAGACGGAAGTCCGTTTGCATAAACTAAAGTCAAGTTGACTCTCATAGAAGGAAACTTCGGCATATAGTCCTGATAGAACATTGAGAACCTAAAACGCGGATCTGTTGCACGCGGAATATTCCCTTTTCCTTCGATGTTTTCATAAACTCGTGCATAACTCGCAGAAATCCAAGAATCTACGCCCGGCACAAATTCACCAAACAACCGCGTATCTAAACCGTAAGCATAACCTTCAGCATTATTCTCACCAGAATAACGAATCCGAACATTGTCTAAATAATATGGAATCAAATGATCCAGTTTTTTGTAATAAGCCTCGGTTGTTAATTTAAAAGGTCTTTCTGCCATTTTAAATTCATAATCGTTTTTCAGAATAACCTGCATCGACCTTTGTGACTTGATATTTGGATTAAAGTTTCCATCAACATCTTTAATTTCTTTATAGAATGGCGCTTGGTAATAAACTCCACCAGAAATGGTGAACAACATGTCCATATCCCAATTGGGTTTTACAGCGATTTGTGCACGTGGCGAAATTATCGTTTCATCATTAAAATCCCAATGTGAAGCACGAACTCCCGCATTTACAAATACTCGATTTTCTCCCCAATAAAATTTCTTAGAATATTGGGCATATCCAGAAAAACGTGTGGGTTGTATATCGTTAGCACCAGAAATAGAATAACGCAATCGAAGTTCGGACGGATCCAAAACTCCCGGCATTGTGTAATCTCGTGGCGTGCTGTAACCCAAGGAATCTACCAACTGCCACTCATTTGTAAAATCTTTTAAATTCTCTTTTTCGAATTTTAATCCGATTTCAAAATCAGTATTAACATCTGGAGAAAACTTAGTTTTAAATTGAGAACCATACGTCTTCACCAACAGATCATTTCGCGCGTGATCAATTTGTCCGCCCACATCATAAGACGCAACCGGCGCTCCCGTAATTGGATCAAACGACTGTAATGAGTATCCAGACGCGATAGAATAATATTCGCGTTCGCGATTCTGATAAGCAAAATTATCTAAAGTAAAAGCCCACTTTTTATTCGGTTTAAAATTGATAGATGCTGTACCCATCATATTTTTATATTGGTCATCTTCTTGTCCGTTATAGAAAACGCTTAATTTTAGTGGAGATTGCAAAGTTCCGAATTCTACTTCTTTCACTTTCGGAATCATCTCATATTCGTTCTTGCTCCAATAACCAATGAATGAAAGTTTCCATTTATCATTTAATTTGTAATTAATGTAGGTTTGGAAATCCATGTATTGCGGATTGAAATCGGTGTCTTCATTTAAGGTATTTAAGACAAGATTCGTGTTTCGATATCTTCCTGAAAATAACGCAGAGAGTTTTTTATTTTTTGAGGCAAACCCAGTCGAAAGCCGGGCGCCAATTAAACTCACTTCTCCTGAAACTTCAAATTTCGTAGGTTCGCGATAATATATATTTAAAGCAGAGGACATTTTATCACCGTATTTTGCTTCAAAGCCACCCGCAGAAAAATTAATGGCTTGCACCATATCAGGGTTAATAATACTTAAACCTTCTTGTAGAGAATTTCGAATTAAAAACGGACGATAAATTTCTATATCATTAATGTAAATTAGATTTTCATCGTAATTTCCGCCTCTTACCATGTATTGTGAAGACAGTTCTGCATTCGAATTTACAGATGGTAAGGTTTTCAAAAGTCCTTCTACTCCACCAGAAAGTGAAGCAACTTGCTGCGCTTCTTTGGCTGAAATCTCCATGGAAGTTAAATCAGTCACTTTTGGTTTTCCTTTTTTCTGAAAAACAACTTCTTCAATTTCTGTCTCACGGTCTGACTTTACAGATAAAACATTTACGTTTTGAACTTTCGGTGTTGTTTTAATATTTTTAGTAAAGCCTTTAAAACTTTCTTTCTGAACTGATAATAATTGTTCCGATTTAGCAACGGGAATTTGCAGAAATCCATTCTGATCTGTCTGAAACTTTTCGTTGTTATAGGAAACGTTAGCGTCAGAAACTGGTTTTCCATCTTCATCTAAAACCTTTAGATTAATTTGTGCTAAAGCAAAAAAAGGCATTAATAAAAGTACAAGCAGAATTTTTTCCAAAGTAGAAATTTTAAATTTATAAGAAATTAAAGAATCGCTTCTCTTACTCTAGTTAATTTCTGAAGTAATTCTTCTAATTTATCTAATCGAAGCATATTTGCTCCATCAGAAAGCGCACAACTAGGATCAGGATGCGTTTCTATAAACAAACCATCTGCTCCAACTGCAATTCCCGCTTTTGCAATCGTTTCAATTAATTCTGGTCTGCCACCCGTAACTCCGGAACTTTGATTAGGTTGTTGTAAAGAATGGGTAACATCTAAAATAACAGGCGCATAGTTTCTCATGGTTGGAATTGCTCGGAAATCAACTACTAAATCGGTATAACCAAATGAATTTCCCCGCTCGATAATGGCCGTTTTTTGATTTCCAGAATCGTGAACTTTTTCGACAGCAAATTGCATGGATTCAGGTGAAAGAAATTGTCCTTTTTTTAAACTTACACATTTACCGGTTTTTGCGGCGGCAATTAACAAATCAGTTTGACGAACTAAAAAGGCAGGGATTTGTAAAACATCAACATAGTTTGCAGCAAGTGCCGCATGTTCGTTTTCATGAATATCCGTGGTTGTTGGAATATTAAAAGTCTCTCCGACTTTCTTTAAGATTTCCAATGATTTTTCTTCGCCAATGGTTGTGAAAGAATCTACTCTACTGCGGTTTGCTTTTTTAAAACTTCCTTTAAAGATGTAGGGGATTTCGTATTTATTAGTGATTTCCACAATTTTCTCGGCGATTTTCAACGCCATTTCTTCACCTT
>JBBSRZ010000020.1:0-31331 GCA_038242555.1 Flavobacteriales bacterium | reverse complement strand
AGCAAATGAGGCAGTCAAAACTACAGCTAAAACGCTTGTTGTTAGTTTCTTCATATCAAATTAAATTTTTTCATTACAACAAAAATGCAAACTTTTTGTATAATGACCAAACAATTTGTTAATTAATTCTTAAAAGATTTGTAATTTTACGGAAGTACTATAAAAAATGAAATTATTGAATTCGTTCTCAGGTAGATATATAGAGGCAGGCTGTGATGAAGTAGGAAGAGGATGTTTGGCAGGACCAGTAGTTGCTGCCGCGGTAATAATCGATAAAACCTTTAACCAAAATTTGGTTAACGATTCCAAAAAATTAACATTTAAGACTCGTTTAGAATTGGATACTTACATTAAAGATAATGTAATTGATTACGCTGTTTCCGAACTTCCTCCTTCTTATATAGATAAGCATAATATTCTAAATGCTAGTTTTCACGCGATGCATGGCGCTTTAGACCAATTGAAAATTCGCCCAGAACTGTTGTTAATTGATGGAAACCGATTTCATCCTTATGAATTTATTCCTCATCATTGTATTATTAAAGGAGATTCGAAAATGTTGTCTATTGCCTGCGCTTCTATTTTGGCTAAAAATTATCGAGATCAGTTGATGATAAACTTGCATGATGAATTCTCTGATTACGGTTGGAAGAGTAATATGGGATATGCAACAAAGCAACATCGTGATGCTTTAAATAAATTTGGTCCGACGGTTCATCACAGAAGATCTTTCCGGTTAGATTATTCTGAAGTTGAACTTTCAGTTTAACATTAATATAAAATCTAATTTCATCAAAATAAAAAAAACGGAAGAGTTTATCTTCCGTTTTTTTGTTCTTATCATTAAAGAGATTTTATTTTTTCTTACCTCCGCTTTGCTGTTGAACTTTCTGCTGCTCTTGTGCCTTCTCCATCATCTCACGCATTCTTTTCTGAAATTTACCTTCTTTTTTAGGTTCTTTCTGTTTATTCATTTGAATCTGAGCATGAATCTTCTTCTCATCTAATATCCAATATTTAATTACCAAAATAATTAAGATATTAATCGCGTTCGAAACAAAATAGTACCAAGACAAACCAGAGGCAGAGGTATTTAAGAAGAATAAGAATGTAATCGGAAAGATGTACATAATTACTTTCATGTTCGGCATGCCTTCCTGCGTTGGTTGCTGAATATTTCCGGCCGTCATTATGGTATAAATTAAAATTACTACCGTACACGCAATAGCAAAAATACTAAGGTGATCTCCTAATAATGGAATACTGAAGGGCAATTTAATAACATCATCATAGGCGGTTAAATCTTTGGCAAACCAGAAACTCTTACCTCGCAGATCAATCATATTCGGGAAAAACCGGAATAACGCGTAGAAAATAGGAACCTGAATCAAGCCCGGCAGACAACCCGCCATTTGATTCACGCCCGCCTTTCGATAAACGCCCATCGTTTCCTGCTGCTTTTTCATCGGATCTGCATCCTTATATTTCGCGTTCACTTCATCAATTTCTGGACGAATTACGCGCATCATCGCACTCAGTTTATGTTGTTTGAACATTACTGGCGATAAAATAATTTTAACAATAATCGTCATTAAGAAAATTACCCATCCTGCGGCAATTCCCCAACTAGAAATCAGATTATACATTGGGATGAAAAAGAATCTGTTCAGTGTTCCAATAAATGACCAACCTAGAGGAAGCAATTCATCGAAGTTTTTATCATAAGACTTTAATAGTTGTAAGTCCAATGGCATAAAATACCATTTGAAGTTTTGATTCAATTCACTGCCGGCCAAATCAACTTGCCCGTTAAAATTGAATTCTTTTACAAATTCGCCTTCATCAAAAGTATCTTGAAAACCGCGAGAATTTTTAAATCCATTTTGCGGCTCAATAACCATAGAGAAAAATTGCTGTTTAACGGCTAACCAATTCAATGTTTCGTCTGGTTCTTCCATTTCGTTTCGACCGTCATAATCAAAACTACTGTAGTTGTCAAAAGTATAATTGAATTCGGTATGCGTTTGTTCTTGGGAGCGGCCTTTCTCCATTTGTCTAGCATTGATATCCCAAACGAAATCAGCTTTAGCATCAGAAACCAATTGTGATAAACCTTGCGTTTTTACATTGAAGTCCACCGTGTATTTATCCAACAAAGTATAAATAAATTGAATGACTGCACTATTTACATTCGCTTGCATCGTTACCGAATTTCCGTTTTGTGTTGGTGAAAAAACTAAATCTTTGGTATTAAAACTTTTACCCGTTTTATCTTTAAATTGAAAACCGTAAGACGAGTTATTCTTATCAATTAACATCAACTTTTTATCGTTGGTATCTGTGGCTTTATTGTATGCTTCGTATTCGTTTAACTGAACGGTAGAAAGTTGACCACCCAAAGTAGAAACGCCAATGGTTAACTCTTTATTTTTAAGGACAATTTGCTGAATAGAAGTTGCAGTTAAACTGTCATTTAGATTGGTTGCAAGTGCTGGCTTTGTAGGAGTTGGCGTTGCTGCCTGAGTAGTTGGAGTTGGGTTTTGTGCTGCTAATTGTTGCTGCTCTGCCGCTTGTTTGTTCTGAAACCAGAACATGGCGCCCATAATAATCATTGAAAATAATACGAAAATGATCAATTGATTTTTATCTAAACCGTTGTTTTGCTGCATTTTAATTTATTTGAATTTAAACTGGAGGATCGAAATTCTCCGATTTTTACCTTTTTAATTTTGGGTGCAAAAATACTGAAAATTTTGGCAATGAAGAATTTTTTCCCAGGTCATTTAAAAAAGAAAGAGATAAAAAACAGTTTGTCTTTTATCTCCTTATTTTATTTTTTAGTTGATGCTTTAATGAATGCCTTAAACAAAGGATGCGGCGAGGCCACGGTACTTTTATATTCGGGATGGTACTGAACACCAATATAGAAAGGATGGTCTTTCAGTTCTATCGTTTCTACCAATTCGGTGTCAGGATTTAATCCAGTCGGCACCAGTCCTGCTTTCTCAAATTCATCTTTAAATTCAGAATTAAATTCATATCGATGTCGGTGTCTTTCAGAAATATTTTTCGCTCCGTATATTTCGTACAGTTTTGAACCTGCTTTAAAAGAGCATTTCCAAGCGCCTAAACGCATAGTTCCTCCTTTTTCAACCACATTTTTCTGATCTTCCATTAAAGAAATAACCGGTGCAGGGGTCGAAGTGTCGAACTCCATTGAATTGGCTTTTTTGTAACCCAGGACATTTCGCGCAAATTCAATGGTCATAATTTGCATCCCTAAACAGATTCCCAAAAGTGGGATATTATTTTCACGTGCATATTTCGCGGCTGCGATTTTTCCATCAACTCCACGATCTCCAAATCCTGGAGCGATCAGCATTCCGTCGATTCCTTGCAGCGTTTCTGCGATATTACTTTCATCCAGATCGCCACTATAAACCCAACGTATTTTCACTTCCGTTTCTAAATCTGCACCGGCGTGAATAAATGATTCTGCAATTGATTTATAAGAATCTTGTAGAGAAACATATTTTCCGATCAAGGCAATCTCTACTGATTTCTTCGGATTTTTATATTTTTTGAGGAATGTTTTCCAATCCTTTAAATCGGCTTGTTTGTCAGATTTTAAGTTTAAAGTTTTTAGAACAACGTCATCGAAATCTTGTTTTTGTAAATAAAGCGGAACTTCATAAATCGTTTCCAAATCTTTACATTCAATCACATTTTCCAGAGCCACGTTACAGAACTGCGCTAATTTCATGCGTTGCTCTTTCGGAATCACATGTTCGGTTCTACACACCAAAACATCTGCTTGAATTCCAGATTCCATCAACTGACGAACAGAATGCTGAGAAGGTTTCGTTTTCAATTCACCACTAGAAGCTAAATATGGCAATAAAGTCAAATGAATCACCATCGAATTATGTTCCCCCAATTCCCATTTCAACTGGCGAACGCTCTCTATATAAGGTAGCGATTCAATATCGCCCACCGTTCCACCAATTTCGGTGATGATGATATCGTAGTTTTGTTGGGCCAGCATCTTAATCCGGCGCTTAATTTCATTCGTAATGTGCGGAATTACCTGCACCGTTTTCCCCAAGAAATCGCCTTTACGCTCTTTCTCGATAACGGTTTGGTAGATTTTACCGGTCGTTACATTATTGTTTTGGGAAGTTTTAGAATCAAGAAATCTTTCGTAGTGTCCTAAATCTAAATCGGTTTCGGCACCGTCTTCAGTTACATAACATTCGCCGTGCTCATAAGGATTTAATGTTCCTGGGTCGATATTAATATAAGGATCAAGTTTTTGGATAGTGACATTAAATCCCCTCGATTTTAGCAGTAAGCCAAGTGAAGCCGAGACAATTCCTTTGCCTAAAGAAGAAGTTACACCGCCGGTTACGAAGATGTATTTCGTGTTCTTTTTACTCATTAGTTTAGGTTTGTGCAAAGTTAATGGATTTCGGAAGACAAGGCAAATAAAGAGTATTCTATTTTTTAAGAGCTGTCTCGTCCTCAAGACTAGATGCTGTCGTCTGTACGTGTCTGACTGTTGGCAGATCTTTTTACTGCGCTCCGCTTACAATGGGATGCCGCTTTCATCCGTGCTATCTAGTTTGTGTAGATACCATAATAATATAAATTTAGAAGAATGATGATTTGCGTAAAAATGGCACGAACTATGATTCCAAAACAAAATTCTAAATTAGGACTGCCATTGTTTTGGGCGATGTTTACCCTCTATATTTTTGAGGAATCTAACGGCGGAAACCGACAATAGAAAGTACCGGCAAAGCAATTTTATTTTAAGAAATTTATAAAAATGAGAAAAATATATAGTTCACTTAAGTCTAGTTATTTTGATGTTTGTAAAATAAATGCAACAAAAAATCCGAAATAATGACGAAAACTACTTGGGCTCTGGTACTATTTTTTTCAGTTTTTGGGTTGGTTTATGGATCTTCTTTATGGTACGCCTCAGCGTTAAACGATGTTCCTTCGTTTGTTTTTAGTTTTGAAAAACACATTCCGTTTATTCCGTGGACGATTATCCCATATTTGTCGAGTGGTGTCTTTTTTTGCACCGTTTTTTTGCATTTGGATTCTAAAGACAAATTATATATTTTTTTAAAAAGGGTTTTATTCATGACTCTTGTCGCAGGAATTGGTTTCGTCTTTCTTCCGCTGAAATATTCTTTTGCAAAACCCGAAATCGACAATTCGGTTTTTAATTATTTATTCAGATTTTTAGATATGGTTGATGATCCCTACAATCAATCACCTTCTTTGCATGTCGCATTTGCTTTTGCTTTTTGGACGGTCTTTCGAAACATCAATTCAAAATTGAGAACTGTTGCAGCCGTTTGGCTTCTGCTTTTAGGGATTTCTACACTAACGACTTATCAGCATCACGTGATCGATATTTTGACGGGAAGCATTTTAGCACATGTCGCTTTTATTATTTTCCCGAGTCAGCCCAGAAAGGAGGAATTTCGGAACATGCATGTAGCCAATTATTACTTTTTGGGAGGCTGGATTACGATATTAAGTTCGCTTCTGTTGATGGAATTTTACAATGTATATTGGTTAAATCTTCTATGGTTGGCATTGCCAATGTTCTTTGCGGGATATCAATATCAAAGGAATAACATTTATTATTTAAAGACGGAATTAGCCAACTTGTCTTTTTTCAAAGGAATCTTTTAGCCTTTTAGTGACCAACCGCTCCAAATTTTAGCCGTGATCGAAACGGCATCCTTTTTCTTTTTTCGAAAAGAAAAAGACCTGCCTGCCGGCAGGCAGGTATCGTGGAGAGCATGACCGGATTGGATCAAAAAAGCAAATCTTAATGCTACAAATAATTCACAAATCACCTTAAAAAATTTTTGGATTTTTTTTTAAAATTTATTTAACTTTAATATTACAACAATATCAAAAGTTAAATTAAACCTATGAAAATTAAATTACTTTCCTCTGTGCTTGTGGCCGCAACAATCATGTCCTGCAATACTTCAAATATTGCAGTATCCGAGAACCTAAAACAGAATAGTTCTGTGATGGACGTAAATGGAAACGCGGGAATGTTAATTAATCAAAAAGTCTCGTTTGGGAACTATTATACCTCTCCGATCAGACGGGGCTGGACCGAAAGAGTAGAATTGGGGGTCTTAGGTATTAAGCATTCTAAAGCGCAACAGCCGATTGAATTTACGCAGTTTTCTGCCAATAACTTATCCGCCGATATTGTAGGTGCAAGCAATTACAACATGAATATGTTTGATTTGTTTAAAGGTTTGGAGCAATTTATTAACAATTATTCCAATGGGTTTTTTGGAGTGATTATTCCAAATGGTAAAACTCCGGTATGGAAAGTATTCATTCAAAACAGTAGTGCTACCTCTGCTTTAAAAACCGATACTGATAATGGTATTGCGCAAGATGAAACAGGAAATTCAATTCTCATTAAAGGAACAAAACAGTTGCAGGAAAAGCAGTTTTTAACGGATAATACCAAAACATTTGGTTTTGAACTGAGTAAAAATGGAGAAGCAATAGCCGCAGTTTCTGTGATTGGAAATGGCAAAGTTTGGATTAAAAACAATTTGAATCCTGAAGATCAACTTTTAGTATCTTCTATTGCGAGTATATTAATAGTCAGACGAAATGTTACTGAGAACTAACATATTATAGCATGAATCCTAAAAACTTCCGTTGTATCTCAGCGGAAGTTTTTAAATTCGCACTATGGCAAAAGTGAAAACAGCGTATATCTGTCAGAATTGTGGAACGCAATATCCCCAATGGCTCGGACAATGTAAAAATTGTGGCGAGTGGAATACTTTGGTGGAGGAGATTATAGAAAAATCACCCGCAAAAAGTTATGCAGATAAATCCAAGCAACATATCATCAATATTATTGAAGTTGAAGCCAACGAAGAACAAAGGTTTTCAACACCGTCTGAAGAACTAAATCGAGTTCTTGGTGGCGGAATTGTTTTGGGTTCTGTAACCTTAATTGGTGGCGAACCTGGAATTGGGAAATCAACTTTGTTGCTGCAATTGGCTTTGAAAATGAAGAAGAAAATTCTTTATGTTTCTGGCGAGGAAAGTGCCTCGCAAATTAAAATGCGCGCTGATCGTCTAACAGAACTTCAAAATCCAAACTGTTACCTTTTTACCGAAACGTCCGTCGAAAAGATATTACACGAAGCCAAAAAACTGAAACCGGATTTCATGATCATTGATTCGATTCAGACGCTTCAAAGTCAGACCATCGAAAGTTCTCCTGGAACTGTTTCCCAAATTCGGGAATGTTCCAATGAAATTATTAAGTACGCAAAAGAAACCAATACGCCAGTTTTCCTCGTTGGACATATTACAAAAGACGGACAAATCGCAGGTCCGAAAGTTTTGGAACATATGGTTGATGTTGTCTTGAATTTCGATGGTGATCGAAATCATTTATTCAGATTGTTGCGAGCGAGTAAAAACCGTTTCGGTTCCACTGCTGAAATTGGGATTTACGAAATGGTTTCGCAAGGTTTAAAAGAGATTAAAAATCCTTCAGAGATATTAATCACCAAGAAGTTCGAAGAACTTTCTGGAAATTCTGTTGCCGTTACTTTAGAAGGAAACCGTCCCATGTTAATTGAAATTCAGGCTTTAGTTAGTTCGGCAGTTTATGGAACGCCGCAGAGAAGTTGCACTGGTTTTGATTCAAAGAGGCTTAATATGCTTTTGGCGGTTTTAGAAAAGCGAGCTGGTTTTCAATTGGGTGCCAAAGATGTTTTCCTGAATATTACGGGTGGCATAAAAACGGGTGATCCTGCTTTGGATCTTGCGGTCGTGGCCTCTATACTTTCATCGAATGAAGATATTGCGATTTCTGAACATTATTGTTTCGCCGGAGAAATTGGTCTGAGTGGAGAAATTCGTCCGATTCCACAAATTGAACAGCGGATTTCGGAAGCTGAAAAATTAGGGTATGAAAAAATATTTGTGTCTAACCTCAACAAAATTCCAAAGAAAAACTACGGAATTGTAATTGTAGAAGTGAGTAAAATCGAAGATTTTCATGAATACTTGTTTTAAGAAATAAGTATGATTTATAGAGGATGAAGTATTAATTTAAAGTGTTCTGCATGAGTGACATTGTTCGTGAGAAAAGTATGAGTTTTGCGATAGATATTGTTAACTTATATAAATATTTAATCGCTGAAAAGAGAGAGTTTGTTATGAGTAAACAAGTTCTTAGATCTGGAACTTCTGTTGGCGCTAATCTTCGTGAAGCAAAAAATGCTCAATCAGGCCTAGATTTTATTCACAAAAATGCAATTGCTCAAAAAGAATGCGATGAAACTCTTTACTGGTTGGAATTGCTCAATGCAACAAATTATTTGGAAACTGAAACTTTCCATGATTTACATTTGAAAGGTGAAGAATTGCTGCGAATTATCAAAAGTATTATCATAACCAAAAAAGCAAATCTTAAAAAATAAAAGTATAAATTTCATCCATCATCCATCATCCATCATAAATCAAAAATTTTAAATGAATTACCTCGCACATTCTTTCCTTGCTTTTTCTGAAGAACAAATTGTGGGGCAATTTCTGGAAGATATCATTCCGAACCGAGATCGTTTTTCCTATCCGGAGGGAATGCAGCAGGGTATTACACTGCATCGCGAAATCGATACTTACACCGACGCCCACCCAGAACTTCGTGACGCTAAGAAAATATTTTCGCCGTTGGTGAGATTATACTCTGGTGCTTTTGTAGATGTGTCGATGGATTATTTTCTGGCCAATTCACTTTCTGATCAAGAACTGAGAAATCATGCGGAGAACGTTTATTTAGTTTTGAGAAAGTATCAAGAAATTCTACCGGAAAGACTCGTTAGAATGGTCGATGGAATGGAAAAAGATAATTGGTTATATAACTACAAAGAGGATTGGGGAATCAAATATTCAATGCAGAACGTGCTGAATAAAGCCAAATACCTGGATAAAAATTTAGCAGTTTTCGAAGTTTTTCTGAATAATAAACCTCAACTACAAAAACATTTCGATGTTTTCTTTCCAGATCTTTTAGCACACGCTAAAGAAGTTAATTCGCGATTTTAGAAGTTTTTATATAAGTAACGATTCGGATAATTTAGTTTTTCACTTTGGCGCTTTCCGTTAACAATAATGTGAACGATATTTATTTGATCATCGAAAAAATTGTACAGAAAACTAACTGCAGTTTCCACTTTCGTTGGTTGTTTCACTGATTCAGATTCTAAAAAAATATTGACCGCTTCGCTGTCTTCCTCAAATCCGATATAATTAATTTTCAAAAACCTATTGTCTGCTTTTAGTTTTAAGTAGTCGTTGCAATATTGTTTTAATAATTCATTGATCTGACTTTGATATTTTGCGTCGTTAAAATGAACCGCTGTTCCATACTTTTCTTTGAGTGCATTTTCTAAATCATCTAAAAAAAACTTACCCGTAATTTCGAAGGTTTTTGATTTTGAATTATAATTAAATTCAACCGAACCAACATGGTAAGGATGAACTGATGAAGAACTTTTAAAAGAACTTAAAGTCAATACCAGAAAAATAGACACGAAAAATAACAGAATCTTTTTTGAAAACATTTATAACTATTTAGAACAAAGATAAAAAAAGTGGTAATCTTTCGACTACCACTTCAAAATTAATTATACGATGAGTTTTACTCTTTGATGATTTTCTTCGTCACTTTAGAATTGTCATCGGTGCTAATTTCAACAATGTACATTCCTTTAGTTAATGTTGAAACATTTATCGTACCTGATTTTTTAATTGAATCAGTCCTTACCACTTTACCTGATAAATCAAAAATCTTAACATTTCCAGTTTGGGATTTAAGATCGATATTTAATACATCTTTTACTGGATTCGGATAAATTGCAATTTGATCCTTTGTAATATCACTTGTCGCTAACGTTGAAGAACTTGTTCTTAAAAAGAAACCACCAAATCCTGTCACGTCAAGAGTTACTTCCCAATATTGGTAAGTTGGATTCCATTTTACATTTTCAACGTTTGGTTTCAATGTCACATGTCCGTTAGTGTATGAACCATTCTTTCCGGAGTTATCTGAACTTGTGCCCGCAAACTGATCAATTAAAATATTTGCTTTTCCTTGTTCATCCGTTGGTGAAGTAGGTAATTTTACAGAATTTGTTTCGTTGTAAACATCAAATTCTGATTGGTAGTAATATAAAGTTACACGGCCAGTTGCCGTTGATGGATTGGTCGTTGGCGTAAGTTCATATCTTCTGGAAACATGTGTTTTCTCTGAATTTGTAAGCCAAACCTTTGCGGTAACATTTCCTGTGATTGTACTTGATTCAGTTTTTTCTACGCTCGCGATTATATTACATGAAGTAGTTACATAGTTTTTACCCATTGCGATAGGTTTTGGAACAGACTCATTTTTCGTTGCTAATTGTTTGATCTGCGGTTGGTCTTCGTAAACCATCGCTCTGATTCTAAAAGCGTTGGACGATTCAAGCCAGGTAATTCCATTATTTTTTGATGTATAACTTCTTTTATCTACGTCTGTTTCGTCAGCTCTTAGAGATATCGAACCAGCAGTTGCATCAATGGTAACATAAAAGTCATCTCCCGTTACGATCGGTACATTGAACTGAGTAAAATCGATTGAATTCCAAGATAAGCGCTGTATATCATTTGATAGTGAATTAATCGTTTTAGAGGCCAGTACTGTTCCCGGTTTTCCATCAACTACAGTTCTAATAGAAATTATGATGGGAGTGTCGGTTGGTGCGCTAAGACCTGTATGAAAGTTTACCGAACCTAATTTTCCAGTAAGTGTAGGTGAATATCTTACGGCGAATATATATTTTCCTGTTACCTGCGTATCGGTGTCTCTAGTGTAAAATTGATTATCATATCCAATTGTTTCTGTATCGGAGGTTTGACAACCAATTTCATCTGCTACTGTTTTATAGATATCCAATTTTCCAAATCCCCATCTTGCATTAGGAACATTTCCGGTGACTTCATCGTGTCTCGCATTCTTAGTAAGCATGGTCTTCACTTCGACCGCAGTTAATTTAGGATTGGCCTGTAATAGTAAGGCAACTGCTCCCGCAACTCCTGGTGCAGACATACTTGTTCCTTGATTGATCTTGTAAAAGGTACCATCAACATTAGATGAACTGGACGCATCTAAAAGCGCATCGGAGGACATTGCAGAAATTACACTTTGTCCGGACGCCGTGATTTCTGGCTTTAAAACTTCATCTGTTCTTGGACCTTTTGCACTAAACGGAGAGATACCTTCCGCCATGCTGTTCAGAGTAATATAACCTCCTGCGGTCGGATTCGATTTGTACCAACCCAGTCTTCCGATATAAGATGCAACTGTAATAGCAGTTGTTGCATTACCGGGCGATGCTACTATATATTCATTGTCTCCGCCAAGTAAAGTAGCAGCAGCACCTTCGCTTACTTTATAGCCATGGAATACCATCTGTTTAGATTCATTATTAGCCAGTATTATACTATAAAAACCACTACTATTTTCTATTGATCCTTTTTTTCTCGTAATAACAACCTGAACGTATCTTTTCTGATTTGCAGCAGAAATGTAATTATAAACTTTCGCTAAAAATTTACCACCCTGGATTTCATGTTCTGTTGTCTGACCCGGTGGCGAAAGATATTCAATTCCCTCTGGAGAAATTAATTTAGCGGTAACAGGTAAGTTACTATCACCATACATATAAACCGAAAAAACGTTATCCTCAGTTGTGCTGCTGCCTGCGGAAATCGAAAAAGTTCCTGACGAATTAGGAGCAATAATTACTTTCCTATGAAGGTTTCTGCCGTAATCATTTCCCGCGGAAATTACCGCAACTCTACCCGGACCAGATCTTGTGAATTTATCCACCGCTACCTCGTGAGGTGCTGTACCATCATGTGCGCTACCTTGTCCGCCAATGCTCATGTTAAAAACAATAGCCTTGTTTTGTGCGGTTGCCACTTGCTGAAAGTACGTCATTGCATCAATCGTATTGTTTTGCGCGAAACTTCCGTCTCCACCTTTAACAATCACAAGACCAGCATTTGGTGCAAAACCTCTGTGTCTTTTATCTGCGAAAGCGGCCCCATTACCAGCAGCAGTTGCCGCAACGTGGGTGCCATGTCCGTTAATGTCTTTCTGTCTTACAAAATTCGTTGGCGTACCATCGATTTCGTCGTTGATTTGCGACATTGTATACTCAACACCATTTTCAAAATTTGCAGGACTAACCTCTCCCGAGATCGGAGTTAAAGTTTGATCCCAAATGCTTACAATTCGACTTTTTGTTGGATCCTTCGCATCTCTAAAGTCCGGATGTTTCCAGTCAATTCCTGTATCAAAAATACCAACTAGAACTCCTTCTCCTGTATAATTCGTATCGTTTAGTGCACCATTTTGTAGCAAGTTCGCACCGGATTGCATTAAACTAACGTCGTTGTGCAGTTCATCAAAAGCTGGTGAAAGGATAGAAATAACATTTGGCATTTCTACCATTTTTTGTAAGTCTTCTAGAGTCGCTAAGACAGTTACGAACTTCGGAAGAGTAGATTGTACAATGATCCCATTGCGTTTTAATTCCTCGGGATGATCGGTATATACAATGCAAGAATACATTTTTTGTGCACCTTTAGCCGTCACCACCAACTGTTCATCTACCTGAAGTTCTTTTGCGAGCGTCGATAATTTCCGCGGTCCATCTGGTGATTTAGAAAGTGCTTTGCTTTCCTGTATAAGTTTCTCAAACTTATAATCTAACTTTTGATATTGTCCGAAGGATATCCCAAAGGACAATAATAGCAATAAGGTCAGTAAATTTTTACTTTTCCCTAATTTCGATTGTAAAAGAGCTGTGGTTTTAGCAACCGAAAAAAATATTTTTATATTCATATTTAGATAAATTAATTCATAAGGTCCAAAACTATAAAATACTTCATCATTACACAACTTTTAGAAACTATTATTTAAATAAAATTGTGATTCTTCAGCAATATTGCTTTCTTGCAGAAGAAGTATTAATCATTCTATATGATCAAAGTATTCTATTTTTGCTAAAATAAATAAATGCAAGATTTCTTATTCTATTTAAATCTCGGCTGGGAGCACATTATTTCATGGGATGCTTTGGATCACCAATTATTTATTCTGGTTTTAATAGCTGTTTATTTTTACAAAGACTGGCAAAAAATTCTTCTTTTAATTACGGCCTTTACGATCGGACATTCTGTAACGTTGGCTTTAAGCGTGCTTGATATCTTTCGGCTACCGTCTGATCTGGTGGAAACATTAATTCCAGTTACCATTATGCTCACCGCAATTGATAATATTTTATTCCGAAAAGATCAGAAGAAACTGATGCGCATCAATTATATATTGGCTTTAATTTTCGGCTTGATTCACGGGATGGGGTTCGCGAACACAGCGCGCATGACTATGGCTTCAGAACAAAATATTGCCGTGCCGCTTTTAGGATTTAATATTGGATTAGAATTAGGGCAAATCACCGTAGTTCTTTTAGTAATGGCTCTTCTATATCTGCTCACCAATTTTTTAAAATTCAATCAGAAATATTGGATTATCGGAATTTCAGTGATTGCAATCATTCTTTCTGCGCAGATGATTTTCGAGCGTATTTAGATCTATTTGCCCGCCCTCTTCCGCCCTCGGTTCCCACTTTTTTATATAATTGCCAGTGCTGAAGGCCAATTCTTAATTCTATAAAAAGAGGTCCACTCAGGTCGGGGCGCGACTCAAGATTAAAAATGAAAACCATTTTTAGAAAAATAAGAGTTTCATCCGAATAAAAATATTAAATTTGAAAACTCACATCTTTTAACTTTCAATTCTATGAAAATCAAAATACTAACTTTTCTTTTTTGTTCAGTCTTTATTTTTGGACAAGATATCCAGAACAATCCAAAAAGCAATCATGGCAATAAGTTTGAGCAACTAGGAACAATTCTTCCGACACCCAATGTTTATAGAACTGGCTCAGGCGCACCAGGACAAGGGTATTGGCAAAATCGTGCAGACTACAATATCACTGCTTATCTTGATGAAGACAAAAGGAATCTGAAAGGTTCTGAAACCATTACCTATTATAATAATTCTCCAGATGATTTAGATTATTTGTGGCTTCAACTCGATGAGAACGAACATTCGTCCATAAACAACGCGGGTTACGATTCTTCGACCTTTTTACCAAGAGCAACCAACGCCGACGATTTAAAAACATCGGAATTACCTGTTAAGAATAATGGTTACGGTGTCAACTTAGAAAAAGTGACCGATGCTGCCGGAAAAGTTCTGCCTTACGTGGTCAACAAAACCATGATGCGAATTGATCTTCCTAAAGTTTTAAAGAAAGGAGAAAAAATTACCTTTAAAATCGAGTGGAATTATAATATTCCAGACCGTATCAAGATGGGCGGCCGTGGCGGTTATGAATTCTTTCCAGAAGATGGAAACGATTTATATACCATAGCGCAATGGTATCCTAGAATGTGTGTTTATAGTGATTTCAAAGGATGGCAAAATAATCAGTTTACGGGCAGAGCAGAATTTGCCTTGCCTTTCGGCGATTTCAAAGTGTCGATGAATGTACCTGCTGATCATATTGTTGCTTCAACAGGAGCGGGAAAAAACTATGAACAAGTTTTAACTCCTGCACAGTTGGTCAGATGGAAACAAGCCCAAACTGCAAAAGAACCAATTGAGATCGTAACATTAGAGGAAGCAAAAAAAGCAGAAAAAAAGAAATCGAAAGAAAGGAAAATCTGGAAATTCGAGGCTGATAATGTTCGTGATTTTGCCTGGACTTCTTCTCGTAAATTTGTTTGGGACGGAATGAAAGTGATTATTCCGGAAAATAATAATCACGTGATGGCGATGAGTTTGTATCCGAAAGAAGCCTATAATTTATACCGTAAATTTTCAACCAAAGTTATCGCGCATACGATCTTAACTTATTCAGAATATTCGATTCCTTATCCTTATCCCGTAGCACAATCAATTGAAGCCGCAAACGGAATGGAATATCCGATGATTTGCTTCAATTATGGACGAACCGAAAAAGATGGAACGTACTCCGAAGGAATTAAAAACGGAATGATTGGCGTAATTATTCACGAAGTTGGACACAACTTTTTCCCGATGATCGTAAATTCCGATGAAAGACAATGGTCTTGGATGGATGAAGGTTTGAACACTTACCTGGAATTTCTGACCGAACAAACGTGGGATAATAAATTTCCGTCTCGTCGCGGTCCCGCTTACCTAATTGTTGATTACATGAAACTACCAACAGATCAATTAGAGCCTATCATGACCAATTCAGAAAATATTGTTCAGTTTGGACCAAACGCTTATGCAAAACCAGCAACAGGTCTAAATATTTTACGCGAAACGATTGTAGGAAGAGAATTGTTTGACAAAGCCTTTAAAATATATTCAAAAAGATGGGCGTTTAAACATCCAGAACCGGCAGATTTTTTCCGCACGATGAATGATGCGAGTGCCGAAAACTTAGATTGGTTTTGGCGAGGTTGGTTTTACGGAATTGATCCTGTAGATATTGCGATCGATAAAGTGACGGTTCTAAAACCAGATTTTGACGCAGTTCCACAAAGTCGTGACATGACGTATATGGTCGACAAACCTATGGATAATGAATTTGTAGATATTTCGAAAATTCGCAATAAAGAAGATAAAAGCATAAAGTTTTATACCGATCAAGATAAAGAAACGCAGGATTTCTATTGGCGCTACATGCGAGGTCAAGAGAAAGTAGATGCTCAGAAAGAATATAAAATTAAGACGGATCAATTAGAAAAATTGTCGGCAAAAGAAAAATCAAACTTAGAAAACGTTTACGCTTATCAAATTGATTTCGTGAATAAAGGAGGATTGGTTATGCCGATTATTTTAGAATTCACCTTCGAGGATGGAACTAAATTGAACGACAAATCATCTGCTCAAATCTGGAGAAAAGATGAACAGAAAGTTTCTAAAACGTATTATTTTGATAAAAAGTTGAAATCAATTCAGTTAGATCCAATGCGCGAAACTGCCGACATTGATCTGACGAATAACTTCTGGGGAGAAATTCCAGAACCGACGTCTAAGTTTCAAGTGTTTAAACAAAGACAAGATAACGCGGTACGTGGCGCAGCAGATGGAAGAATAAACCCAATGCAGGCTGCTGGAAAGAAAAAGTAAACGAATACAATATTAAAAGTCATCCCTAATCGGATGGCTTTTTTTCTGCCATTTTTTACCCAGTTTAACTTTTGTCTGACAGATTTGCAGATAATTTTCAATGGCATTCTTTTAGTCAATTTTAGACTATTCTAATTAATAATTTAAACGAATAAATATGTCAGTGAATTTTAAACCATTAGCAGACCGAGTTTTAATTGAGCCAACAGCTGCAGAAACAACAACAGCATCAGGGATTATTATTCCCGATACTGCAAAAGAAAAACCTCAAGAAGGAATTGTAGTAGCAGTAGGACCAGGAAAAGTAGATGAACCAACTACTGTAAAAGTAGGCGATAAAGTTCTTTACGGAAAATATTCTGGATCTGAATTAAAGTTAGAAAACAAAGAATATCTGATCGTAAAAGAAAGTGATCTTTTAGGAGTTATCGGATAATCTAGAATAAAATTCTTTCTAACGGAATTGTGTCCGTGGTAAAATTTAATTAATCAAGTACATGTAATCGTTGTACTTTAATCAAACAAAATATGTCAAAAGAAATAAAATTCGATATTGAATCAAGAGACGCTTTGAAAAGAGGTGTTGATGCATTAGCTAATGCTGTAAAAGTAACTTTAGGACCAAAAGGTAGAAACGTAGTAATCGAAAAATCTTTCGGTGCTCCACACGTAACTAAAGACGGTGTTACCGTTGCAAAAGAAATTGAACTAGAAGATAGAGTAGAAAACATGGGTGCTCAAATGGTGAAAGAAGTTGCTTCTAGAACCAATGACATTGCTGGTGACGGAACTACAACTGCAACCGTTCTTGCTCAGGCAATCGTTCGCGAAGGTTTGAAAAACGTTGCGGCAGGAGCAAACCCAATGGATTTAAAAAGAGGAATTGACAAAGCAGTGAAAGCTGTTGTTGAAAATTTACAGACTCAGTCTCAAACGGTAGGAGATTCTTCAGAAAAAATTAAACAAGTTGCTTCAATTTCTGCAAACAACGATGACACCATCGGAACTTTGATCGCAGAAGCTTTTGGTAAAGTTGGTAAAGAAGGAGTTATCACTGTTGAAGAAGCAAAAGGAACAGATACAACAGTTGATGTTGTAGAAGGAATGCAGTTTGATAGAGGATATCAGTCACCTTATTTCGTGACCAATCCTGAGAAAATGACCACTGAATTAGAAAACCCTTACATTCTTTTAGTAGAGAAAAAAATCTCTTCAATGAAAGATTTGCTACCAGTTTTAGAACCAGTTGCTCAAGCAGGAAAAGCGCTTTTAATTATCTGTGAAGAAGTTGAAGGTGAAGCGTTAGCTACATTGGTAGTGAATAAATTAAGGGGATCATTAAAAATTGCTGCTGTAAAAGCTCCAGGTTTTGGAGACAGAAGAAAAGCAATGTTAGAAGATATCGCAATTTTGACTGGTGGAACAGTAATCTCTGAAGAAAGAGGTTTCACTATGGAAAATGCAACCATGGAAATGTTAGGTACTGCTGAAAAAGTAGTTATCGACAAAGATAATACTACTTTAGTAAACGGTGGAGGAGACGAAGCTCAAATCAAAGGTCGTGTGAACCAAATCAAAGCTCAGATGGAAACAACAACTTCTGACTATGATAAAGAGAAATTGCAAGAAAGATTAGCGAAATTAGCTGGTGGAGTTGCTGTTCTTTATGTTGGTGCTGCTTCTGAAGTAGAAATGAAAGAGAAAAAAGACAGAGTTGACGATGCCCTTCACGCTACGAGAGCAGCAGTTGAAGAAGGAATTGTTGCTGGTGGTGGAGTTGCTTTAGTAAGAAGTATTACTGCTTTAGATTTCGAAGGTGAAAACATGGACGAATCTACAGGAATCAAAATTGTTAAAAGAGCGATCGAAGAGCCATTAAGACAAATCGTTGAAAATGCAGGTGGAGAAGGTTCTGTGATCGTTGCGAAAGTAGCAGAAGGTCAAGCAGACTTCGGATTCAATGCAAAAACTGATGAATATGTAAACATGTTTGAAGCGGGAATAATTGATCCTACGAAAGTAGTTCGTGTTGCCCTTGAAAACGCAGCCTCAGTTGCAGGAATGTTACTAACAACTGAATGTGTAATTACTGAAGTGAAGAGTGCAGAGCCAGCAATGCCAATGGGCGGTGGAATGCCAGGAATGATGTAATAAATCATCAATAATCGAAAATTTCGGTTTTACTAAATAAAAAAATCCGTTCAATTAATTTTGAACGGATTTTTTATTGGAGAAATTTTTAACAAAAAAATGCGCTCCGAAGAACGCATTCTATACTAAATATATTTAAAATTTTAAATCGTTGATAGTCTTAAAGTATTTGTTTTTCCATCTTCATAAGCTGGAGTAGCATTAAGATTTAAAACAAAATCACCTTTTTCTACGTAAGCATAAGTGTGTGCTAACATGTTTACCTGAATGATTGTTTCATCGGTAGATTTCTGCATGTCATAATAAAAGGCTCGAACGCCCCATAGTAAGTTCAACATCGTAATAACTCGTTTGTTTGAACTAAAGACAATAATATTAGAGTTCGGTCGATGCGCCGAAATTTGAAAAGCTGTATAGCCAGAATAAGTTAAAGTAATAATTGCTTCTACATTCGTAGTTTTTGCAATTCTTACGGCAGCCAAACAAATTCTATTGGTAATAAAACGCTCATCAATACAATCGAATTCATGTTCGATTGGTGAATTCTTCTTTCTGTAAAAACTTGTTTGCTCGATGTTTTTGACAATTTTAGACATGTTTTTAACCACATCAACTGGATATCTCCCCACAGAAGTTTCTCCAGAAAGCATCACTGCATCAGCGCCGTCTAAGACAGAATTCGCTACATCATTTACTTCCGCTCTAGTTGGAGTTAAACTCGTGATCATCGTTTCCATCATTTGAGTAGCGATAATAACTGGCTTAGAATGTTTTCTGGCGATTTCAACAAGATTTTTCTGAATTGCCGGGACTTCTTCCATAGGAACTTCAACTCCTAGATCACCACGGGCAACCATTAATCCATCGCACTCTCTCAAGATTTCCTCGATGTTTTTGACACCTTCTGGTTTTTCGATTTTTGCGATGATTGGCGTTTTCAATTTATTCGTCGGGTGGCTTTTTATGATCGCTTTTAAATCAATAATGTCCTGCGCGTGACGTACAAAAGATAAGGCAATCCAATCTAATTCTAGATCTAACATGAAGTTAGCATCAGCAACATCTTTCTCCGTAAGAGCGGGTAGAGAAACGTTCGTGTTAGGCAAATTCACTCCTTTCTTAGAACTCAAAGGTCCACCTTGAATGGTCTTTGCTTTAACGATATCTACTACATTAGTTTCAATAACTTCTAAAACTAATTTACCATCATCGATCAAAATTCTCTCCCCAACTTTTACATCTTGCGGGAATTTCTGATACGTCATGTAAACTCTTTTAGAGTCACCTTCAATCTTCTCGTTCGTAAAGGTTAGAATGTCTCCAGGATTTAAATAAGATCCTTCTTTCACAACTCCCACACGTAGCTTCGGTCCTTGCAAATCACCTAAAATCCCGACAGATGTTCCTAATTCTTGATTAATTTCTCGAATCGTGTCTACATTTGCTTTAACGATATCGTAATCTGCATGTGAAAAATTTATTCTAAAAACATCTACACCCGCTTGAACCAACTGCACCATCGTATCTTTATCAGAAGAGGCAGGTCCGAGCGTCGCGATTATTTTTGTCTTTTTTAAATATTTAGTCATAGTATTGTATTAGTTGATAAAGCTCCTCCGTAGGGCTTAGTTGAAAATCTTGAATCTGAAACATCAGATTTTCAGGTAGCAAAATTAGCGAAAAATCATCAAATGGCTCAGAGGTCTTTATCAGATAGTCTACATCTGTAAAGTTCGGTAGAAGATATTTTGTATCCTCTTCATTATTAAACAGTTCCGTTGATTTTTTAATCTGTAAACTTTGACTGCATTTATTTGCTATAAAATGGATACAGATCTGTGTATCGTTATGAAATCCCTGAAATCTAGGGAAATTGTAAGTATAGTAATCGCCGTAGTAAATGATATCTTTAATTCTAGAAAACTTAAAAGAGTTCAACTTATTAAGATGATAAAAAAGTTCGTAATCAGGAACTTCTTTTGCGAGACGTACTAATCCTAATGTGATTTCGTCATCTTCCTCAATCTCAAGGGTGAACTTTTGGGCTTTCAAGAATCGATTGTTTTTTGTTTAGAATATAAAATGCTCGCTGAGCGGCCTTTTCTTCTGATTTCTTTTTTGAGGTTTCTGTGGCGTTAGAAACTTTTTCATTATTAAGTAAAACGTAAGTTCTAAAAACAACATTTTTATTAGGCTGAGTTTCCTCCGCCGTTTCGTATTGAATAAGAACCTTTTTCTTTTGACTCCATTCCAACAGTAAACCTTTATAACTAACGATTTTATTTTCCAGTTTATTTATTGCGCTTGGTGTCAATAAGCGATCGAGTACAATTTTTTTACAGTGATCATATCCTTTTTCTAAATAGATGGCGCCGACCAATGCTTCAAATAGATTACCAGCGATATTTTCACTCAGAGAAGATTTAGAATCGTTTTGTAAAAATTTGATCAAGTTAAGTTCGCCTCCTAATTTATTAAGGTTTTTTCGGTTGACAATTTTGGATTTCATCTGCGTGAGATATCCTTCATTCGCATCCGGGTAAGTGGCAAAAAGATGGCAAGAAATAATAGTCCCCAATACAGAATCACCTAAGAACTCCAAGCGTTCATAGTTTTTTGTTTGCTTCTGTTTGGAAGATGATTTTAAAGAAAATGCTTCGCGATAGAGATTAATATTTTCAACGTTACAACCTGTTATTTTGGTTATCTCACTACTTAAATAATAATCTTTCTCCGATAGCTTTTTTTTTCTCGAGGCTAGGAATTTAGAAATGTATTTCTTTAACTCCATAGAATTTTAGGGTCTTAAATTTTGGTAAAGAGGACGCAGGCATTATGCCCACCGAAACCAAAAGTGTTACTCATTGCAACCTTAACCTCTTTCTTAACTGCCTGATTAAAAGTGAAATTTAATCTGCTGTCAATTCTTTCATCATCAGTAAAATGATTGATGGTAGGTGGTACAATATTATGAATGATCGTATGGATTGCCGCAATAGCTTCTACAACTCCTGCTGCACCAAGTAGATGGCCCGTCATGGATTTAGTAGAATTAATTTGAATGTCAAATGCGTGCTCTCCTAATAATTTAGATATTGCATTAGATTCTGCGACATCTCCCAATGGAGTAGAAGTACCATGCATATTGATGTGATCTACTTCATCAGCTGTAATACCAGCGTCTTCTAAACAATTTTTCATTACAAGGTATGCGCCCAATCCTTCTGGATGAGGTGCAGTCATGTGATAAGCATCTGCGCTCATTCCACCGCCTTTTAATTCGGCATAAATAGTTGCTCCACGTTTTATAGCGTGCTCATATTCTTCTAGGATAATACAACCTGCTCCTTCACCAAGAACGAATCCATCTCGTTCTTTATCAAAAGGTCGTGAGGCAGTTGTAGGTTCATCATTTCTAGTAGAAAGTGCCATCATAGCATTAAATCCACCCACGCCACTTGCTGTAATCGCTGCTTCAGATCCGCCGCACACGATCACATCAGCCTTACCTAATTGGATCAGCATTTTAGAATCGATCATTGCGTTTGCAGAAGAAGCACATGCAGAAACAGTTGCGTAGTTAGGTCCATGAAAACCATACTCTATAGAAATATGTCCTGGAGTAATATCAACAATCATCTTTGGAATAAAGAAAGGATTGAATCTTGGAATATCGGTATTTGCCCAACCGAGAACTTCTTTTTCAAAAGTTTCTAGACCGCCGATTCCAGAACCCCAAATTACGCCCACGCGATTTTTATCTACACCGTCTTCGATAATCCGTGAATGTTCCACGGCTTCTCTAGCGGCTACAAGACCAAGTTGAGTATTACGGTCCATCTTTTTCGCTTCTTTCTTATCGAAATAGGCTAACGGATCGAAATCTTTTACTTCGCAGGCAAATGTTGTTTTAAATTTTGTGGCATCAAAAAGAGTAATTGGAGCAGCACCGCTCTCCCCTTTTACAAGGCTTTCCCAAAAGTCTTTAGCGTTTTTTCCAACAGGCGTCATAGCGCCAAAGCCGGTTACAACTACTCTTTTTAATTCCATAAATTTTTCTTTGTTGATAGAATATTACTTATTCACTACTTCTTCAATGTAAGCAATAGCGTGTCCTACCGTAGTGATTTTTTCTGCTTGATCATCAGGAATCTGAATATTAAATTCTTTTTCGAATTCCATGATTAATTCAACAGTATCCAAAGAATCAGCTCCTAAATCATTAGTAAAGCTAGCTTCTGGAGTTACTTCCGTTTCTTCAACGTCGAGTTTATCAGCGATAATCGCTTTTACTCTTGATGCAATGTCTGACATAGTAAAGTATTTTTAATTAATTGTTAGTTGCTGCAAAGATATAAAATTCTTTATCATTTGAACTTTTTTTACCAAATTTTAAAGAATAGGTGAAACTGTATTAAATGATGGTTGAACTTCTATATGCTCGATGGCGTGATGCTAATGTAATATTTTTATCGCACAATTGCGAAAGTTTTTTAAGAATTTATTTTAAACTCTAAGAGTCAAATGTTTAACATACTTCTTTTATTCTAAAAATATAAAATTGAAGTACAAATCTTATAATCCGAAGTCTATTTTTAATAATTTATAAGATAACTATTGTCCTGTTTATGAACTTAACATGAACCACTCGTTTACTAAAGTGGCGGCTAATCTTGCAGTAATTTCGTTAGAATCGAATGCGGGATTAACTTCAGCAATATCGAATGCTACTGTTTTATTACTTTCTAAAATATGTTTAAATAAATGCATAAAAGCAGCGTCTGCAAAAATTCCATTATAAGCTAACGCAGAAACGCCAGGAGCGATGGACGCATTAAAAACATCCATGCAAATTGTTAAATAAATAACATCTGATTCTGCAATAAATTCATCTATTTTCGGATAAATAGTTGGTAGATTTTCAAAGAAAATTTCATCATCTAAAATATATTTCATTCCGTATTGATGAGCGGTATCAAACAGTTTCAATGTGTTTGAGTTCCGTTGAATTCCAACATGTAAAGAATGAATCTTTTCGTCTTGTGCGATTTGCCAAAAGCCGGTTCCAGAACTGGCGCCAACATTTAAATCAATTTCGCGATTATCAAAATGGGCATCGATATTAATAATGCCAATTTTCTGAGTCGGAAATGCTTTTTTAATGCCAGAATAATGCGCGAACATTACTTCATGTCCGCCGCCGAAAACAACTGACTTTCCGCCTTTTTGTAAAACAATTTTGACTTTTTCAGCAAGTTCGTTTTGGCTTTTCTCTAAATTTTGATCTTCACATTTAATGTTCCCAAAATCTTTTAAAGAAAATGAAGGACTAATAACTGGAAAATTGGAGATGTTTTTTCGAATTACATCGGGAGCATTTTTAGCGCCGACTCTTCCTTTATTTCTTCTTACTCCTTCATCAACCGCAAAGCCATGTAAAACGAAATCATTCGGTAAAATATTGTCGTAGTTTTCCTCCAGAGAAACTCTTTGAAAGATCCGGTGATAAAGCGGTTCATCACCGTCGAAGCGTCCTGTCCAAATCATTAATTTTGATTTACAGTTTCTTCCTTAAAATTCGCAGCAAAAGCAATTGCCGCATCTTTTACCCAAGAATGGTCGCGCTGTGCTTTTCGTTTTGTTTCCAAACGTTTTTTATTACACGGACCATTTCCTTTCAAAACTTCCATGAATTCATCCCACGGCAATTCTCCGAAATCGTAATGTTGAGTTTCTTCGTTCCACTTTAAATTTTCATCTGGGACTTTCAATCCTAAAAATTCCGCCTGAGAAACGGTAACATCAACAAATCTTTGACGAAGAGCATCGTTACTTTCACGCTTCACTCGGTAATTCATTGATTTTTGAGAGTTTGGAGAATCGGCATCATTTGGACCGAACATCATCAGAGCCGGCCACCAAAATCGGTTCAAGGCTTCCTGTGCTAAATCTTTCTGTTCTTTCGTTCCGCGGCAAAGCGTCATTAAAATTTCATAACCTTGCCGCTGGTGAAAAGATTCTTCTTTACAAATTCTCACCATCGCTCTGGAATAAGGTCCGTAAGAATTTCCCATCAACATCACTTGATTCATAATTGCTGCGCCGTCGACGAGCCAACCGATTGCACCAATATCTGCCCACGAAAGCGCAGGATAATTAAAAATACTGGAATATTTTGCTTTACCAGAAAGCATATCATTATAAACAGAATCTCGATCGGCCGCGATCTCACCGTTATTTAAAGTTTCTGTTGCAGCATATAAATAAAGACCGTGTCCTGCTTCATCTTGAATTTTTGCCAGAAGCGCCATTTTACGTCGAAGCGTAGGAGCACGTGAAATCCAATTGGCTTCTGGCAACATTCCTACAATTTCAGAATGAGCATGTTGCGAAATCTGGCGAACCAATAATTTTCGATAATCATCAGGCATTACGTCTTTTGGTTCTACTTTATTTTCGGCTTGTACGTATTCTAAAAATTTATCTTGATCCATGATTTTCTGTTTAATTAATTAATTGTGCTGGTTTCGTGCATATTCATCGCATCTTCTTCCAGCAGATAAAGTCCGATTCTGCCTTCCGAGAATTCACCGACCACAAAAGTGATTGTTTTTTCAGGACATTTAATTTCGTATTCGTTGAAGAGATATGGATTCCCACTAAGTGGCCCAATTACCTCGATTTTCCGATCAGAGCAATGCCAATAATGATTCCAAATGTTGATGCCTTCAACTTTAAATTCCTTTTCTTCTTCGATTAAGGACGCAAATTTCCAGTTTTTCATGATCGTTAATTTTTAAAATAAACCAATTAGACATCGTAATTCAACATCACCACGTTCGTCGTTGGGTGACATTGACAAGTTAGTACAAAACCACGCTCAACCTCATCTGCAGTTAAAGCAAAGTTTTTATCCATATACACTTCTCCTTCCATTACCTGTGCTTTGCATGTACAACACACGCCTCCTTTACAAGCAAACGGAACTGGAAGTTTTTCTGCTAACGCCTGGTCTAAAATACTGTTTTTCTTTGAATTAAGGTGAAATGAATATTCGTCGTCATCTATAATTAAAGTAACCATACTTTCTAAATTTGGAATCGCTTTTAATCCCTCACTCATTTCTTTATTTCCTTCGTCATCCGGGGCAGAGTAATATTCATACATGATTTGAAGAGACGGAACTTTTTTGTCTTTTTTCAAATAGTCAGAAATTCCTTTGATCATTTCAGATGGTCCACAAATAAAATAAGTGGAGTCCTGAACTGGAATATCTGCAAACCTTTGCATTAATAGATCTAATTTTTCAGCCGAGATCCTGCCTTCAAATAATTCATCTTCGAAATGTTTTTCGCGAGATAAAAGGAAAATTACTTTTAGTCGTCCTTCAAAATATTCCACTAAATCATCGATCTCTCTTTTAAAGATAATATCGTTGAAACTTTTATTGCTAAAAAAAGATAAGCTGTACTTTTTGGTTCCTGATAAAGCGCTTCTTTGATATTTGATAATACGGGTGAAATCCCACTTCCGGCGGCTAAACCTATATAATTTTTTTTATTTGAATTATGATAATGCGTATAGAAATGTCCTGCTGGCGCCATCACTTCTACGAAATCGCCTTCTTTCAATTCGTGATTCAGATAACTCGAAACTTTACCATCCTCAAGATGTTTTACCAATATTTCTAAGTTGGGATTAATTTCACTTGGCGCATTGATGATGGAATAACTTCGGCGCAGATCTTCTTCCCCAAAAACAAAGCGTACATTAATATATTGTCCTTGCTTAAATGAAAATTCGTGTTTTAAGTTGTCTGGAATTTCGAACGCGATATGAACGCAATCGTTGGTTTCCTTGTTTACTTTAGTGGCTTTTAGTTGATGAAAATGGTGCATAATATTTTAAAATCTCAAAAAGGTGAGTTCAACAAATATACTTATTTTTTAAAATCCGAGAAAAGATATCGTTCATCGTTCAATTCTATTGTTCTTCAAAAATCTACAAAATAAAATATTCGGAAAATTTGACCTAAAAATTTTATTGAAATTATTGATTTCGGAAATTTTGACTGCTTTTCATTCGACATTATTAAAAGAATACTTTTTGATCGTTAGAAATCAGAATTAAATGATTGAACAGAAAGAGTAGGAATTCGTAACTTTATATGGATTCTTACTGTTTCTAAAAAATTTAAAATTATTACTATGAATCTAAATCAATATACCGTAAAATCACAGGAAGCCATTCAGCAAGCGCAACAAATTGCAATGGAGTTTGGTACTCAAAGTATTGAACCTCAACATTTATTGGAAGGAATTTTTCAAATAGATGAAAATATTTCTGTCTTTTTGCTAAAAAAGTCAGAAGCGGAACTTACTTTAGTCCGAGAAAGAAATCGGGAAAACCTCGAAAAATTACCTAAAGTAGAAGGTGGAAATATTTATCTGTCCCAAACTGCGAACAAAGTTTTGCTCGATGCGCCAAATATCGCCAAAAAAATGGATGATGAATTCGTGACGATTGAACATCTTTGGCTTTCATTATTTGAGGTGAATTCTCCAGTTTCTCAAATGTTGAAAGATATGGGTGTAACGAAAAACACTTTAGAAACTGCGATCAAAGAATTACGTAAAGGTTCGAAGGCAACTTCTGCCAGTTCAGAAGAAACTTATCAAAGTTTAAATAAATACGCCAAGAATTTTAATGAACTCGCCGCGGAGGGTAAATTAGATCCGGTAATCGGCCGTGATGAGGAAATTCGTCGGGTTTTGCAAATTCTTTCAAGAAGAACTAAAAATAATCCAATTTTAATTGGAGAGCCTGGCGTGGGTAAAACTGCAATTGCAGAAGGCATTGCCCACCGAATTATTTCTGGTGATATTCCGGAAAATCTTCAGGACAAAACATTGTACTCTTTAGATATGGGTGCTTTGATCGCAGGTGCAAAATATAAAGGTGAATTTGAGGAGCGACTCAAATCGGTCATCAATGAAGTTACTAAATCTGAAGGAAAGATTATTTTGTTCATCGATGAAATTCATACGTTGGTTGGTGCCGGCGGAGGAGACGGAGCGATGGACGCTGCGAATATTTTGAAACCGGCTTTGGCGAGAGGAGAACTTCGGGCAGTTGGCGCTACGACTTTAAATGAATATCAAAAATACTTTGAAAAAGATAAAGCGCTTGAAAGACGTTTTCAAAAAGTGATGGTCGAAGAGCCAGACACCGAATCCGCTATTTCTATTCTTCGTGGAATTAAAGATAAATACGAAGCACACCACAAAGTTCGAATTAAAGACGAAGCGATTATTGCCGCTGTAGAACAATCTCAACGGTATATTTCTGATCGGTTTTTACCGGATAAAGCCATTGACTTAATTGATGAAGCATCAGCTAAATTAAGAATGGAAATCAATTCTAAACCTGAAGAACTCGATGTATTAGATCGTAAATTGATGCAAATGGAAATTGAACTTGCTGCAATTTCTCGTGAAGGAAGTGATATCCAGATTCAGCATTTAAAAGAAGACATTTCGCAAGTTTCGGCACAGCGAAACGAAATCAATGCAAAGTGGTTGAAGGAAAAGCAGAAGTCGGAAGACTTGACTTCAATTAAAAAAGATATTGAAGCCCTAAAGTTAGAAGCCGAGCGCGCTTCCAGAGTTGGAGATTATGCGAAAGTTGCCGAAATTCAATACGGAAAAATCAAGGAGAAAGAAGATGATTTACAGACCCTTGAGTTGGAAATGCAGAATCATCAAAATGAATTAATTAAAGAAGAAGTTACGGCAGAAGATATTTCGGAAGTCATTTCTAAGTGGACCGGAATTCCAGTCACTAAATTAATTCAGTCAGAACGAGAAAAATTGCTTCATTTAGAAGATGAACTTCATAAAAGAGTTGTAGGACAAGAAGAAGCGATTGAAGCGGTTGCAGATGCAATCCGACGAAATCGTGCTGGACTTAATGATGAAAAAAAACCCATCGGAAGTTTCTTATTCCTTGGAACCACTGGTGTCGGAAAAACGGAATTAGCAAAAGCCTTAGCAGAATATCTGTTCGACGATGAAAATAATATGACCCGAATCGACATGAGTGAATATCAAGAAAGGCATTCAGTTTCTCGATTAGTGGGTGCGCCTCCCGGATATGTGGGCTACGATGAAGGTGGACAGTTAACAGAAGCGGTTCGCAGAAGACCATATTCCGTTGTTCTTTTAGATGAGATTGAAAAAGCACATCCAGATGTTTTCAATACATTATTACAAGTTTTAGACGATGGACGCTTGACTGATAATAAAGGAAGGGTCGTCAATTTTAAAAATTCAATAATCATCATGACCTCGAATTTAGGTTCGCATTTGATCCAGGAAAATTTTGAAAAGATCACCGATGAGAACGTCGAGGAAATTGTAGAGAAAACCAAAGAAGAAGTTTTCGCTTTATTAAAGCAGACGCTACGACCTGAGTTTTTAAATAGAATAGATGAAACAGTGCTATTCCAACCTTTAAATAAAAAAGAAATCGGAAGGATCGTCACCTATCAATTACGTGGCTATAATGAAATGTTGGCAAAACGCGGAATTATTATGACAGCGACAGATGATGCGGTTACGTATATTACTAATAAGGGTTATGATCCAAGTTTTGGTGCTCGACCTTTAAAAAGAGTTTTGCAGCAAGAAGTTTTAAACAAATTATCAAAAGAAATCTTGGCCGGACATGTAAATGATGGCGATCGAATTACTTTAGATTATTTTGATGAAAGTGGGCTGGTTTTTCGCGCAACAGAATAAATTAAAAATTAAACTATGCTTTGCATTGTAGTGATAGAAGCACATCAGAAAAATGTTAGAAACTTTTCTTGAAATTTATTTTATGGGAGCGCGTAAAGTAATCAATGAAATCAATTAAGTAGTTTTAATGAAATTGCATTTGCATTGATAAAAACTATCAATTTTATTTTGCTAAGTCAAAAATATTCATAATCTTTGTAGTGTTCGAAGCCCATAAAGCAGAGAATAAATTTTTTTTCATCATTTGTGTTTTTAGAATCCATCAGTCATGATGGATTCTTTTTGTTTTAGGAATTTATGTGGAAGAAAATAAGGTAGTATATTTTTGAATACAATAATATCCGTTGTACGTTAGCCTTCTATTTTTATTATTTATCGTTTTTGAAAATAATATTATTTCACAGAAGTAGGTTTAAATAAAATCACTTCACAATAAAGCGTAGTTTTCTTTACAACTTAATGACAATATTGGTTTAGAATTAAAACGTAAGACTATTAAAATTTCTATATCGTTTCTTAAAATGAAGGAGTGAAGCAGATTTAAAAACGTTCAGTAATTCAATTAGTTTCACTACTTTTGCACCTCGAAAATTCACTCATCAATTAGTACGCAATAATATGATTTCTGTTCAAAGTTTAGGCCTTCATCACTCGGGTAATTACCTTTTTCAAAACGTCAATTTCACCATCAAAAAAGATGATAAAATTGGCTTGGTCGGTAAAAACGGAGCGGGTAAATCTACTTTGTTAAAGATGCTTACGGGTGAAATTAATTTCTACGAAGGCAGTATTGTTCAAGAAGGTGCAGTAACGATTGGCTTTCTAAAGCAGGATTTAGATTTTGTAAAAGGTCGCACGGTTTGGAACGAAACAATGCAGGCATTTGAGCAAATCAACGCGATGAAGAATGAATTGGATGACGTGAATGAGCAGATGGTCACCAGAACCGATTATGAAAGTGATTACTATGAAAATTTAATTCATAGAATGACGGAATTGAATGACCTTTTAATGCATTACGATGCTTATAATTTGGAAGGTGATGTTGAGAAAGTACTCTTAGGACTTGGATTCAAAGCAGACGATTTCCATAAAATCACCGATGAATTTTCTGGTGGATGGAGAATGAGAATTGAGTTAGCGAAACTGCTTTTGCAGAAAAACGATTTGATGTTACTCGATGAGCCAACCAATCACTTGGACATGGAATCTATTATCTGGCTGGAAAGTTTTTTAAAGGAATATCCCGGTGCGATTGTTTTGGTAAGTCACGATAAACAATTTATGACCTCTGTTTGTAACAGAACTTTTGACATTAATAATAAGAAAGTTGACGATTATAAAGCCAACTATACCAAATATTTAGAACTAAGTAAAGAGCGAAAAGAGAAACAGATCCAAGCCAAGAAAAATCAGGATGTAGAAATTAAGCAGATGGAAGATAACATCAACCGTTTTCGTGCCTCTGCAACCAAATCTTCTTTTGCGCAATCTTTGATTAAAAAATTAGATAAATTAGAAAGAATTGAAGTTGATACTGATGATGTTTCCAAATTTAATATTCGTTTTCAACAAGCTGTAGTCCCTGGAAAAGTGGTTTTTGAAGCCAAAAACTTAGGGAAAGCATACGGTAAAAAACAGATTTTTGATGATGTTGATTTCTTTATCGAACGAGGTCAAAGAATCGCGTTGCTGGGACAGAACGGGCAAGGGAAAACGACTTTAGCGAAAATTTTATCTGGAGAGATTACAGATTATTCAGGTGAATGGAATCTTGGACACAACGTCAACATTGGATATTTTGCTCAAAACCAGGAAGAAGTTTTAACGCCGAATAAAACGGTTTTAGAAGAAGCCGAAGATGCTGCGACTGAAGAAACCCGCCCGAGAGTTCGTGATTTATTGGGAAGTTTCTTATTTCAAGGAGATGATGTTACCAAAAAAACGAAGATTCTTTCCGGAGGAGAACGGAACCGTTTGGCTTTATGTAAATTATTGCTGCGTCCGTTTAATGTTTTGATCATGGATGAGCCGACGAATCACCTAGATATCCAATCGAAGGAAATTATCAAATTGGCTTT
>JBBSRZ010000019.1:0-31786 GCA_038242555.1 Flavobacteriales bacterium | reverse complement strand
GAAGTTGCTAAAGAAAGAAGTCCTTTTTCGGCTTTTGATTTTTCACCAAAACCAGATTACACTTTAAGTTATGGAGAAACAACTCTGTTTCTGCAAAAGTTTGATAAAGTTAAAGAAGAATTTCCGGCAGTAACAACTAAGAAAGATTACGGAATCGGAAAAAATCCGATGACCGAATTATTATTTACCGCAATTTTCTGGATCGCGATCATGGCACTTTTCTATTTTGTGATTTTCCGCAAAATGATGGGCGGCGGTGGCGGCGGTGGCGGTGGCCAGATTTTCTCTATCGGAAAGTCTAAAGCAAAACTGTTCGACGAAAAAGATAAGGTTCAGGTTTCATTTAAAGATGTTGCCGGATTAGAAGGAGCAAAAGAAGAAGTTCAGGAAGTCGTTGACTTTTTAAAGAACTCAGAAAAATACACCAAGTTAGGCGGTAAAATTCCGAAAGGAGTGTTATTAGTTGGTCCTCCGGGAACAGGTAAAACTCTTTTAGCAAAAGCAGTTGCTGGAGAAGCGAAAGTTCCTTTCTTTTCTCTATCAGGTTCTGATTTTGTGGAAATGTTCGTGGGAGTTGGAGCATCAAGAGTAAGAGATTTATTTGCTCAAGCAAAAGCCAAATCGCCCGCCATTATTTTCATTGATGAAATTGATGCGATTGGTAGAGCAAGAGGAAAAGGTAACATGACCGGCGGAAACGACGAGCGTGAAAATACCCTGAACCAGTTGCTTACTGAAATGGATGGGTTCGGAACTGATACCAATGTCATCATTATGGCAGCAACCAACAGAGCCGATATCTTAGACAAAGCTTTGATGAGAGCTGGTCGTTTTGACCGTTCGATTTATGTTGACTTACCAGAATTGCACGAGAGAAGAGAAATTTTCGATGTGCATTTAGCGAAAATTAAATTAGAAGATAATATTGACCGTGAATTCTTAGCGAAGCAAACTCCAGGTTTCAGCGGTGCAGATATCGCGAACCTTTGTAACGAAGCAGCTTTAATCGCAGCCAGAAATTCTCACGAATCAGTAACAAAACAAGATTTCTTGGATGCCGTTGATAGAATCATCGGTGGACTCGAAAAGAAAAATAAAGCAATCAAGCCCTCCGAAAAAAGGCGAGTTGCTTATCATGAAGCAGGTCACGCCACGATTTCTTGGCTAGTTGAACACGCGGCACCTTTATTAAAAGTAACTATTGTACCAAGAGGCCGTTCTTTGGGAGCAGCCTGGTATCTTCCAGAAGAAAGACAGTTAACAACTGCTGAGCAGATGTACGACGAGTTGTGCGCAACCTTAGGTGGACGTGCTGCTGAGCAAGTTATCTTCGGAAATATTTCTACCGGTGCACTTTCTGATCTTGAAAGAGTAACGAAACAGGCGCAAGCGATGGTTACTATTTATGGTCTTAATGAAAAAGTAGGTAACATTAGTTATTACGACAGCACGGGGCAATCTGAATATAGTTTGGGAAAACCATACTCAGAGCAGACTGCAAAAGTAATTGACGAAGAAATTTCGAAAATTATTGAAAACCAATATCAAAGAGCCTTACAGATCTTAGTAGAAAACAAAGATAAATTAGATGCGTTGGCAGCGAAGCTTTTAGAGAAAGAAGTAATCTTCCGCGAAGATCTAGAAGAAGTTTTCGGAGAGAGAGCTTGGGATCCTGAATTAACAGAACATCCTGTCTCTAATACGCACAAAGATGGAGTGCCTTTAGATGAATCAGAGATCTTAGGACCAGAATCTAACACCCAGATTTAAGAAAAATTTAATCCTGCTTACTTACATTAATGTAAATAATCAGGATTTTTGTATATAACTGATTGATTAAAACAAATATTTTCTATTTTTGTTTAACAATCACATAAAGGAAAGGAATTGAGTTTATTTAAAAAATTAGTAGGGAAAATACTAAATCAACCTGATGAAGATGAAGAGCAGGATTTGATTAAACTTGGGGATCAGTTGAAAAATGCTGATCTTGATTATAAATTTGCCCAATTATTTACGTATTCTGGAGGATTTTTTAATTACTGTGCAGACGAAGCAGAAGCGCTTCAGACTTTAAATCACATTCTAAAAATTGAACAGATTAAATCTGTCTTTTGTTGGGATCACGATTTGAAAAATTTCCTTAATGTGGTTAATGTTCCTTACACAACTGATCTCGAACTTTTTAATGACTGCGCCTTTATCACCTGTGAATATCTGATCGCTTACGATGGGCGAATAATGCTTTCGCACAATAACATTTTGCACTATCATTCGTCTAGAATGCCGGAGAAAATAATTATCATGGCTAATGTCTCTCAAATTGTAACTAATTTGAATGACGCGATGAGCAAAATTAAGCGCAACGGAAACATAAAAAATCTTACTTCTATCAGCGGTAACAATTCTAAATTAGACACGTCCAATAAGGATAATACAAAACTTTTCTTACTTTTGCTCGAAGATTAAAATCCTCGAATCAAAACAATCTAAAGAATGTCTCTTTTCTTAAATATTTAATCAAACATATTGGATAAAAATTTAATCCTCCGAATTTTTGGAGGAATCTTATACGGTGTAATCGTCATTCTTTGTACTACCCCGCTCGGTGCAGAATTCATTAATGGCATTGCTCCCGGGTTGGTTAAACAGCACAATCTATATTACGGCCTCATAACATTTTTCGCTTTCGTGGGCGCATGGGAATGTGTAAAGATGATGAAATTCGATCCTAAAGGCTGGGAAAAATGGGTGGTTTTTCCGCTCCTTCTATTCGTTTTCTACCAACTGTTCTCTAAAAGGTATTTTAATCATGGCTTTTACTTTGACTTTAATATTTCTGAAATGTTAGGGCTTTCGTTGATCGCGATTGCAGTTATCACCTTATTCCGGTTTCCAAAGGAATTATACTTTGACAGTGGGAAACTTATTTTCACCGTAATTTATACCGCACTTCCGTTTGGTTTTGCTTTAGCTTTACCGAAATTTTCGGTGGCACAAGACACTTTTACGTTAGAAGTGTTTTTTCTATTTGTTCTGATTTGGAGCAGTGATTCATTTGCTTATTTTACAGGCAAATTTTTTGGAAAGCATAAAATGGCGCCTAAGATTTCTCCCAAAAAAACATGGGAAGGTTTCGCAGGTGGCGTTTTCTTTACCATCATTCTAGGTTACTTTATTGAATTATATAATCCAGATTTACGCGGAAATTATATTATCGTCGGACTTTTAGTGTCGGTCTTTGGACCTTTTGGCGATTTAGTTGAAAGCCAGTTGAAACGAACTTTCGGTGTAAAAGATTCTGGAAACGTAATTCCTGGACACGGTGGAATACTAGACCGTTTGGATAGTTTTATTATCTGTGTGCCTGTCGTATATTTGTATTTTATTTTAGAAAAATTTTTATAATCGATGAAACTTCATAAAGAGTCAAAAGGAACCTTAATTGTTGCAAGTGTATTATTTGCAATAATTTGCTTTTTATCTGTTCATTTCCTTGAAATGTGGGGTTTACTGATCGTAATTCCTTTACTTATCATTTACGGACTGGTATTTTGGTTTTTCCGCGTTCCTAATCGCGATATTTTAGATCATGTCGAGAATGTAATTGCTCCTGTGGATGGCAAAGTGGTGATGATTAAAGAAGTTGAAGAAGATGAATTTATTCAAGGAAAAGCAATTCAGATTTCGATTTTTATGTCACCTTTAAATGTTCACATTTGTCGCTATCCAGTCTCTGGGAATGTGATTTATAAAAAATACCATCCGGGGAAATATTTAGTTGCCTGGCACGAGAAATCATCGACCGAGAATGAAAGAACAACAATTGCTATAGACAGTTTAACGCATCATAAAGTCGTTTTTAGACAAATTGCTGGTTATGTTGCCAGAAGAATTGTCTTTAAAGTTAACGAAGGCGACGAGGCAAAAGCTGGTCACGAATTCGGTTTTATAAAGTTTGGATCACGTATGGATATATTCCTACCACTTGATACCATAATTGTTTGTAAAATCGGTGACAAAACCAAAGGTGGAATTGATGTCATTGCAAAAATGAAAGAATAAATAAGGTCGACTTAATATAATCTAGGATCCCGTAATTTTTAAGTACGGGATTTTTTTTATATTTTTAAAGTCAATCGCAAATCTCAATCCTATGAAATATCTTTTCTTACTTATATTCAGTTCCTTTTTGGTGTTAAACTCTTGCACTGATAAGAAAAATGACGATCCTTTAAAAGAACGCGAAGCAATTCTTTTAATGAAAGAAAAAGAGTTTGATGCAAAACAGCAAGAGTATGAATCGTTAAAAGCGATGCGGGATAGTCTACAGCGCGCTCCTGATTCAGTCGTGGTAGAAAAAATACCTGCGCAAATCTTAGGAAAATGGACTGGGAAAATGATCTGTACCGATTCTAATTGCAGCGAACACGTAATCGGCGACCAGCGAAATGATATCTGGGAATTTTCGGAAGAAGGCGTAACAATAACCAACAAAACCGGAGGCGAAAGAATGTACACCGGAAGATATTCCGGTTCTGAAATTAAATTTGTATCCGAAAACAGTCCTGCAGCCGCTTCAGAAAGCACAATTACGCTGCAAATTGCTGAAGATAAGCCAGAAAGAATGAAGGGTCTAAGAGAAGTTTCAGGCACGGACTGCTTGGCAAAATTCTCAATCGATTTAGAAAAAATCAAAAACTAAAGTATGCTCACTATATTAAAAGTGTCTCAATTCGATCGTCCCCTAGAAGATCCGGTTCTTAAGTTTTTGGTAGTTTTAATTATCATTCTGTCGGCGCCTTTATTACTGAATAAAATTAAAGTTCCGCATCTTTTAGGTCTCATAATCGCCGGTGCGGTCGTCGGACCAAATGGTTTTAATGTGCTGACTCGGGACAGTAGTATTGTGGTTACAGGAACTACTGGCCTGCTGTACATTATGTTTCTCGCCGGCCTTGAAATCGATTTAGCAGAGTTCAAAAAAAATAAATATAAAAGTCTGGGGTTTGGTGGTTTTACTTTTGTAATTCCTTTTGTTTTCGGGATCGCCGCTGCACACTTTATTTTGGAATATAACTGGTTGACTTCTTTCCTATTCGCCAGTATTTTTTCTTCTCATACTTTAATTTCTTATCCGCTCGTTAGCAAACTTGGAGTAGTAAAAAATCGTGCTGTTAATGTGACCGTCGGTGGAACAGTTATTACCGATATTCTGGCGCTTTTGGTTTTAGCAATAGTAGTCGGAATGACAACAGGAGAAGTTAATGCAGCATTTTGGACTAAATTATCAGTCGGAATAATCATTTTTGCACTCATCGTTTTAGTAGGATTCCCAATCATCGGAAGATGGTTTTTCAAAAAAGTAAGTGATAAGATATCGCAATATATTTTTGTATTGGTAATGATTTACTTTGCGGCGCTTCTTGCAGAGTTGGCTGGCATTGAAGCAATTATCGGAGCCTTCTTGGCTGGATTGGCTTTGAATAAATTAATTCCGCGTACGTCATCTTTAATGAATCGCGTCGAATTCGTCGGAAACGCGATTTTCATTCCTTTCTTTCTAATCAGCGTGGGAATGTTGATTGACTTTACGGTATTCTTTAAAGACTTCGAGACGATTAAAGTTGCGGTATTAATGGTTACCATTTCAATTGGTGGTAAATATTTGGCGTCTATCGCAACGCAAAAAGCCTTTTCCTACACCAAACCAGAAGGTGGAATTATCTTCGGTTTAAGTTCGGCCTCTGCGGCGGCTACTTTAGCAACCGTAACAGTTGGATATAATATTATTTTAGGAGAGACAGATTTAGGAGAACCCATTAGATTACTAGATGAAAGTGTTCTAAATGGTAGTATTTTACTAATTCTTATTTCATGTACCATTTCTTCTTTTGTGACTCAAAAAAATGCAGAAGCATTGGTGAAAGCAGATAATGAAAATACGATTTCTGACGCAAATCCCGATATAGAAAACATTCTGTTAGCGGTAAACCATATTGATACGGTGGATCCAATGACCAACTTAGCGCTGTTGATTAAATCTAAAAATACAACTGAGAATCTATTTGCTTTAAATATTATTAACGAAGAGAAAAATGATTCTTCCAAGAAAAATGCGGAGAATCTTTTAAAACATGTCGTTGATATTGGTGCCTCCGCAGATGTTAAAATTACACCAGTCACACGTTACGACACTGATGTTATTGAGGGGATTAACAATGTTATAAAAGAATATGCGATAACCGATTTGATGATGGGAATCGATGCCGAAAAAGGCTTCTCACCAAGTTTTGTCTATAATTTACAAAGCGGATATTTAAATAATAACGCGGCTAATATCTTGGTTTATCAAGCGGCGCAACCGGTCTCTACCATTCAGAAATATGTGGTTGTATTACCAGAAAATGCTGCTAAAGAACCACACTTCTTCCATTCACTGTTGAAGGTTTGGAATATCGCCAGAAATTCTGGATCCAAGATTGAATTCTACGGAAACGATACCACCATCGAGATGATTGAAAAAATCCGTAAAAAAGTTAATATAGACGCTAGTTTCATCATTTTCAATAATTGGAATGACATTACAAAAGTATTCTCAAAAATGAAAGACAACGATGCTTTAATCCTATTTATGGCGCATCGTACCATGATCTCTTATCTTCCGCAAATGAACCAAGTCCCTGATTACTTGAATGAGCATTTCCGTAAACGAAATTTCTTGCTGATTTTCCCAGCACATGAGGACGAAATTGAATATCGAAAAGATACTCGAGATATTGGCAACGCAAACGATTTTGTGGAAATCGGTAAAATTGTAGGAAAACTTTTTAAATAGAAGAATTCTTTAAAAATAGGTTTAAATTTAGACCTATTTTTATTTTAATAATTAATGTAAAGGAAAAATAGGCTAGAATTTATACGTCTTTTTCTTCACTGGTGCAGTAGGAATTTTCTTTCTTAAAGGAGTTAACAGATCCATTAAACCATTCATCTTAATTTCGTAAATAGTCGACAACTGCATTCCTAATTTCCCGGCCGGCATTCCTTGGCGCTGAAACCACTCCAAATAATTGATCGGTAAATCGACCAGCAAAGTGTTCTTGTATTTTCCGAAAGGCATTTCGGTGGTGCAAATTTCTTGTAATATTTCTGGACGAAGTTCAGGAATCATCAATTATATTTTTAGATCGTTAAGTCAATTTTAGGTTCAATTTCTTTGGGTTCGGGCATGATGAGTTCATTTTCATCATTACCAAATTCGTCTCGGTAAACTTGGATAAGTAAAATAGTAATCGAAATTAATATCGGTCCAAAAATCAATCCCATAAAACCGAAAAGATTAATACCCATGATAATTCCAAAAACGGTGTTTAGCGGATGAATATTCTCTAATTTTTTTAACAAAGTAAATCGCAATAAATTATCTGTTAGACCTACTATAATGGTGCAATATGCTAACAAACCTAAACCCGAACCCACATCTCCTTCTGCAATCATGTATACGCAAACGGGAACGTAGATAATTGCCGCACCAACAATCGGCAGCACGGCGGCTACACAAGTTAATGCAAATAATAAAATAGGACTCGGCGCACCGAAGATATAATAACCAATTATGGCAATAATTCCTTGTCCGATTGCTACCACCGGAATCCCGATCGCATTGGCAATAACCATTTTGCGAATTTTCTCACCTAATAAATTGACGTTTGATTTCTTAAGAGGTGCGGAACTCTTTAACAATCTTTCAAAAAAGAGCGGCTTTTCCAACATAAAATAAAGAATGAAATACGTCGACGCTACTACCGTAAACGTATTAAATGTTCCACTTAAAGCAGAAGTAGAAAACCGAGCTACATTATCTTTTACCTTCGTAAGATTATCTTTACTCAGAATATCAATATTGGTTTTTGAATAAATATAATCATGAATTTTATCTAAGAAAACATTGAATTTCTGCATATAAGCCGACGCGTTTCCTAGTTTGTCTATTAATAAATCGACAATGAAATAGATCGGTAAAATTAAAACAATCAGAGTGCCTACAATTATAACCAACGAAGCGGCCCAAGGTTTCCAGTTTTTCTCTTCTTGCAAATACATATTATATTTTCTGGTAATGATATAAAGCGTGATCGCTCCTAGAAGTGCCGGAAAAAATAATGATAAGTGAAAACATACTAATCCTGCAAGTATAATGATGACGAGCAAAAGCGCAATTTGCTTGATTATATCTCCACTAATTTGATGTTTCTTATTTAGCATAATTCAATATTAAAAAAAAGCAATGGTAAAAAACCAATGCTTCCAAATGTACAGATATTATTGAAAATATCGAAGTCTTTATTTTTATTAATTATTTACAATTGTTCTGGGTCTGCCGCAGTATGCACAATAGGTAGAATACATTACTACCAAGTAAAAACATGCCGTAAAAATTACACCAATACAGCATAGGAAAATTCCCATTAAACTAATTAACCAACCTAAAACAGAGGCTCCTAAGAATACGCCGTAATTTTCTTTTGCAATTTTAAATGATTTGCTCAATGCTTCTGAAAAAGTTGCATTTTCAAACAACAAAATAGGATAGCCTAATAACAAAAATGGAAGTACGAAAATCAAGGGTAAAAAACAAAGTGCCGCCGCTATTCCCATGATAATAGATGAGATGATCGCATATATAATAATGTTCACGAAGTTCTGTTTATATCCGATAAATAAATCAGAGAAACTTATCGATTCTTTCAGATTATACTTATTGGCGATGTAAATAATTCCGACATACAACGGCATTAAAAGCACATTTAATAAACCAGACAATCCGTAATAGGTTTTAATTCCCGGGACCGACCACATTGTATCTGAAAACGTTTCTGGTGAAGATTTATATTCTTCCATGAAATCCATTCCGTTAAATCCCGAAAGCGGTTGAATAATAAGTGAAATGGCAAACATGATCAGAAGTGCCCCTATTCCGTACAGAAATATTCCTTTATAAATTTCAAAGGCGTGGGAAATAATTGCACCAGCGGACTTTTCGGGTCCGGTCGGCTGCTCAAATTCAGTAAAAGTGTCCATAGTTTTATTTTTTAATGTTTTCAAATTTATCAAAAAAAACTAGATTTTCAACACTTTCATAATTATTTAGTCGTTTTCGTTATAGAAATGACGGTATAAAGAGTAAATCATTGCATGCCAGAACGGAAAAGTAAATAAAAATCCAAAACCAAAAAGAAGAAGTCCGGATAAACTAAACAACGTCGCTACAATAACCGAAATAAGTACAGTAGGGAAATCTCTCTTCAAACCTTGGAAGGTCAATTTAATTCCTTCGATCGTATTTACATTCATAAAATACATGAGCGGTACCGAAAACAAAGTCACGAAAATCCATACAACTCCTAACAAAAGCAAAGAGTTTGCATAAGAGAACACGATTAACCAAAATAGATAAAATCCTAGAAATTTAAAGAAAGTGAGTCCCATATAACCCGCAAATAAATCATTGATTGTTATGGGTTCGTCTAGATCCATTTTTCTATAAATGTTGTAGAATCCAACATTTAAAGGATTGATCAAGGCTAGCAGAAAGAAAATACCGAGAATGAAACTTTGCATTTGCGGCAATAGGGCAACCTCTTCCATCTTTTTACTGAAGTCGGGAAAATCGGTTTTCATCAATTCACTGTGCTGACTAATTTCATCCCACAAACCGAAATTCTTGAAGAGATAAAAATAACCCAGAAAAAACAATGAAAAATAGAGTAAACTAAAGGAAACCTGATAAAATAAAGTTTTATTCCAGTAGGAGAATGCCGTTCTTAATATTTGCTCAATTCCGATCTTTTTCGGGTAATTATTTTCCATGGTGCAAAAATAAGTAAAACCTAAAGATTAATTCCTAAAAAGAGTATTTTTGCCCAATGCTAAAATCTCATCCGAATTTTGATAAAATGGATAAACTTTCTGACCAAAAAGTTCCCTATTTTTTTATGGTTGATTTTTTAGGGGAAAAAGTAGAAATCTTTAAAGAAGATGAACTGATTGCAAATAAAATTTTAATTGATTTGCCAAACTATAGGAATATTAAATCTTGTCTTCCAAGTTCGGCTAACATTGATTTAAAAGCATTTCCTGAAAGCATCGAACAATATCAAAAAGGTTTTGATCTCGTTCAGCAAAATCTTCGGTTAGGAAATTCTTATCTTACGAATTATACTTGCAGATCTGAAATCGAGTTCAACCTCAACTTAGAAGAAATCTTCCACGCTTCAAAAGCAAAATACAAAGTTCTTTATCAAGATCAATTCGTATTTTTCTCCCCAGAAACCTTTGTAGAAATTAAAGAGAAAGAAATTTTCACGTATCCGATGAAAGGCACTATCGATGCTTCTACGGAAAATGCAACAGAAGTTTTAAAAAATGACCGTAAAGAAATAGCAGAACATTATACGGTAGTGGACTTACTACGAAATGATTTGAGCATGGTTGCTGATGAAGTAAAAGTGAATGAATTCCAACGAATTGATTTTATAAAAACCAATCAGAAAAATTTGTACGCCATGAGTTCTGAAATTTCAGGAAAACTGAAACCAGAATTCCAAAACAAAATAGGAAGCATTATGAAAACTTTACTTCCTGCGGGCTCCATTTTGGGCGCACCAAAAGAAAAAACACTGGAGATTATTTTAGAAGCAGAAAATTATGATCGCGGTTTCTATACAGGAGTTTGTGGCTGGTTCGATGGTCAAAATTTGGATTCCTGCGTCATGATCAGGTTTATTGAAGAAGAAAGTGGAAAACTTTATTTTAAAAGTGGTGGCGGCATCACCCATTTGAGTAAGTTTGCCAACGAATATCAAGAAATGAAAAACAAAATTTATGTCCCAATTCATTGAGAGTATTAAAGTAGAAGACAAGAAAGTATTTCTGCTGGATCTTCATCAAAAGCGGGTCAACGACACTTTCTCCAATTTTGGGAAAGGAGAACCTATAGACCTAGCTGCAATTTTCAAAGAACTAGAACACGATGAAGATGGGCTTTACAAATTCAAAATCACCTATGATCTAACGGGCAAATACAGAACACAGATGATTCCTTATGCGATTTCTGAACTTGCTAGTTTTGCCTTAGTCGAAAACAATACGTACGATTACTCTTTTAAATTCGAAGATCGGAAAGAACTCGAAAAAATGAAAATTCTGTCAAAAGCAGCGGAGATCATCATTGTGAAAAATAATCATATCACAGATTCTTCTTATTCCAATTTAATTTTCAAAAAAGGAAAAGAATGGTTTACACCTAAAACCTATTTGTTGAATGGTGTTCAGCGGCAAAACTTATTGCAAACGAAAAAGATTAAAGAAACTGAAATTAATTTGAACAATTTAAATGAGTATTCTCATTTTCAACTTATTAATGCCATGAATGAGTTCAACGAATCCTTTAGTTATCCACTAGACAAAATAAATAATTTACCAAAGAAATCGGAGCAGATTGAGATTTAAGATTTTAAAAACTCAAAGTACGCTTTTAACACTTTTGCATTTTCAACCGCAGTAGTGTCAACTTCTAAAATTTTTGCTTTTTCATCTGGTTTAAAGAAATTATCTAAAATCCGAGAAAGAGCATCTTCTTCATCAACTTTAGTATAAGCAAAACCAAAATGTTTCGCTAAATGTTCAGCATTCTTGTGATGTTTTGTCAGGATAAATTCATCTAAAGCATTTGTAGAACTTGGTCCCGGGATAATTTTGAAAATATCTCCACCTCCATTGTTAAAGACGATGATACGGGTATAAGGCGGAATATAATTATTCCACAAACCATTGATATCATAAAAGAAACTCATATCTCCCGTAACCAAAACCGTTTGTTTTTCATCCTTCATCGCAAAACCCATCGCCGTAGAGGTTGAGCCATCAATTCCGCTGGTTCCGCGGTTGCAGTACACATTATTCTTCTGAAAGTCAAACAACTGCGCATACCGAATCGCCGAGGAATTACTAATATGTAAATTAATATGTTGAGGAAGTTGATGTGATAGAAGTTCGAATAATTTAAAATCTGAAAACGGCGTTCCTAAACAAAATTCGGCGTGTTTCAAATCTCTTTTATCACGCAAAACATCCCATAAATTAAAATAAGGACTTGGTTCTAATGAAATGAAATTCAATAATTTAGCAAAAAACTTTTCAGGCGTGGCTTTTATTTTTTCCGTTAAAGCAAAGAACGTATTGGGGTGCCACACCTCATCGATATGCCAATGACTTTTCGGATTCGCTTTTCGTAAAAACTGTTTTATCTTTTTAGAAACTACATTTTGTCCGACCGTAATTAGTAAATCAGGTGCAAATGTTTTATAATCTTCATCAGTGAAATTAAAAATATAGCGGTCTATATGCCCGAAAAACTTTTCATGTTTTAAATTAGAATTTGCTTCTTTCAGAACGACAACACTGTGATTTTTAACCAATAGAGACAATTGCATTTCCAATTCTTCGCTATAGTCTCTTGTTCCTACCAGAATAAGAATTCTTTTAGAAGTATTCCATTCAGCGACTAAGTTAGAAGGCAATTCATATGCTGGATTTCGAATTGTTTTTTCAACCGGTGGAAAAGTCGGAAGTTCTGAAACCATATTATAAAGCGGCTCTTCTAACGGAATATTAATATGAACTGGACCTTGTTTTTCAAAACAAACTTCAATGGCTTTTTTAATAATGGCAAAATTTTCATCGTCTGCATTTTCCATTGAATCTTCTAATAATTGAAAATCTCCGTAGGAATGTTGTTGATACAGATCTTTCTGACGAATCGTTTGTCCATCGAAAATATCGACATAATCAACGGGACGATCCGCAGTTAAAATTAATAAAGGAGTATTCTGGTAAAATGCTTCGATAATCGCCGGATAATAATTGGCTGCCGCAGAACCACTTGTGCAACTTAAGGCCACTGGTTTTTTCAGACTTTTAGCCATGCCCATTCCGACAAAAGCCGCACTTCTCTCATCAACAATGCTGTAGCAATTTAACTCATCAGTTTCTGAAAAATGAATCGCTAGCGGAGCATTTCTAGATCCGGGTGAAATGACGATATCGAAAATTCCGTATTCTTTTAAAAGATGGGCTAAAATCTGAATACTTCGCTTAGAAGAGAATTGTTTCATAGTGAGACTTGATTACGGCAAATTTACTCATTATAAAATTTTTAATCTAAAAAATCTTAAATTTACCGTTGAACTCTTAATCAAACAAAATGAAACAGATCCCCAGTGTGGATTTGCGTGATTTCCTTTCGGGAGAACCGGAACGCAAACAAAAATTTGTAAATGAAATCGGAAAAGCATACGAAGAAATTGGTTTCGTAGCCTTAAAAGGTCACTTTTTAAATGATCAGCTGGTTGATGAACTTTATGGCGAAGTGAAACAATTCTTTGATCTACCAGTCGAAACCAAGCAGAAATACGAAATCCCCGGTATTGGCGGACAGCGCGGCTACGTAGGATTCGGCAAAGAAACTGCAAAAGGTTTTAAAAAAGGAGATTTAAAAGAGTTTTGGCATTTCGGACAATATCTAGAACCGGGTTCTGAATACGCCGAAGTTTATCCTGACAATGTTGAGGTGGCGGAAAATCCTAGATTTAACGTCGTTGGCGAAGAGGCTTTTAAAATGATAGAAAAAACGGGAATTTATGTTTTGCGTGCTTTGGCGTTGCATTTAGGTTTAGACGAATTTTATTTCGACCAATTTGTGACCGAAGGAAATTCTATTCTACGACCAATTCATTATCCACCAATAACGGAAGAACCACAAAATGCCGTTCGTGCTGCGGCACACGGAGACATCAACTTGATTACTCTATTAATGGGTGCACAAGGAAAAGGTCTGCAAGTTAAAAACAACGATGGCGAGTGGATTGATGCGATGGCAGAACCCGATGAATTAATGATTAACGTTGGAGATATGTTGTCGAGATTGACTAATAATAAACTTAAATCTACTATTCATCAAGTGGTGAATCCGCCCAGAGAACTTTGGGGAAATAGTCGATATTCTATTCCGTTCTTTATGCATCCGGTTGGTGAAATGTCACTGAACGCTTTAGAAAATTGTGTTGATGAAAATAATCCGAAATTGTATGAGGATACTACCGCAGGAGAATTTCTACATGAACGGTTAGTTGAGTTAGGTTTAATTAAATAAAATCAGATTTTTCAAATTATAAGGAACGGGCAATATGTCCGTTCTTTTTGTGCATGTAAATAACTTCAAAGTAAACAAGAAAAAACCTCGACAAGCGCCGAGGTTTTTGTATTTAAATCAAGAAACGGAATAGTTAAGCCTTCTCTAATTCCACCGTAAAGTGTCTTAAGATTTCTGATTCCCAAACGATGTTGTATCCTTTATTAATTTCATTTCGACGCTCATAAACATTTTTAATAGCGGCCGCAATGTAATCCATGTGATTATTCGTGTACGTTCTACGTGGGATTGCCAGGCGCACCAGTTCTAATTTTGGATAGCGGTTAACTCGCGTTTCTGGATCTCGATCTGCTAGTAAAGTTCCAATCTCTACTGTTCTAATACCTGCTTCTATGTATATTTCGTTCGCCAACGTTTGCGCCGGATATTCTTCCCTCGAAACATTTGGTAAAAAACCTAGCGAATCGATAAAAACTGCGTGACCACCAATTGGTTTCTGAACTGGAATTCCATATTCAATTAATTTATTTCCCAGATATTCGACTTGTGAAATACGACTTTCTAAATATTCAAATTCAGTCGCTTCGTTCAAACCAACGGCTAAGGCAGCCATATCTCGTCCAGCCATTCCGCCGTAAGTGATAAACCCTTCAAAAATAATAGTAAAATTAGAGGCTTTCTTAAAAATCTCGGGATCGTTTAACGCGATAAATCCACCGATATTAACCAAACCATCTTTTTTAGAACTCATCGTCATTCCAACTCCATAAGAAAAGGCTTCTTTTGCAATTTCTTTAATGGTTCTGTTCTCCTGATCTTTTTCTCTTTGCTTAATGAAATAAGCATTTTCGGCAAACCTGGCAGAATCAAAATAAATCGGAATTCCATATCGATCAGAAAGATCTTTTACCGCTTTCATATTTTCCAAAGAAACGGGTTGTCCACCAGACGAATTGCAAGTAATCGTGATTAAACAAAAGGGAATCTTTTCCTTCGGATGCGCTTTATAAACTTCCTCTAATTTCTCTAAATCGATATTTCCTTTGAATGGATGAGGATCTTCAATATCAAAAGCTTCATCAATCGTACAATCGATCGCGTGGGCTTTTCGGATTTCAATATGACCTTTCGTCGTGTCGAAATGAGAGTTTCCGGGAATGACATCGCCATCTTTCACAAGAACTGAAAATAAGACATTTTCTGCGGCGCGTCCTTGGTGAGTAGGAAGTAAGTATTTGTAACCCGTAATTGTTTTTACAGTTTCGTGAAGTTTATCAAAACTTCTCGAGCCGGCGTAACTTTCGTCGCCGGTCATCATCGCACCCCATTGTTGGTCGCTCATGGCGCCAGTTCCAGAATCGGTTAACAAGTCAATATAAACTTGAGATGACTTTAAATTAAATAAATTGTAATGCGCTTTTTTGAGCCATTCTTCTCTTTCCTCTTTAGTAGATTGGTGAATTTCTTCAACCATTTTAATTCTAAAAGGTTCTGCGTATGGTAATTTCATAAGAATATTTAAAGAGTGAATAATCATTTAAAAAAATAAGAATAAAAGATGATCTATTCTTTAAGTAATTATTAAGTCAACTCATTCTGGCGCTTTAAATACGTTGTCATCTGAATGGAATCCAGCCACGCCTCCACTCACCGCAAATTTCATTGCTTGTGCCGCAGTTACGTTTTCTAACGCTACAATGTTCGTCGCCAACACAAAAACTACCCAACCGGAAACGGCATAAGAATGCGGTAAATAGACGGAAACATAATCAGGAAAACCAACCGACGTAAGATCGCTTTGGGTAAGAAAACCAATGCGCCAAACTTCTGGATTTTCCGCAGTTTTAATGAGTACTGGTTGATTAAACTTTTTCTTATCACCAACGAAAGAAGTCATAACGTCTTTCAAAGAAGTATAAATAAATTTAATTCCGGGCGTATGTTCTAATAAATAATCGAAACTATCTACAATGACACGTCCGATAATGAATTTACTTCCTAGATATCCGATCAACGTCGTACTGAAAATAACGATTAAGAAGGTAATTCCGGGATAAAATTGTTGAGATAAAACAGGAAGAATATTATCGATGCTAGAAACGATATACCAAATAATCCAAATTGTTAAAGCAAAAGGTCCAATAATCAGCAACCCTTGAAAAAAGGATTTTGCGAACGTATTGAGTATTTTTTCGAACTGCTGCTTAGTCATGAATTAGAAGTGTGAAATCTTTAATTTAAAAAGTAAAAATAGGTTATTTTCAACTAAAGTGGAAGAAAAGTTTAACCGTGAATTGTTTCTCTTTTCCCGTAGGATTTAATGATCTCGGCTTCATAATCTAGCCATTCTTCCCAACGCTGATTTACCTTTTCTGGATCACCCATTTTTCTGGCAAATCCGATGAATGCAGTGTAATGGTTTGCTTCAGAAATCATTAATTCTTTATAGAAGGTTTTAAGTTCTTCATCTTTAATATTTTCGGTCAGCACTTTGAAACGTTCACAACTTCTGGCTTCGATCATCGCGGCAAAAAGCAGACGGTCGATAATATAATTTTGACGCGTTCCTTGAACAATAAATTTAAATAATTGACCTACATAATCATCTTTCCTTTCTCTGCCGAAAGTATATCCTCGTTTTTTGATGATTTCATGTACTTGTTGAAAATGCTCTAGTTCTTCCTGTGCAATTTTTAACAATTCAGTGACAAGTTCGGGATGTTCTGGAACCATCGTGATAATAGTAATGGCGTTGGTCGTCGCTTTTTGTTCGCACCAAGCGTGATCAGTTAAGATTTCTTCTAAATTTCCTTCTGCAATATTTGCCCAGCGTGGATCTGTCAAAAGTCTCAATTTAAACATCGTATAATTTTTTGGTAAATTTAATCATTTAAAGAACAGCGATTTAGGAGTATCCATTTTTCCAAATATTCAACATTTACTTCATTCTTTTGAAAAGAATATTATATTGTGGCATAAATGTTGGAGAATCCAAAACAACATTAAAAATAAACTATTATGAACACTTTATCATTAAAAAACAGAGTAGAGAAATTCGGAATTTTCATGCTAACTTTTTTCTTCAGCGTGGTGGCTTTCGCACAAGATACCACACCAGATTTGAATGTTGATGTTACGACAACAAAAACAACTTCAACTGAAGAGTGGTTTACAAATCCATTATATTGGGTAGTAGGTGCGTTGTTATTAATTATTTTAATTGCTGTTATTGCACGAGGAAATAAGAGAGATTAATCTTTTATTATATATATAAACTGCTTTGGTCTTAGACTGAAGCAGTTTTTTTACGTATAAATTCAAGAAGTTTCCAGCCAAGTGCATCTATTTTCTTCAAACCTTCTGCGATGATCACTGCCAATAAAATATTTATTGCAAAAATGAGAACTAACAAAAATCCCCACGGCAATGAATCTTTAATTTGAACAACAATAAAATAAATCAAAGAAGAACTCATTCCTTGCGCGAAATAGTAGAAGATCGCATTCTTACCAATATAGGTGATGAAATTGTTTTTGCTAATTTTTAATCGATTGTATAAAACAAATAACGTCAGCAACGAGAAACTTGACCAAAATGCGTACAGTAATTTTGGAGGAAACTTAGCCTTATTCATTTTGAGGAAGTATTCTTTTCCGTAATTCCAGAAAAGGAAAACTAAAATTAAAATCAACGCTCCATATAATAGAGGAACTAATTTATTTGGAATTTTTTTTCCTCTTAATTGATGACCAATTAAAAATACGGCTAAATATAAAGCCACATAACCCACTTGACCTGTGGGATAAAATTGCGGAAAGACATTAAATAGAAAAGTGAGCGCAAAACAAAGTCCGATAAACCAATTAATATGTTTCGGAAAAAATCGCAGTATTAAAACTCCGAAAACCGTTAAAATGAAATAAATTTTCAAATACCAGAAACTCCCCATCACTACCGGAAAAGTATCAGCGTTCGTATATTGATGAAGATACCAATTGCCAAGATTTTTCCATTGCGGAATATCAGAAATACTTTGAGGTACATATTTAGTCCCGAAGGTTGAATAGAATTCTTTCATCCAATTTAGACCGAAAAAATTTAGACCGAAAACTTTAAAGAAATAATCGAGAAAAAAAAGAAAGGTTACAAAAATCATGAAGGTAATCTGTAACTTTAATAATCGATAAAATGTTTTTTCAACATTTCCACCGGAAGTAATTCCGCTCAGGGCGAAAAATAAGGGAACATCTATTAATAAGGACAAGACCCGAACTTCGGTCGGAACATAAAATTGCCCAGACCAATAAACCGTGTGAATAAAGATAATTGAAAGCGTAGCAAAACCTTTTGCAAAGTCGATGTAGAGATCTCTTTTCATAATATGTTTAAAAATCAAAAGTAAATAAAAATCACGTGTGAAAGTCGTTTTTAATTTTACAGATAAGCGTCGGCTCATCTACACAAAACAACACTTAACTATTTGAATGGAAAGATTTTCGTAAATTTAAACCTTCATGGTAAATAACTGAGATTTATTTCTTACTTTTGCACCTCGAATAACTAACAAAATTTATAAACAATGTTTGCAATTGTAGAAATAGCAGGGCTTCAATATAAAATTGAGCAAGACCAGAAGTTGTTTGTAAACCGTTTGAAAGGCGATGTAGGAGGAAAAATTTCTTTCGATAAAGTTCTTTTAACTGTAAACGGTTCTACAACAATCGGCGCCCCAGCTGTAAGCGGTATCACAGTAGATGCTGAAATCTTAGGTCACCTAAAAGCTGACAAAGTAATCGTCTTCAAAAAGAAAAGAAGAAAAGGATACGAAAAGAAAAACGGTCACAGACAATCTCTAACTCAAATTCAAATTACTGGAATTACAGGTTTTGAAAAGAAAGAGGATAAAAAAACTGAACCAAAAGCAAAAAAACAAGCTCCAGTTGCAGAAGCGCCGGTAGCAGAAAAGAATACATCAGACAGCGAAACCGCTGAATAATATAAACCAAAAAACCTTAAAATAAAATGGCACATAAGAAAGGAGTTGGTAGTTCCAAAAACGGTAGAGAATCACATTCTAAGAGATTAGGTGTTAAGATTTTCGGAGGACAAGACGCTATTGCTGGAAATATCATCGTGAGACAAAGAGGGACAACACACCATCCTGGTGAAAACGTAGGAATGGGCAAAGACCACACATTGCACGCTTTGATCGACGGAAAAGTAGTTTTCAGAAAGAAACAAAACAACAGATCATTTGTTTCTATTGAAGCAAACGCTTAATTAAAAGTGTTTTTAAATATAAGAAGTCCCAATCTCTCGATTGGGACTTTTTTATGTTCTTATTATTTAGATTAGAAATCATTTCCGGTCAACGGTAGAGCTTAAACTTTATGGTTAATTTTTTTAATTTTTAAATTCTTTCATTGCGGTCTTTATTTAAAAAAGCATCCCATCCTTGTGCATTCAACGCAACCAGTTCGCCACTTCCTCTTGCTACTAAAAAGTTTCCTTGCTCCAAATCCATGGCGTGACCAATAACGGTACAGTCTGGATGATTTTTAATCTTTTCAAAATCGTTTGGTGAAATCGTGAATAGCAATTCATAATCCTCACCGCCACTCAAAGCGCACATAACAGGGTTTAAATTGAGCTCTTCCGCAGTTGAAATGGTTAGTGAATCCATGGGAATCTTTTCTTCATAAATTCGGAACCCAACTTTACTTTGGTCCGACAAATGTAAAGTTTCAGAGGATAAACCATCAGAAACATCAATCATCGAAGTCGGCTGAATTTCTAATTCTTTCAAAGTGTTTTTAATATCGGTTCTCGCTTCAGGCTTCAACTGTCGTTCGAGAATATAATCATAACCTTCCATTTCTGGTTGCATATTCGGATTCGCCAAAAAAACAGAATGTTCTCTTTCTAAAATTTGCAAGCCCATATATGCACCACCTAAATCGCCGGTCACAACCAACAAATCATTGACTTGCGCTCCGTTTCTAATTACTAAGTTGTCGGAATGTTCTAATCCAATTGCTGTAATTGTGATCACCAAACCAGACGTAGAACTGGTCGTGTCACCCCCAACTAAATCTACTTTATAATGTTTACACGCCATGGAAATTCCAGCATAAATCTCTTCCAAGGCTTCAACCGGAAATCGACTCGAAACTGCGAGTGAAACTAAAATCTGCGTCGGCGTTGCGTTCATTGCGGCGACATCGCTCAAATTAACTACCACGGCTTTGTAACCCAAATGTTTTAGAGGAACATATCCTAAATTAAAATGCACTCCTTCCGCCAAAGTATCGGTTGTTACAACCACTTTTTGACCGTCAGGATTAATGACCGCGCAATCATCACCAATTGAAACTTCCGTAGAAGGATTTTCAAAACTAAAGTTTTCGGTCAAGTGTTTAATTAAACCAAATTCACCGTAAGTGGAGATGGGAGTTAAGTCAGGATTTTTATCTTCAAGCATAATATTATTTTAAAATAACAAAGAATTAATAAAGTTTAGAAGCGGTTAATCTTCCGATTTCTCCTCTTTATCTTTTTTCCAGGTAAAGGTGTTTTTTTTATGAAAGGCTTCTACGTTTTCAGGTTTGAAGGGCAGATCTTTCAAATCTTGTCGGGTTAAGGTTTTTACCTTTTCACTTTTGAATTCATTCATCACTTCCAAAACATCATCTGGTGGTGTCGTTGATTTTCTCAACATCGTATCGATCCAAACTCCCGTCGCTTCTGCCGTTGCACAATGCGTTCCGTCTGGCAAATAAAATTTATGCACAAATTGATAAATACTCGCATCTTCCGACACTCCCGCAATTTCCAACGAAACAAAAACTGTTTGATCAGCGTAGATTTCTTTAAAAAAAGAATACCGTTCATGCAAAATAACCGGTCCGATTCCCCAGTAACTTAATTCTTTGAGGCCCATTTTATGTGCGTTCATAAACGCCATTCTTGTTTGCGCGCAATATTCTACGTAAGAAGAATTCGCCAAGTGACGATTTGCATCGATATCGCTCCAGCGCACTTCGAATTTATAATGATAATCTGACATTTTAAATATTTTTTATTTGGGCGCCTTTTCCGCCTTCCACTACAATCTTTTTTGCCGTTGCTTTCCACAGCAAAAAATAGGATTTCCATTCAAGTCGGGGCGCGGATCTTTCTTATTTACAAGCCTATTTTCTAATTCCCAAAAATAAGCATTAATGATGGTTTAGAAAAATGGTATTTTTGCAATTCGTTAACCACAAAAGTCTTGTGCAATAAAGAATTGCAAATATTCAAAAAAGTTTAAGTTAATTCATTTGCGCTGATTGCATAAAACCATTGCGTCTTTGTGAAAAAAAAACAAATTGAAAAAGAAAAAAGTAATCATCATCGGCGGAGGTGCGGCAGGATTCTTCTGCGCTGCAAATCTCGACGATACTAAATACGACGTTATTATTCTAGAACAGAATTCTGATGTGCTCCAAAAAGTAAAAATTTCAGGCGGTGGAAGATGTAATGTAGCGCATGCCTGTTTCGATCCAAAGGAACTGGTCCAATTTTATCCTCGCGGAAATAAAGAATTGCTGAGTGTATTTCACAAGTTTCAGCCGGGCGATACGATGGATTGGTTTGAACAACGAAACGTTCCGTTAAAGATTGAAAATGACAATCGTATTTTTCCAGAAAGCAATTCGTCACAAACGATAATTAATTCGATGCTCCAAGAAGTTTCAAATAAAAATTTCGAGGTTCATGTAAAATGTGTCGTTCTTAATATAGAGCGAAAAGAAGATCAGTATTTAATCACCACAAATACAAATACTTATATTGCGGACTTTATCGTTTATACAACCGGAAGTTCACCCAAGTCTTTAAAAATGATTCAAAGTTTGGGTCATAAAATTATAGAGCCAGTACCCTCACTTTTTACTTTTAATATTAAAAATGATACTTTAAAAGATTTGATGGGCACGAGTTTCCCGTACGCTGAAGTTTCAATTCCACAATTAAAAATGGACGAATCAGGACCCATGTTGATTACGCATTGGGGACTTTCTGGCCCGGCAATTCTGAAACTATCCGCTTGGAAAGCACGAGAACTTGCAGACTTAAAATATCAATTTGAGATCATCGTCAACTTTTTAGGAATTGATTTAGAAAGTGCAGAAGAAACCTTCAAAACTTTTCGACAAGATCATCCTAAAAAGACGATCGGAAGTTCAAAAATCTTTGATATCACGACGCGTTTTTGGCACCGAATACTTTGGTTATCAAAAGTAGATTTAAATAAAAACATCTCCAATATTTCTGGTCAAGAATTACAGAAAATTGTTCAATACCTTTGTGCAAACAAAATGAAAGTCACTGGGAAATCAACGTACAAAGATGAATTTGTGACGGCTGGCGGAATCGACTTAAAGGAAATCAATTTTAAAACCATGAAGTCGAAAATCCTTCCCCACTTTTATATCGCCGGTGAAGTCCTAAACATCGATGCGGTTACGGGAGGATTTAATTTTCAGGCTTGCTGGAGTGAAGCCTGGTTAATCGCCCAAGATCTAAATGTTAACAATTGATAAAATTAAAGAATAGAAGTTTATATTCATTAAATTTGTACAAAATTAAATATAATATGAAGAAGATAATCGCATTATTATCGATTTTTCTGATAATGGCTTCTTGCCAAACCAAGGTTGTAACTGCAAAAATGCCTCTAAAGGATAACACCTTACAATTGTACAAGACGTATAGTATTCAAAGTCAAGGTGCAAAAACAATAAAAGTTAAAGTTCTAAAAATAGATAACCAAAATATCTATGGGAAATTAAAGAATGGGGAAAACATAACGCTGAATCGAAATGAAATTGTTCAGATCAGAAAACCAGATCCATTTTCTTCTCTTATAATTGCCGCAGCAGCAGTTGCCGCAGTGGTATTTGTTCCAATGTAATAGACGGAATTTAAATTAAAATAAAGGAGCGAATCAAATTGATTCGCTCCTTTATTTTTTATAATCATTAATTAAAATTTAATTTTTTAATGCGCTTTCAACGCATTAATCTCATCTCGTAATTTTGCTGCTTTGATAAAGTCAAGATTTTTAGCGGCGGTTTCCATTGCTTTTTGTTTTTCACCAATGAGCCCTTCTAAACCATCGCCGCCATATTGAGATTTCTGTTCGGCAACTTCTCGTAAAATTTCTTTTTGAGTATATTTCTCGTCCGGGAAATCTTTGCTTCTTCCTACCATTACTTCAGATATTTTTTTATTTAAAGCGGTCGGCACCTGACCATGCTTCTCATTGTATTCGATCTGTTTTTGTCTTCTATAAAGAGTTTCATCAATCGTTGACTGCATTGATTTCGTCATTTTATCAGCATACAAAATGGCCTTTCCATTCAGGTTTCTCGCTGCTCTACCAACCGTTTGGGTCATTGATCTTCTTGATCTAAGCATTCCTTCTTTATCAGCGTCTAGGATAGCGACCAAAGAAACTTCTGGTAAATCCAATCCTTCTCTTAATAAGTTGACTCCAACCAAAACATCAAATAAACCGACGCGCAGATCTTGCATGATCTGAATTCGATCTAAGGTTTCCACATCCGAGTGAATATATCGCGTTCGAATCCCAAACTTTGTGAAATACTTGGTTAGTTCTTCCGCCATCTTCTTGGTTAATGTCGTTACTAATGTTCGTTCATCAATTTCTGCACGCTTTTGAATTTCTTCCATTAAATCATCAATCTGATTTAAGGACGGACGGATCTCAATAACGGGATCGAGTAAACCGGTCGGACGAATCAATTGTTCAATATATTCACCACCTGATTTTTCGAGTTCGTAATCTGCTGGAGTTGCAGAAACGTAAATTACCTGATTTTGAATTCCTTCGAATTCTTCAAACTTCAACGGACGGTTATCCATAGCAGCAGGTAAGCGAAAACCATGTTCAACTAAAACTTCTTTTCTGCTACGGTCGCCGCCGTACATCGCATGAACTTGCGGCACGGTTACGTGACTTTCATCAATGACCATCAAATAATCCTCAGGGAAATAATCAAGTAAACAGAAAGGTCGCGAACCTGGCAATCTTCCATCGAAATAGCGTGAATAATTTTCAATACCGCTGCAGTAGCCGAGTTCTTTCATCATTTCTAAATCGAGTTCGGTTCTTTCCTGCAGACGTTTTGCCTCGTAAGGTTTTTCGACATCATTAAAGAAATCAACTTGCTTAACCATATCGTCCTGAATATCACGAATAGCACTGACTTGCGTTTCTTTAGAAGTTACAAAAAGGTTAGCCGGGTAAATTTTAATTTCGTCGAAATGATCCATCACGTTTCCTGAAACCGGATCAAAACTCTGAATCGTTTCAATCTCATCTCCAAAAAACTGAATTCGAATTGCGTTGTCTGCATAAGCCGGGAAAACATCAACAACATCACCTTTAACCCGAAAAGTTCCACGCTGAAATTCATTTAATGTTCGGGAATACAACGCATTAACCAAGGCATGAAGCAAATTAGTACGCGTCATTTTTTGATTTTTCTCAATCGAAATAAGTGACTTATGGAATTCCACGGGATTTCCAATACCATAAATACAGGAAACTGAAGCGACTATCAAAACATCTCGTCTTCCGGATAATAAACTTGCAGTCGCTGAAAGACGTAATTTTTCTACCTCTTCGTTAATGGATAAATCTTTTTCAATATAAGTATTGGTAGAAGCGATAAAGGCTTCTGGTTGATAATAATCGTAATAAGAGACAAAGTATTCTACGGCATTATTTGGAAAGAATTCTTTGAACTCCATAAATAATTGCGCCGCTAAGGTTTTGTTGTGCGCCAAAACCAAAGTCGGTTTTTGCACATTGTTAACGACATTGGCAACGGTAAAGGTTTTTCCGGAACCGGTAACGCCGAGAAGTGTTTGGTATTTTTCACCAATTTCCAATCCTTCTGTTAATTTCTTAATTGCAGTTGGTTGGTCACCAGTTGGTTTATATTCTGATTCTAGTTCAAATCTCATGGTGCAAAAATACGGAAAAGAAAGAAATTAAATTTCTGAAAACGACCGAATGAAATTGAAATTTTCTATAGAAAAAATATAAGTATGAATAATAGAAATTAATACCACTTACTGATACTAAATTAAAAGAAACCCTTGAAATTACTGATATTTTAACGATAGTTTATTTTATGATTCAGTTCAATCGGATTATTATTTTCGCGAATAATCTTCTGCTCTCTTTCATTCATCTCTTTGAAATTTGGTGTGAATTCATTTCCCTTTTCATCGACCCATTTTGTTATCATCACGCTGCTTCCCGAATTTTTACCGCTAATTTCCCGAGTGGGATCTGTAAAAAAGTCTAACGCTAACTTTTCATACTGTTTCCACGAAACAGGTAGTGCTTTTACTTTTTCATATAAATTGCCGTCTGAATTTTTGATTTGAATTAATGAAAAAACATAATCGTTTTGCGTATCGTAAATTTCAGTTATTAATCCGGGCAAACCAGAGAAAACATACGGTCCTTCCTGTAAAGGAATTTCATTCGTAAAGTAAGCGATCCAATTTCTCCCGCCATAAGTAGTAGTGGCTTTTTGCGCTTTCATTCCTAAAATATCTTTTGTCTCATTTTCAATCTTCCAATTTAATTCTTCGTCTATTTTTATAGAAAAAACTTTCTGAAAATTATGAATGAACTTTTTTGTTTCTTTTAGTTTTAAATCTTTTGAAACAGCATTATAGTCCTTCAAAGAAGTGCTCATAAAATTGTGGTTTCTGCCTGTATGAAAAGTAGAATCAGTTTTTTTATCTCGCAAAGTTCGAAATACAGATTTGCCTTCATTAATATCTAAGATATATTTTTCGTTTGCGATGCTGTCTTTGCTGGGATTCGGCTTATATTTCAGCTCATAAACGAAACTTTTATTTTGCGAAAAAAGATACGTAAAAGCGAAAACTGAAATCAGAATAATAAATTGTTTGAACATTCTTTGTATATTTAATCAAATATAAAATTATTTCTCAATATCTGGTAGCACTAAACACCCAATAATAAACCTAAATTCTATTCTTATGAAATCAATTATACTAAAGAGTTCTGCTCTAATAACCGTCCTTCTTCTTGCCTCCTGCACCGGTAATTCGAAAGTAAATACCGATCGTACTGATACTTCTGTAGAATCTACAGCATTGTCCAATCCCGAAACTGCAGATAAAAATTCACCAGATTATCAGCCAGCATTCAACGGTCAGACTAGAGTAGTTGGAGTGAAAACGACGACGGCGTATAATGTGGAAGTAATTAATTCAACATTAGGAAAACCGTGGGGAATTATTAATCTTCCTGACGGTCGGTTTTTAATCACTGAAAAGTCAGGTTTTATGAACTTAGTTTCAGCAGACGGGAAAATTATTTCTAAAATTGAAGGTTTACCTTCCGTCGATTCAAAAGCGCAAGGTGGATTATTAGATGTCGCACTTGATCCCGATTTCGCAACGAACAAAATGATTTATTGGACTTTTTCAGAACCAGTGACTGGTGGGAATCATACTGCCGTCGGGAAAGGAAAACTTTCGGCAGATGAAAAAAGAATAGAAAATCCACAGGTTATATTCAGAGCAACCCCAACTTATGACGGAAAACTCCATTACGGAAGTCGATTACTTTTCGACAAAGATGGAAACTTATTTGTAAGTACTGGTGAGCGTTCTGATTTAGAAACTCGACCGTTGGCGCAAAACACCATGGCTTACTTAGGAAAAGTTTTAAAGATCACTAAAGATGGAAAACCAGTTTCCACCAATCCGTTCGTAGGAAACATTAAATTTAAACCTGAGATCTATACTTACGGTCATCGTAATCCGCAGGGTTTAGCAATGGATGAAAAAGGTCAACTTTGGGAAGCGGAAATGGGACAAAAAGGTGGTGATGAAGTGAATCTCATTCAACCCGGAAAAAACTACGGTTGGGGAGATATTAGTTACGGACGTGAATACAGCGGCAAAGTAATTAATACCGGAGAAACGCAAAAACAAGGTACAGAACAACCTGTTTATTATTGGGATCCTTCTATTTCTATGAGTGGAATTACCTTCTACGCTGGAAATATTGACGAATGGAAGAACAATATGATGCTTGGCTGTTTAAGTGGCGAGAAAATAATAAGATTAGTGATCAAGAATAACAAAGTGGTTGGTGAGGAATGGCTCTTAGAAGATAAGAAAGAAAGATTTAGAGATGTATTGAGTGGAAAAGATGGAAACCTATACGCCGTAACCGACAGTGGCAAATTATATAAAATCTCCAAAAAATAAATATAATTACTGCGGAATAAAAACTAGGTACCCTTGGAAATTGTCGTCTAAACTTGTTAGTACTTTGGCTCTTTCGGTTTTATCTTTTAAACCTTTAACGAAAAAACTTGTTTCAAAAAACTGTCGGTGAACGCCTGGAAGCAGTTCCATAAAATAGTCCAAACCGATTTGATTGTTGTGCAAATCCATCTTAGTTTCAAGTGGTTTATTAGGGAAAAGTTCTTCGTGCAAGTCGGTCATTTTTTTGCAGTAATCCAATGCCTTTTTCGGCGAGGAAACCTTACAGCAATACATCATAATCAGGCATGTCCATAAAGAATGGCGAAAGGCATTGCCTACTCCATTGTTCGAATGCGTTTTAGGGAAGTGCTTTTGAGCTAGCGAAAAACTCTTTAAAGTGGCATAAAATCCTAAAATAGAAAATAAAGGGTGCGGAAACGTTAATCGCAAAAGTTTCATAATTTTAATGAAACTTAACGATCCTAAAGCATTAAATATAATTTTGAAATTCCTCATAGAAAATAAGAAATCTCACCTCCATAGAGGTGAGATTTTTATAATAGTTTGAATTTTTTAAGCGTGGCTCAAAAGGTTAACAGTCTTAGCAACTTTCTCTTTAATTTCGGTTCTTTTGACAATGAAATCTACGAATCCTTTCTCCTGTAAGAACTCAGACGTTTGAAATCCTTCTGGCAAATCTTTACCGATGGTTTCGCGAATAACTCTGGGTCCGGCAAAGCCGATCAAAGCACCTGGTTCAGCCATAATAATATCTGCAGTCATTGCAAATGAAGCCGTAATTCCACCAAAAGTAGGATCACATAAATACGCGATGTATAACAAACCGGCTTGTGACAATTGCGCCAACTTCGACTGAACTTTTGCCAACTGCATTAAGGAATATGTTGCTTCCTGCATTCTTGCTCCACCAGATTGGCAAATAATCATGTACGGAAGTTTATGCTCCATGCAATAATCAACAGCACGACGAATTTTTTCACCCATCACTGAACCTAATGATCCACCGATGAAACTAAAATCCATACAAGAGATGACCATCTTTTCACCATTAACTGTTCCTACGGCATTTCGGATGGAATCTGTTAATTTGGTTTTGGCTTTCACTTCTTTTAAACGATCAGTATACGACTTTGTATCTTTAAATTTCAACATGTCTACACTTTCGACATTAGCGTCGAGTTCGGTATATTTGTTGTCATCAAAAAGAATTGAAAAGTATTCATTACTACCAATTCTCACGTGAAATCCATCTTCTGGAGACACGTAATTGTTTGCTTTCAGTTCCTCGTATTCGATGATTTTTCCGGTCGGAGTTTGATGCCAAAGCCCTTTAGGCACATCTTTCTTGTCTTCTGTAGAAGTGGTTATATTTTGCGCTTTCCTTTTGAACCAGTCGAATGCCATAAGTTTCTAAATTTTATTTTAGATTAAAAATAATAAATTTCGGTATGATTTACTATTTGAAATTTTAATTAAAGAGTATTGATATTGTTCAGGTCTTCAAACGCCTGCTCTAATCTTTTGCTAAATGTTTCCTCTCCTTTTCTAACCCAACCTCTTGGGTCATAATATTTTTTGTTCGGTTTGTCTGATCCATCAGGATTTCCGATTTGAGTTTTCAAATACTCAATATTACTAACCATATAATCTCTAATTCCTTCTGCGTAAGCGAATTGTAGATCAGTATCGATATTCATTTTGATAACACCATAATCGATTGCTTCTCTGATTTCTTCTAAAGAAGATCCTGATCCACCATGGAAAACAAAATTAATTGGTTCTTCACCAAGACCGAATTTTTCCGAAACATATTTCTGAGAATTGTCAAGAATTTTCGGCGTTAACTTTACATTACCTGGTTTGTAAACTCCATGAACATTTCCAAAAGCAGCAGCGATGGTAAAGTTCGGAGAAATTGCGTTTAATCTTTCGTAAGCGTAAGCAACCTCATCTGGCTGCGTATATAATTTAGAAGAATCCACGCCAGAATTATCGACTCCATCTTCTTCACCGCCGGTAATTCCAAGTTCGATTTCTAATGTCATTTCCATTTTCGCCATTCTTTCGAAATACTTGCAAGAAATATCTAAGTTTTCCTCAATTGATTCTTCAGACAAATCAAGCATGTGCGATGAGTAAAGAGATTTTCCAGTTTGCGCGAAAAATTCTTCGTTCGCATCCATTAATCCATCGATCCACGGCAATAATTTTTTTGCACAGTGGTCTGTATGTAAAATTACGGTTGCTCCATAAGCTTCCGCTAAAGTATGAATATGTTTTGCGCCAGCGATACCACCTAATATGGCTGCTTGTTGTCCGTCATTGCTCAATCCTTTTCCTGCATTAAAAGCAGCACCACCATTTGAAAATTGAATAATAACTGGTGAGTTCAATTTTGCAGCAGTTTCCATGGTCGCATTTACATTGCTGGAACCAATCACATTGACCGCTGGAAGTGCAAATTTATTTTCCTTAGCGAATTGAAAAATGTCTGTAACCATTTGTCCTGTGGCAACTCCTGCCGGAAATTTCTTGCTCATAACTAATATTTTTAAAAATTTATTTTTTGCTGAATTGAGAACAGTAAAGTTAAGGATTTTAAGTGAGAATTAATTTCTCTTATCATTACCCCAAAGCAGTTTCTGCCGAATGGTTTCGAAAAAACTTAGATTGGGCGGATGGATCAAGAGTATTTTAAAATGGGCTTTTCTCAAAATAATTTCGACATCAGTTTCCATATGGAATAATCGAGAGTCGAGGGAAAGAGAATATTGTGGAACGCGGCTTTTAACGCTTAATCTAATTTCAACATCATCATTTACAATAAGCGGACGCACATTTAAATTGTGCGGCGCGATCGGTGTGATAACAAAAGTGTCATTATTGGGCGTAATAATCGGTCCGCCACAACTCAAGGAATACGCCGTTGATCCAGTGGGTGTAGAAATAATAATTCCGTCGCCCCAAAAAGTGTTCAGAAATTCACCATTAATATAAGATTCTACCGTGATCATCGCCGTAGTTTCTTTTCGGGAAATGGTTAAATCATTTAAAGCGAAAGGAAAAAACATCGAATTATTAGGCGACACAATTTCGATTACAGACCTTTTGCTGATTTTTACATCACCTTTAATAATAACATCTAATTCTTTAAAAACTTCTTCTTTGGTAAAACTTGCCAGAAAACCTAATCTGCCGGTATTAACTCCGACCACGGGAATTTCTAAATCTTGTACAAATAAAAGAGAGTTTACAATCGTTCCATCGCCACCGAAAGTAAAGAACAAATCTACTTTCATTTCATTCAGATCCTGTTTGCTCGCAAAGGTTTCGAATGTTGAAGAGAACTGCATCGCTTTCGCCATTTCCTCATACAATATGGCCTGAACTCCTCTTTTCTCGAGTTCAGAAACAAATTTACTTAAATACAAAAAAGTATCTAAATCATTTTTCTGGGAATATATGGCTGCTTTCATCTCTTTTTAAAATTCCATGTATTTTTGAAAAAATCCAAATCGATCTTTCAACAGTTCTTCTTTTTCGTCGTCGTAATATTTAAGAACGACACTATAACCGTAACGTTCAAATGTTTCATCGATAGAACTTAGATTTTCACTGCTTATCTTTAAAGTTATCTGCACATCATCTTCTACAAAGGCACTAATGTAACAACCGTAAATTTTCGCATTATTCGACTCAACAATCTTACAAACATCAGTCATAGAATAACTTCTATTATTAATTTGCACTACTAGTAAAGCGCTGCTTTCTGAAAATAAAGGATATTTTGCTAATTCACTAAAAACATCATCGCAGTTGATATAACCTCGATATTTTTCTTCTTTATTGATGATCGGAATGATGTTGCTACCAAACGTATGAAACAATTTGATAGAATCTAAAACATTGGCCTCATCTAGTAAGGCAAATTTTTCATATTGATGTTCTAAAGAACTTAAATTACCAGCTTCACTTTCCTCCAGGAATTGCTGACTTAGCGCACCTTGGTAAATTCCTTTCTTTTTGATGAAGACATGAGAATAGCCGAATTCTTTAGCCACTTTATTTGCTTCTGCGATAGAATCGCTCGTGTTAAAGGCAGGGTAATCTTTAGAAATGTAATCTTTGATAAACATTAGCCAAATTTAGCAAAATAATAAAAGAGAAACAGACTTTTTAAGATTAATTAAAATTATCAAAAAAAGGCTTGTATCGTAT